>CAZVDN010000238.1:0-2101 GCA_964625665.1 uncultured Streptomyces sp. | reverse complement strand
ACGTGAAGCACGTTCTGCATGGGGGACGGCGAAGCGTCCGGAAGCACGAGATTCGGCGCTACCTCCGCACCGGATTCTATGTTGAATATATTCTTTGCAGGGTCCGACTCGGGGATGTCGGGCCGCAGGAAATTCGACGCAGCGCCGCCTGTTTGTAATCCATTCGGAATCGGCTCTGACGCTGCGTTTCCGGCAAGCCTGACTGGATTGGCTTCGGTGGCGCCGGCGCCCTCGCCACCACCCTTTTCGACCGGCGCAACGGCCGGCGGCAGCACAATGACATTTTGCGCGGCGGCAGACGCCTCCGCATAGATCGTATTCGGTTGGTTGCCGGCGACTGGCTCGTGCAGGATATTGGCTTGACCGATCTTGCCGGCTTCAATCGGTTGCCCGGCAACCGGAGCATTCAACGCCGATGGAACGCGTTGCTTGTTGATTTCCGGACGGGCTGATTGCAGCTGCGGCGTTGCGTCGCCGCCTGCCGGATTGCCCGCGCCATTCTCATGCAGCCGGTTCTCGGGCGCGGCTGACTCTGCCGCGTGCAGAATATCAGAGCCGGCAGGCGGTCCTGCGTCAACTTGCAAATCGTCCGGTGTATATTGTTCATGCTGCACCACGCGCTGCCGGTTGAGCGCTGCCTCACCGGCCTGTTCGTGCAGCGTTTCCTCCCTACCGCCCGCCTCCGTCACCGCATTATCGTTAAAGCGGTTCACCTTGCGCGTGATCTTCCCGGTCACTTCCGAGAAACTCACCTCGTGGGGGGCAGAGTTTTTTATGACAACCGGCTGTTTGTCACTCACTTTTCTGCTCCTGCGCCTTTTTGCCCGCGGCAGCCGCTTCCGGTTTTTGCAGGGCTGCCTGCAAAGGCCGCGCCCCCCGGATCCACGCCCCGCCGGGAAGGCCTTTTTGCGCGGCAAATGCCTCGGCGGCGTCCCTCGACCTGAACGGGCCGCTCAGAACAACAAACTTTGATTTAGCACCCTGCTCCACGCTGATTTGCGCGATCTGTGCTCGCGATAGCTTGTCGTATTTGTCACGCCACGCCGCCGCTGCCGCGTAGGATTCCAGCGCGACGAATTGCACGAAGAAGTTGCCTTTTTTAGCCGCGTTGATCTGCGCCGCGGCTTTGCCGAGCGGATCGCTGCTGGATTGATTCGTTGGCGGCGGATTTTTTTTCACCGCGGGAATTTTTTTCTCGACGGCAGCGACCGTGCTCTTCGCTTCAATCGGCGGTACGGCGGCGGTAGCATTCGTCGCGGGCGCTGACGGCGGCGGACTCTTGACGGGCGGCGGCGCTGTCGCGGCGGCCTTCGTCACATCTTTTGCCGCTGCGTCGTTCGGCACGGGCAAGGCCACGGTTGGTGCCACGACTGAAGGTTTCGCAGTCGGCGCGGCTTTGGCATCAGCAGGCGGTACTTTTATGTTGCCCGGTGCATTACCAGCAATCGGCTCATTGCCGGTCGCACCATCGGCCACCGCCGGCGTTTCGGGCCGAGGCATCGCGTTGGCGACGACAGCGCTTTCATCGACCTGCTTTTTAGCTGCCGGCGGCGCCAACGGCGAAAGCAGCGGAGCCGCCGTCGCGAGATTCTTCGCAGGATCTTTCGCGCCCTGCAAAGGTTTAATCGGGGGCGGGCTGATGCCCAACATCTCTGCGAGCGCCTGAATATGGCCTGGAAACATCAGCGCAACCACAATGGCTGAGAGGCAAGTAACCAGAAATATTCCATTAAACATGGCAAGCCAAGACATCTTGCGCCGCGCATTGATTTTCCGTGCGCTCACATCACTGCCGCCCACCACCTCCGCGATATCACGCCGCAGCGGGGAAAGCGCAGGGGCCGGGATATCCATTCGCTCCTGGAGCACGGGCTCCTGTCTCGCCGTCAGGCGGCGCGGTCGTTGTTCGCCGTTCAAGGGCAGCATTGCTTCCGGCGCGACCTTTTTGAGCAATTGCTGCACGCGCTCCTGCTGGCCGGTCCTCGCCCCGTCGGCAAGCATGCGTTCGACATCGGCCGGGCCCGGCGGCGAGATGAACCAGCGCGCGGCGTGTTTGCCGGCGAACTCGAGCGCAGCCGCCCGCGGCCCGCCAGAGTTGTCC
>CAZVDN010000237.1:0-6019 GCA_964625665.1 uncultured Streptomyces sp. | reverse complement strand
TGCGCGAGGCTGTTGGCGCTGTCGCGTTGCCAGCGTAGAAAGGCGTTGCCGGCGCCCGCGATGCGGTGGGCCAGAATGTCGCCGAATACACGGCTCAAATCCTCTTCTGCATCCCAGCGCAGGTTTTCGGCGAGGTAGAGCACTTCGCGCGCCAGCGCGAGGTCGCCACTGGTTTCAACGTCACGCCAGGCATCGCGACCGGTCGCCGCAATGCGCAGTGCCAGTGCCGGTGTCAGGCGGAAGGTGGTGGCCGCTGCCGCATGGCCGGCGGCCACTTCACCGGTGGCGAGAATTTCAAGTGAAACAGAAAGCGGGGCCATGTCAAAGCACACAGCCTTGCCGGCATGCGCCGCGAGCCGTTCACGCGCCCACGAGGCACGGCGCAGCAGATGATTGAGTGCGGGGGCGACGGGCGGCGGCGGCAGGCTGCGCCAACCGCTGCCGGTCGCCGATGCGGCCGCCGCGTCAACCATGCCGGATCAAACCTGCTGAATGCCGCTGATCAGCCAGCCGCTGGAACCATCGAGCGGTTTTTCCAGATGCCAGATCTCATCGAACGATTCGACCTGCGGATCGGATTTGTCGCGCAGCGAACCCGTGAAGCGCACACTGGCGATATGACGGTTGTTTTCCGTCACAACTTCGACCACATCCGCATCAAGACTGAGGATTTCGGTGCGCTGGGCGACGCCCATAGGATCGATTTGCGCGTTGATCGCAGCAAAGAGTTCCGGCGTCATGTAATCGCGCATGGTCGATACATCACGTTTGTCGTTGGCTTCCTGCAGGCGCGCAAAGTTGGCTTTGGCATGACGCGCGAATTGTTCGGCATCGAAGCCCGCCGGAAAGCGGTTGCTCGAAGGTGCAGTGACCGGTTCCTGAACGCCGCCAAGTGCACTGCCGATTTTCGGCATGCCGCCGCCGGTTGCCGGCGACATCACAGGGGCCGGCGCCCCTGCCGGGGTGGCGCCTGCATATTGCAGATTGCCGTTTCCACCGGATTTGGCGCGCAGCATGCGCCACGCAAACATCGCGGCGGCGGCGAGCAGCACCATCATCAGAATGCCGCCCATCGCGCCCGCCATGCCGTTGTTCATGATCAGCGAGGCGAGGCCGGCGCCGACGGCGAGCCCGGCGAGAGGGCCGAGCCAGCGACTCATGCCGGACGGTTGGGGCGTGGCAACCGGTGCCGGTGTGGGTGCAGCCGGAGCGGCTTGTTGGGCCGGCGGTTTTGCCGGTTGCGGCGTGATGCTGCGTTGTGCGCCGACGTTGTTGCCCCCACCCAGGCGTCGCGCTGCATCGGCGTCAAACGAGAACAGACTGAAGCTCAGGATCGTGCACAGGGCCATCAAGAATTTGTTCATGGTTATCCAGTAAAAGGACGGTGGGCAGGCATTATAGCAAGATCGGGTGCCCGACTGTGTTAAAGCGGCTGGCAACCGTTCAAACTGGAAATCAACGGGCAGTGGGCGCGGAAACGAGTTCGAAAATCTCCCAGTCGCCGCGCACGGTGCGGTTGCGGACCCCGCGGGAAAGATCAGCGTAGCCGGAGTTGCGTTCGAAGCGGACGGCGCGGCCGAGCGCCGGCGCATACCACTCGGTTTCGAAAATATTTGTTTCTTTCAATTGCTGGTAATACACGTCGTCACCGGCATAAATCATGCGTTTGATTTTGATCGTATCGAATTCCCCGGCGGGCACGCGGATGCGCTCTTTGCCGAGCACAACGCCATCGACGCGTACACTGTGGTTCGAATTGGTTTCGGTGTTGGTTGCATTGACCCGGATCGACCATTCCTTGCCTGGTTCCAGCGGAAATTCGTAAGCGGGATAGGCGGGAGAGAAATTGTAGTCGACGAGGCGTTCGCGATTGACGATTGAATGGCGCAGCCATTTGCCTTCCGGTGTCAGAATTTCCATCTTCGGGGCCTGCAGTCCGGGTTTATCGGCGCTGACGGATTGGGTGATCCGGCTGCCTTCGGCCTTGTCGACACGGTAGCTGAGGTGGCCGCGCAATTCGTTGTTATAGGCATTGATGACACGATAGACATAGGTGTCGCCCTCGACCGCGGCTGCGGCCATTGCCGAAGCCACGAGCAGCGCTGCCGCGATTCCGCCGCGGAAAACGCCGCGCGCAAAGAAGGGTTTTTGAGTCGTTGAACCGCAACGCATTGACGTTTTGTTCATCATCATCTCCTTGCCCCAATTTGAATTGCCAAACAAAGTTCGTGGTGGTGCATGCGGGCGGCTCGGCGGCGCGTTCGCCGTGCGGCGTCGATGCCGGCTTGCCCCGATCAGAGCCTGTTGGACAGGCCCGCCGGGAAATTGTTCAGTCTTCCCGCAAACACCGCGTGCTCAGCACCTGGCAGGGTCCTGGACAGCGAAAATGTCTGAATGCCAAAAGGTTAACCGCTGTTCGCCCGAGCCGAATTGAAAATGATGATACGCGCAAAATTTGCGAAAAACCAAGTTATTCGGGGTGCTTAAAGCCGGTAGCCGCGATGCAGTGCAACAACGCCGGCGCAGAGGTTGAAATATTCAACCCGTTCAAGGCCTGCGGACTGCATCATCTGTTTGAGGGTTTCCTGATCCGGATGCATGCGGATCGATTCGGCCAGATAACGGTAACTGTCGCTGTCATTGGCGATCAGTTTGCCGAGTGCGGGCAGTATCTTGAACGAGTAGGCGTCGTAGGCCGGTTCGAGCGGTTTCCAGACCCGTGAAAATTCGAGGACCAGCAGGCGCCCGCCCGGCCGCAGCACGCGGCGCATTTCGGCCAGCGCACGGTCCTTGTGCGTCATGTTGCGCAACCCGAAGGCCACGCTCACACAATCAAAATATTCCGATGGAAAGGGCAGGCGTTCGGCATCGCATTGGACGGCCGGCGCAATAATGCCGGCATCCAGCATCCGGTCACGGCCGCGTGCCAGCATCGCGGCATTGATGTCAGTAAGCACAACAATGCCGGCGGGCCTTACCCGCTGCGCAAACTGGATCGACAGGTCCGCCGTGCCGCCGGCGACATCGAGGGCGCGCTGTCCCGGCCGCAGCCCGCTTTGTTCGACGGTGAATTTTTTCCAAATCCGATGCAGGCCTGCCGACATCAGGTCATTCATCAGATCGTAACGGGCGGCGACCGAATCGAACACCCCGGCAACACGTCGTTTTTTTTCGTTTTCCGGGACTTTTTGAAACCCGAAATCGGTGTCGTTTGTCATGGTTGCGTACGCGTGTCGAGGGAGCGTGTTTGGTCAGCGGCTTTTGCCGGCTTCCTGCAGGCGTTTCAGATAATTTTCCCACATTTCTTTTTGACGCAGGCCGTAGTCATGAAGAATGTCCCATGAGTAAATGCCCGTGTTGTGACCATCGGAAAAATAGAGTTGTACGGCGTAGGTGCCGACGGGTTCGATTTTTTCGATCGACACATCCTGCTTGCCGGTCTGCAGGGTCTCCTGGCCCGGCCCGTGGCCGCGCACTTCGGCCGAAGGGGAATACACGCGCAGAAATTCGCACGGCAATTGAAATGTTTTGCCGTCTGCGAAGGAAACTTCGAGCAGGCGCGATTTCTGGTGCAGCTTGATTTCGGTGGGCAGGGGCGTGTTTTTTTCCGGAGCGGTCATCGGGATGCATGATTCGGGCAGTTGCAGGACAAGCATGATAACCGAGGCGCGGCGCCCCGGGTATCGGCGACGGCTGCGCCGGTGGGGCGCTCCGCCAGCTGCAATGCTGCAGGCCGGACTAAACGATGCTGACGGTGCAGCGCTCGAAGTCGCTGCCCTTTTCCAGCAGGTTGACGAGTTTGGCCACCGACTTCTGTTCGCTGTGCAGTTCGACGAAACGCCCGGGCTGGAACCAGCCGCTCGGGAGCAGCAGCGTCGTCGGCGTGGTCGGCGCCGGCAGTTCAGGCAGCAGCAGGCCGCGTTCGAAGCCGCCCCGCGGTTCGCCCGGCGCATTGAAATTGGCCGGCCGGACGGCGACCGCGCGCGCAATGCCCGGGAACAGGCGCACACCGACCATCAGCGATTTGCCTTCGTCGAGGCGCAGCCACTGGGTGAGGCCGACATAAAACAATTTGCTCATGCCGCGCCGTACGGCCACCAGCTGATGATGGCCGATGCGCAGATGGGCATCGGGATCGCGCAGCATGCACATGAATCCCGAATTGCTTTGATTGACGAGTTGCCACGATTCAACGGCCGTGCTCTGGCTCGAGGCCAGTTGCCGCTGCGTGCGTTCGCTGATATGGCCGAACAACTGCATGTCGTGCTCTTCCTGCCGCGACAGGCTGCTGCCCGGACTGCGAAAGGCACGCTGGCCGATCTGGAAATGCGCCGCGTGTATGCCGAGGCAGACCTGGGCGTTTTCCGGATTATCGTTGCGTTGCTCACTGCGTCCGGTGCCGGCGCGGCACCACTGGATATAAAGCAGCATCAGCAGGTTTTCGCAGCCCGGCTGGCGGGCGTCGTTGCCGAGGCCGAGTTGCGCCGGCGTTTGCCCCTGCTTGAGCAGCGTGATGAGCTGGCGCAGCGTGCGGCCGATGACCTCGAGATCAAGGTGGCGCAGGGTGGAAGATTGTTCCAGGCCTTCGGCAAATGTGGCGCCGGAATCGCCGGCGAGATCGACGGCAAGCGCCGGAATCGCCGATGGCGGCAGCGGTTGCGCGGAGAGGTTGGTCAGCAGCGACCATTTCTCGATCCACGCCGCGAGAAAATCCATCTGGCGTGCCGACATGGCAAACGGGTTTGCAAGGTGGGCGAGCAACGCCTGACAATACACCGCGCTGCTGGTGGATTCGGTGTCTGGTTCTCTCGCGCCACCGATGACTTTGGTCCGTGCGAATCCGCTCTGTTCGGCGAATACGTAGAGCTGATTGAGCTTTTTCCACAAATCGGCCGGCACCTGCCGGTAGACCCGGTAGTGATCGAACATGGCGGCGCCGATGCAGCGCATCGCGCGCACGACAATCAGGGCGCCGCTGCTCACCAACCGCAAGTCGCCGCGGGCATGGGCGTCGCGGCAGAGCAGATAGGCATCGGCGTATTCCAGCCACAGCGTTTGCACGCGTGCCCAGACGGCCGATTCGTTGGCGTCGAGCGGTAGCGCTTTGCCGGAAAATTTTCGCGCCAGTTCAACTTGCACAAACAGTACTGCTTCGCGCAGCGTTTCGAGCGTTGACAGAAGATCGGCCGGGGCTATGGCGGCTTCATTCAGCAATGCAATTTGCTGCAGCAGACGCTGCTGCGCCGAAGACACATTGGTCAGCGGCAGGGATTCCAGCCATTTTTTGCAGGTCTCCGCGTCGGAAAACTGCAAGCGGCCTGCATCAAGGGCCATGAGTTGACTCGCCATTCTGTTCCCGCCTCCGTTGGTGTTGCTGTTAACCGCGATGAATCGGCAGCATCGGATGCCGCATTGCAGTCTTGTTGCACTCTAGCGCGTAAGAATTGGCCGGGCAACGCCGGCCGATGTGTGGGAGATTAGCCGGTACAAACGGAGCACAGGTGTGATGCAGGTCACGCAATCGCAATAATTTCGTCAATCCGGAATTAATGCACATTCAACCCGTTGGCGCACTAAGTCACAGCAATTTTGCAAGTTGCGATTTGAGCAAACTGCGCCATTTGACCGGAACGCGCGCAGTTGCGACTGCTGATTTGCCGCGGCGACGCTTGGCCCAAACCGGATCGGGAAAATGCGCGTCACCGCTGAAACGCGGAATGATGTGCCAGTGCAGATGCGGAACCATGTTGCCGAAGCTGGCGAGATTGACTTTGTCCGGGTTGAAGACCTGGCGCACGGCCTGCTCAATGGCGAATACGACGCGCACGCAATGCGCGCGTTGCACCGTTGTTAGGTCCGTCAGTTCCTTGACATGGCTGTTCCAGATCAGGCGGCAATAGCCCGGGTAATCCGCGTCATCGACAATGATGACGCGGCAGTAGCGGCTGCGCCAGATCACGCTGCGGCGATCAATGTTGCATAGCGGGCAGGCCGGCGCAGTTGATGACTTGTTTTTTTT
>CAZVDN010000236.1:3809-6064 GCA_964625665.1 uncultured Streptomyces sp. | reverse complement strand
CATGGGCAAGATGATCGAGTGCGCCTCATTGGTGGCCGAGCCATTTATGGGCAAGGAGACCATTGTCGGGACTATCACCCAGGATGACATCAGAATCACACCGTTTCATCCGCAGCAGCGCTGCACCATCGCCTCTGTGGCGGGGCATTCGATGTACGAGAGGGAAACGCCGTATTTCGAGCAGGCCCTTGGCGGTACTCTCGACATGCGCGATTGCCGTTACGAGCAGCACGACGAACGCACCGCGCGCATTACCGGCGCAAAATGGCTCCCTGCAGCCGAGTTGCGGGTGAAAATCGAGGGAGCACGGAAAATCGGCGAACGTTACATGGGGTTTGTCGGACTGCGCGATCCGCATGTCGTGCGCAATGTGGATGCGGCAATCGAATGGAGCCGCAGCGCGATCGCAAAGCGTTTTCCCAATGAGAAGTACGAACTGCATTACCACGTCTTCGGCAGAGACGGCGTGTTGAAGGAACTCGAGCCGGTAAAACAGACCAGAGCGCACGAACTCGGTGTGGTGGTCGAAGGTGTTGCTGCCACAGACGCCCTCGCGGAAAAAATCACTGACTTTGCAGTGCGCATGTTTTTCCTCGCCCGTATTCCCGGCGTCAAGGGGACCGCGGGCACCGCGGCGACGACCAAAAAAACCATGAAGTCGTCGCCGGGCTATATGTGGAACGTCAACCACACCGTGCCAATTGACGACCCGATGGAACTCTTTCCGGTGCACATGACCGATGCGGGTGTTTAGACCTGCGGCCCGCCACAGCGACCAAACCAGGAACGGCAAACCATGACCAGACTTAATGACCTCGCATCGACCGTGCGCAGCAAAAATGCCGGCGTAAATCAGATCACCTTTGACATCATTTTTCCGGATGCCGCGAGTTATCAGCGGGTGCTGAAAAGCAATGTCATCACCAAAGAGAGCATCGCGAAACTGTTCGGCATTCCGCTTGTGCGGATTTCAGATTTCGTTGCCTTTGATGTCGCCAACGCCATCAAGTTCACGATCTACCGGCTGCGGCCGAGCGGCAGTCCGGGCGATTGGGATATTCTCGGTTGCCAGCAATACGGGCCATTGCTGGAGATCGAGATCCCGGATTAACTGGCGGACGTCGCCGAAACGGACCGGTCAGCGTCAGCGCCGGCATGATGGAATGCCGGTACGGTTATTGCTCAATGCTCGCTTTTACTTTGACCGAGCATTGCTGTGCCCCAATCGCCGATTCTGGATTACCTCAATTCGCTGCATCAACGTTTTCAGGGCCTGTCGAGCGGCGCCCCCGCTGATTACATACCGGAACTCGCCGGCGTCGAGCCTGACCGCTTCGGCATCTGCATTGCCACCCATGACGGATTTGTCTACGAGGTCGGCGACTCGCGTCATCCGTTCACGATCCAGTCAATTTCCAAACCGCTGACCTACGGTCTTGCGCTCGAACAAAACGGCGAAGAGGCCGTGCTGGCAAAAATCGGCGTCGAGCCCTCGGGCGACGCCTTTAATGCCATCAGCCTGCAGCCCCAAACCGGTGCACCGAAGAACCCGCTGATCAATGCCGGTGCAATCGCCGCGACCGGCATGGTCGATGGCGATACCGTCACCGACAAATCGGCGCGCATCCTTGAGGTCTTTTCGCGTTACGCCGGCCGCGCGCTCGATGTCGACGAACGGGTCTACGCCTCGGAGAGTTCCACCGGACACCGCAATCGCGCGATCGGCTGGATGCTGCGCAACTTCGGCATTCTCGACTGCGAGCCGACCGCGACCCTCGAAGCCTATTTCCGCCAATGCGCGATTCGCGTGACCTGCCGCGATCTCGCGCTGGTCGGCGCGACGCTGGCCAACGGCGGCGTCAATCCGCTGACCGGCGAACGGGCGATTGCCGAGGCCTATGTCGACAACGTGCTGTCGGTGATGGCGACCTGCGGCATGTACGATGCATCGGGCGAGTGGCTTTATCGCACCGGCCTGCCGGCGAAAAGCGGTGTCGGCGGCGGCATCCTGGCGGTGCAGCCGGGCCGCATGGGCATCGGCATTTTTTCACCGCGCCTCGATGCGCAGGGCAACAGCGTGCGCGGCATCGCCGTCTGCCGCGAACTGGCGGCCGACCTGGCGCTGCATCTTTTTGATGCCTCGCAGCGCGCGGTGCCGGCGGTGCGTTTCACCACCACGCGCCGCAACGTCGCCTCGAAACTGCGCCGCTCGCCGGCGGCCTCGGAACATCTGCGCGGGGTGGGCAACCGACTGC
>CAZVDN010000236.1:0-3799 GCA_964625665.1 uncultured Streptomyces sp. | reverse complement strand
AGGGCGCGCTGAGTTTTTCGGCGGTCGAGCCGCTGGTGCGCGAGCTGATGGCGCGCGCGCCCGATTGCCAGTGCTTCATCGTCAATCTGCGCATGGTGCAGGGCGTTGATCGCGCAGCGGCACGCCTCCTCGCCGTCACGCGCGCGCAGCTGCTGCAGCAGAACAAGCAACTGTTGCTGTCGGAGGCCGGCCCGTGGTGGCAGCAACTGATCGACACCGGCGTCGACCGCGATGCGTTTTTTACCGACGACGATTTTGCGCTGGAATTCGGCGAGAACCTGTTGCTCGCCGGACAATCGCGCGACCTCAGCCGCGAGGGCAGCGTGACGCCGGCCGATTGCGCATTGTTCGACGGCATTGTCGGCGCCGATCTGCAATTGCTCGAAAGCCTGCTGCTGCGGCGGACGTATTACAAGGGGCAGACCATCATCGCCAGCGGGCAGGCGTCCGATGAGCTCTTCGTCATTACTGAGGGCAATGCGATGGTCACCATCCCGACGCTCGACGGCATTGCGCGCCTGCATGCCTTCAGCGCCGGCATGACTTTCGGCGAGCTGGCCTTTCTCGACCGCTCGCCGCGCTCGGCCAACGTGACCGCGCTTGATAAGGTCGAATGCCTGGTGTTGACGCGCGAGGCGTTCGCGCTGCTCGAGCGCGACGCACCAAAGGTCAAGATCCGTTTGCTGGAGAACCTGGCGCTGGGCATGACCGAGATGCTGCGGCAGGCCAACCGCGAACTGGCGGTCCTGAAGTAGCTGCGATGAGGGAACCATGGCCCCGCTCGTCTGCAGCGGGGCCCGATGGTCCGGGTATTGCCTTCGAATCCGGCGTCAGCGCGGCAGCTGCTCGAGCTTGATCTGCGTGGCGCGCGCGCAGTTTTCCGTGACCTGGAAATAACGCGCTACCCAGTCGGCGCCGATTTCGTAGGGGTGCGGGCCGTTGCCGCGCCCGGCCAGCATGCGGTTCTTGTTGTAGGCGTTGTCGAATTCCGAATGGTTCGAGATCAGCACCGTTGCGCCGGATTCCTTCGCCTTGGCGGCGACGTGGCGCTGCGAGTTGATGTAGGTCTGCATGTTCTTGATGCCCCATTCCGGCTGGGTGTATTCGTAGACCAGTGCCGTGCCGCCGGAATAGACGAGGTTCAGCGGTTTGCCGCGATCGAGCACCTGGAAGGTGAAGGAGAGCGTGCCCTCGGTATGGCCGGGCGTGAACCAGATGTTGACCGTTGAATCGCCCAGCGTGAGCTTCATGCCGTCGGTGGCGACGATGTCGCGCGTCGGTGCCATGCTCTTGAAGCGGTTCGGCAGCTTTTCGACGAGGTCCCAGTCCGGGCCGGACATGACGAGGCGCGGTTTGAATTGCTTCTGCATCATTTCGGCGCCGCCGATGTGGTCCTGGTGCGCGTGCGAAATGATCAGATACTTGATGTCTTTCGGATCGAGGCCGAGCTTCTTCATGCCGCCGACGATCAGTTCCTCCGAGTTGTAGGGATAGATCGTGTCGAAGAGGATGATGCCTTCGCGTGTAGTCAGCGCCCACGCCGAGTGGATCTTGCCGCCGACGAAGTAGAGGTTGTCGAAGACCTTGGCCGGCTCGGCGTACCACGAACTGCGCGGCGGCGCCTTCGACGGATCGGTCACATAAGGCGCGGGAATATCGCGCAGGTCTTCGCTGCGGCTCGGCGGCAGAAAGCAGGTGCGCGCGAGCGCGCCGAGAAATTCGAATTCAGAAGCCTCTTTTGCTTTCTGTTGCACGGTTTCAACCGGCGACAGCGCGCGTTTGGGCATCGGCGCCACCTGTTGCGCCAGAGCGCCGCCGGCAAGGGTGGCGCAGCCGAAAGCGAATGCGATGGACGAAGCAAGACGAACTGCCATGCGCTGGTTCATGAAATCTCCCCCTGAAAAATGACTGCGACACGATTGGGTGGGCCGCTTAAGAGGAAGCATACCGGCTTTTCGCGCAGCAGGTGCGGGGCGTTTGGTTTCGGCCGAAGCGGTGGGGGATGCCGTTGTCCTGCCATCCGGCGGCCGGTGCCGTCCGGTTGCAAGCGGTCCGCTTGAGGTGTAGCGTTTCCGGCATTGCAGGTCACAGTCGTTCCCTGAAAAAAATCATCGCGAGGAGAAAGAATGAATCTGGCGCAGGCATTGGTACACGCATTTACGCAGGAGGGCGTCACGCTGTGCTGCGGCATGGGCGGCAACTCGACACGCGCCATGGCCGACGCGGCCTACAGCCAGCCCGGCATGCGCATGCTATACACACGCAACGAGCGCAGCGCGGTCGATGCGGCCGACGGTTATGCGCGCATCTCCGGCAAACCGGCGCTGATCTTCACTGACGCCGGCCCGGCGGCGGCCAACTGCCTGTGCGGCATCGTCAACGCCCACGGCGACTCGACGCCGATGATTTTCATCGCGCCTTCGCACAACTCGCTGACCAACCAGCACCGCGCCTACAAGGAAATGCCGCTGCAGTCGGTCTATTCGCCGGTCACCAAGTGGACGGGCCGCATTTACGACGAGCGTGAACTCGACCAGGTCGTGCGCAAGATTTTCACGCTGCTGCGTTCCGGGCGGCCCTCGCCGATCGTCGTCGAAGTGCCGGGCGATCTCGCCGGCAAGGAAATCGGCGACTATAAATACGAACCGCTGGCGGCGCAGAAACTGCGCACCGGCGCCGACCCCGATTCGCTGGAAGCGGCGGCGCGCATGCTGATCGAAGCGAAGCGCCCGCTGCTCTACGCCGGGCATGGTGTGCTGATCGCCGACGCCAGCGCCGAGTTGCTGGAACTCGCGGAACTGCTGACGGTGCCGGTGGCGGTCACGCTGGCCGGCAAGAGCTGCTTTCCGGACGACCACCCGCTGTGCGTCGGCATTGGCGGCTGGCCGCGCGGGCTTTACGCCACGCCGCATGCGACGCGCCGCACCAAGGAGGCCGATGTCATTCTGACCATCGGCTGCAGCTTCCAGCTCGAGGCGAGCTACGAGTCGTTCCCGGTCCCGTTCAAGATGATCCAGATCGACGTCGATGCCAACGAGATGAACAAGAAGCGGCCGGCCGATATTCCGCTGCTGGGCGATGCCAGGGTGATCCTGCGGCAACTGGTGGAAACGGTGAAGGCGATGCTGCCGAAGTCGCGCCTCGCGCCGAAGCAGGACGTCATCACGGCCATCGCCGGCGAGCAGAAGGCGTGGATGGAGCAGTCGATGCCGCTGCTGACTTCGCAGGAGCGGCCGATCAATCCGTTCCGCGTCACCTGGGAATTCAGCAAGCTGGTCGATGCGCGCCGCAGCATCGTCACGCACGACTCGGGCTCGTCGCGCGGCACGCTGTCGCAGCATTATTCAGCGCCGGTGCCGCGCTCCTTTGTCGCCTTCGGCGTGCAGAGCGGCATGGGCTGGACACTGGGCGCGGCGATGGGCATGAAGCTCGCCGCACCCGACAAATTCGTTGCCGCCTTCGTCGGCGACGAAGCCTTCGGCGAGACCGGCATGGAACTCGAGACCGCGGCGCGCAACAAACTGCCGGTGCTGTGGGTGCTGCTCAACAACAGCCTGCCGCGCGACAAGGTCGATGTGAAAAAACAGCCGGGCTATGCCGACCGCCACGCGCTGACCGGCGATTACGTTGCGATGGCGAAGGCGCTCGGTTGCGAAGGGCTGCGTGTTGACGATCCGGCCGAATTGTCGGCGACGCTGAAGCGAGCGATCGATGCCGTCAACGGCGGCGCGCCGACGCTGCTCGAAGTGAAGTCGAAGCGTGTCGAGGCTCAGCTCTGGGGCAAGATTACGCGCTAGGG
>CAZVDN010000235.1:2622-6070 GCA_964625665.1 uncultured Streptomyces sp. | reverse complement strand
TCCGGTCCGGAGCCGACCGTGGTGGCGATGATGATGCGGATGGGCTTGGACGGGTAGGCGTCGGCCGCGCAGGCGCAAGCGGCCGCTGCCATGGCGATGGCCGCTATGCCTGCAATCCCGCAGCGCCTGAATGCGATCACGATGAATGTTCTGGACGGGCACCCGCGCGGACGCGGCGGCCCCGGCCGGAATTACTTCGCCGCGCCGGCGATCAGCCGGTTGACTTCCTTCACGAACAGCGCCGGGTCGTCGAGCATCGGGAAATGCCCGCAGCCGTCGAGCACGGCAACGTTGTTCTTGCCGACGGCTTCTTCGTAGACCGCGCGGTTGTTCAGCGCATTGCCTTTGGCGCCGATGATCACCGTCGCCGGACCCTTGAATTGTTTCAGCGCGCCGATGGCGTCGAATTCACGCATCGCGCGCATGACGTCGATCATTGCCCAGGCGCCGGCCTTGCGGCGGTCGATGTTCCAGCGCGCCAGAATTTCAGGGGTGGCTTCGCGCAGTCGTGATTTGACTTCATCCATCGATTGCGTCGGTTCGCTGTAGGAGGCTTCAATGCGCGGCCAGGTGTTGAGCCAGTCCTTCTCGTTGCGCAGCGGGCACTCCGAAATCACCACGGGCTGCGTGCGGTGGGCGTGGTCGCGTGCCAGTGCAATGCAGATGGAGCCGCCGACAGAGTCGCCGGCCACCGCGGCATGGTCGATCTTCAGGCAGTCGAGCAGTTGCACGACCGATTCGGCATACATCTCGATCGAATAGTGGCGGGTGATCGGATCGGAGTCGCCGTGGCCCGGCATATCCATGGCGATGACGCGCCAGGTCTTGGCGAACTCTTCCATCGTGAAGCGATACTGCAGCGCGGAGGCGCCGTTGCTGTGCAGCAGGACCAGCGGTTTGCCGGATCCGGCTTCGACATAGTGGATGCAGCCGTGGCTGGCGGATTGAACGAAACCGTCTTTCATTGCGAATTCCCCCGATGAATGAATTTTTTATGGATTTTTGGCGAGTCGATTTTACGCGGCGCTGGCCGCTCTCGGTGAGCCGGCTTTTTTGCCGAGCGCCTGGTTGACGCGCGGCATGACTTCGGTCGCCATCAGTTCCATCGAACGTTTCGACAGCGCCGGATCGGTCCAGTCCATGCCGGCGTAGACCAGTTCGCCGAAATCACCGGTTTCCTCATGCAGCTTGAGGATTTCATCGACCACCTTGTTGACGCTGCCGTGGATGCTGAGGTTGTCGAGCACGTAATCCTCGGTAATCTCCGAGTCAGGCTGTTCGCGGTGCGTCTTGAAGGCGCCGAGGCGGTTCGAACGTTCCATTTTGATGCCCAGCATCTTCCAGTAGAAGCGATAGGGGCTCTTCGGATCGTCGCGACCGTAGCGCCGCGCAACCTTGTCGTCGTCGGCGACGAAACTACTGCGTGCCACGCGCCAATCGGCGGGGTCGGCGACCTGGCCGGCTTTTTTCTTGCCCTCACAATAGTTTTGCCAGTGGCTGGGCAGCCATTTCGACAGCAGGAAGTTGGCCGACATCGGATGGAAATCGCGTTCGCCCATGGCAATGACGCCTTTCGAAAACGGAGCGACCACGGTGCCGACGATTTCCGGGCGCGGGCTCTGGTACGGTTTGTAGAGGTGGCCGCGGCCGATGTCGAGTTCGCGCGTTTTGCCGGTCGATACCTTGAAACGGTTATCCGGGAAGTCGATGTCGTAGGGCGATTCGCGTTCCCAGATGGCGAGAATGACGTCGATGCATTCGGCGAAGAGTTTGTTGCGGTCCAGCTCAAGATGGCCCAGGGCTTCGGCATCGCATTTGAGCGCGCCGGCGCTGATGCCCAGGATAAAGCGGCCTTTCGAGATGTGGTCGAACATCGCCGAGTTCGAGGCGATGATTACCGGGTGCTGCTGCGACAGATTGGTAGTGCCGGTGGCGAGCTTGATGGTTTTGGTTTCGCTGATCAGCGTGGCCAGAAACAGCAGGCTGTTGGTGATGTTCTCGGAGCGCTCGGTCAGGTGCTCGCCGACGAAGGCATCGTGAAAACCGAGTTTGTCGGCCAGTATGATCGCCTCGCGGTCTTCCCGCAGCGTGTCTGTCGGACTGCGTTCGAGCGGGTGCATGGGCATGGTGAAGTAACCAAGTCTCACTGGGATCTCCTCAATTCATTTATGCGGTTTTCTCGCGCCGCTCAGGCGGCGCCATGGACGTCGGGAATGATACGCAAGAGGCGTTCCGCGGTGCTCGACGCGGGGAAAAAACACTTTGTCCATTTGTTCCAATACGGAATAGCGCGGAACGGCGGTCAGTCGGCGCCTTCGCTGCGGGGCCGTTGGCGCCGCGCTGCAGCATTCGCGGCCGGTTGCGCCGCCGGCGCGCCGGCGGGCAGACACGTGATCGACACCAGAAAGTCGATCATGACGCGCAGCTTGCTCGGCACGTGGCGCGTCGGCGGATAGACGATGCTCAGCGGGCGGCCTTCGACCCCGTAGGTTTCCAGCAGCGGGCGCAGGGTGCCGGCCGCGAGATCATGGCGGAAGGTCCAGCCGTTCGATTGCGCGATGCCGAGGCCCAGCAGCGCCGCTTCGCGCATTGCCTCGCCGCCGGTGACAATAAGGTTACCCTGCACGGTGACCGGCACGGTGCGGCCGCCATGGTTGAAATGCCAGACCGGCCCGTAATTGCTGATGATGCAGTTGTGTTTGACGAGGTCTTCGGGTGTTTTCGGCGTGCCGTGTTTTTTCAGATAGGCCGGCGAGGCCGCGGTGACCCGCGGGCCGCGGTGCAGCGTGCGTGTCAGGTAGTTCGAATCGTTGAGTGTGCCGACCTGCACGGCAAGGTCAATGCCGCGTTCAATCAGGTTGATCTGGCGGTCCTCGAAACTGATGTCGAGCACGATGTCGGGGTAACGCGTGTTGAAATCCGCCACGCGCGGCAGAAAGGTCAGGCAGCCGAACATGGTGGGCATCACCATTCGGAGGCGCCCCTGCGGCTTCTGGCGCGCGCCTTTCACCGACGATTCCGCATCGTCGATGTCGTTGAGAATGCGCTGGCAGCGCGTGAAAAATTCGCGCCCGTCGTCATTCAATGCAAGCTTGCGGGTGGTGCGCACCAGCAATTGCACGCCGAGGTCTTCTTCGAGGCGGGTGACTGCCTTGGCGACAGCCGAAACCGAAACACCCAGCTGCGATGCGGCGGCAGTAAAGCTGCCGCTCTCAGCAACCCGGACGAACGCCATCATGGTCAGCAGCTTGTTCATGCGTCGATTATAGAAGAAATGGATATAATCATTGGAACGGCGCAAGACTTCTCGCGATTGACTTCGGTCAATACAATGCCGGTGCCGGGCCTGTTGCACCGGTGGAATTGGCTGATCATTCATGACAAAAAACGTTGAACTGCGCGCCCCCGCCGCGACCGATGCAATGGCGACCATCGATCCCCGCGACTT
>CAZVDN010000235.1:0-2596 GCA_964625665.1 uncultured Streptomyces sp. | reverse complement strand
GGGGTTTCCGACCGGCGTCACCGTCATTACCGCGCGCACGGCGGGTGGCCAGTCGGCGGGGGTCACCGTCAATTCATTCTGTTCGGTGTCGCTGGCGCCGCCGCTCCTGCTGTGGTGTTTGTCGAAGACGGCGCCGAGCCGCAGCGTGTTTACCGAAGCGAGCCATTTTGCGATCCATGTGCTGGCCGCCGACCAGCAGCATCTGTCGCAGCGTTTCAGCCGGCCGGCCGCAGACAAGTTTGCAGAACTCGATTTCAGCGAAGGGCTGGGCCTGGCGCCGGTGCTGGCCGGCGCCGTGGCAACCTTCGAGTGCCGCCTTGACCGGCAACACGACGGTGGCGACCACCTGATTCTGATCGGCGAGGTCGAGCGTTACACCTACTCGAACCGTCACCCGCTGCTGTTTCACGGCGGCGACTACGACGTGCCGGCGACGCAAAAATAGTTTCCTTGCGCGGCGCGTTTCGGGAATAATCTCCCGCTGATTTACTTCATCACACAATCCAAGCAAACAGGGAGCATCTCATGCAGATCGTCGATTCGCAGGTTCACATCTGGAAAAACGGCACGCCGGTGGTCATTCACCGCCAGATTCCGCAATACACCAAGGACGATCTGCTGAAGGAAATGAAAGAGGGTGGTGTCGATGCCGTCGTGCTCTGCCCGCCGAGCTGGGACCCCCAGGCCAATGAAATCTCCATGGAGGCGGCTGCCGCCCATCCCGACCGCTTCTGCGTGCTCGGCAACTTCGATCCGAAAGATCCGGCCAGCAAGGCGCGCGTCGAAAAATGGCGCGACCAGCCGGGCATGGTCGGCCTGCGCTTTGCGTTTCTGCGCAAGGGCGAAGACACCTGGCTCACCGACGGCACCATGGACTGGGTGTGGGCTGCAGCGGAAAAACAGAATCTGCCGGTGGCACTGCTGGTGCCGGGCAAGCTCGACATCGTCGATCAGATCGCGACCAGACATCCGCGACTGAAAATCATGATCGACCACATGGCGCGCGTGCGCCACACCATGGACGACTCCGGCTTTGCCGATCTCGACAAGCTCGTTGCGCTGGCAAAACATCCGAACGTGGCGGTCAAGTTGTCGGGCGCGCCGAGTTATTCAAGCGATGTTTATCCGTACCGCAACATTCACCAGTACATCAAGCGCCTTGTTGAAGCCTTTGGCCCCAAGCGCTCGTTCTGGGGCACCGACGTCACGCGCATGCCCTGCAGCTACCGCCAGTGCGTCACCATGTACACCGAGGAAATGCCCTGGCTCAAGGGCAACGATCTGGAGCTGGTGATGGGCAAGGCGATTTGCGACTGGCTGGGCTGGAAGCCGGCGGGTCGTTGACTCTCGCCGGCTGACCTAGTCTTGTACTTACTAAATATATAAAGAGGAGGATTTGAATATGGACCTGCGTTTGAACCAACCTGATCGATCTGAATACAGATTGCCCGAAAGCTTTCGCTGGCCCGGCGGCAAAAAAATTGCCTGTATTTTCAGAACGCCTTTCGAAGGTTGGGCTGACGACAGTTGGCCGAAACTTAGCCCGATGGGCAACCCGCTCAAACCGGGATATCCGGATCTGAACGCGCGTGCCTGGGCGGACTATGGGCATCGGCGGGGCATTTTTCGCGTGCTTGAGGTTTATGCGCGAAACAAGATCCGTGGCGCGTTTACGACCAATGGCATCATGATCGAGCGTTTTCCCGAGATCGTGCGCCAGATTGACGGCGCGGGTCACGAGATTGTCGGGCATTCCTATACGATGGATCAGATTTCGGTCTACATGACCAAGGCGCAGGAGCGCGAAAATATCCGTCATAACCAGCGTCTGGCCAAAAAGGTTCTGGGCAAGCCGCTCGCGGGTTGGGCGAACCCCCGCGGTACGCCGAGCCTGCATACAAGCAAGCTGCTTGCGGAGGAAGGTTTTCTTTGGCAGGGCGATACGCTTAACGAGGATCTGCCCTTTCTGGTCAGTTTCGGCAAACATTCGATCGTCCAGATTCCGAACACCATGGAAGTCAACGACCTGCCGCTAATCGTTAAACATGGCCAGTCGCCTAAGGTATTCGTCGAAGTTTTTCAGGAGTGGCTCGACTGGTGCCGGAAATATGAGCGCGGTGCAGTCAAGATTGATCCGACCATCCATTCTCATGTGGGTGCGCGGCCGGCCAACATCTGGGCCTTCGAGCGCGTAATGCAGATTACCAACAAGGCCAAAGACATCTGGATCGGCAGTCGTTTTGAAATGGCGGCCCATGTTCGCAAGTTCATTGCCCAGGAGCAGATGAAAGCCAAGGCGGCGGGCAAAACAAAAACCGGTTCCCGCAAGCGCTGAGGCGGAACGGAAATGATGAAGCGCCTATTATCCGCGGGGCTTCTGGTTTTCGTAAGCACCGGAGCAGAGGCCGCTGCGGATATTTATCCGTCGCGGCCGATCCGGCTTGTTGTTCCTCATCCGGCCGGTGGCACGCCTGATGCAAATGCGCGCGCCGTTGCAAAGGCCATCCAGGAATCCCTCGGTCAGACGATTGTCATCGATAATCGCGCAGGTGCACAGGGCATCACACGCAACTCACCGGTCGAGATATCGGCCCAG
>CAZVDN010000234.1:0-6078 GCA_964625665.1 uncultured Streptomyces sp. | reverse complement strand
TATGCGGATTATGCCGACGCACTGGCGATGACACAGGGCCGCAGCATCGAGGGCAAGCCGTTGAAACTGGTGGAAGAAGCATTGCGCATCGACCCGAACCACTGGAAAGGGCTGGCGATGGCGGGTTCGGCGGCGTTCGACCGCAAGGATTACAAAACGGCGGTCCGCTATTGGGAAACGTTGCTTGCCCGGGTGGGGGCAGACAGCGATTTTGCGAAAAGCGTCGCCTCCAATATTGCTGAGGCGCGTGAACTCGGCGGCATCAAAGGGCCGGTGGCCGTTGCGGCTAAAAAAGACGCTCCGAAGGCCGTACCGGGTGGCGGCGTGGTGCGTGGGACAGTCAGTCTCAGTCCGTCCGTCAGTGCCAAGGTTGATTCTGCCGATACGGTATTCATTTTTGCGCGCCCGGCCGAGGGTTCGCGCATGCCCTTGGCACTTTTGCGAAAGCAGGTGAAGGATCTGCCGTATACCTTCACGCTTGACGACAGCCTGGCGATGACGCCGCAGGCCAAGCTGTCGAACTATCCCGAGGTGGTGGTCGGCGCGCGCGTGTCCAAGGCCGGTGGCGCGACCCCGCAGTCGGGCGACGTCGAGGGCTATAGCGGGAAAATCCGCACCGGTGGCGCCCCCGTAAAAATCGTCATCGACAAGCTCGTGCCCTGAGCGTTAGCTGCGCTTAAAGGAATATTTGAGGTACATCAAACACGCGCGTGTTTGAGCTTGTTGGGCTGAAGGGGTGCTCCTAGACTTCCTGTATCGATTTCATACAGGGAGGCGTTCATGGGTCGTGTCCTTTTGATGGCCGTGCTGGGCTGGCTGCTTGCACCGATTGGCATCGCGCAGGCGGTCACCAATCCCGCCGAGAAGTCCGCCAAGGTTGAAATCTGTTACGGTTGCCACGAGCCGGTCAAGGAGCTGCACGCCGGCAGCAAACACAAAAATGTCAACTGCGTGGCCTGCCACAGTGGCATCGAAAACCACCTCGCAGACGCCTCCAAACGGCCGGCGACGCGCACCGATCTCGCTGCCTGCGGCACCTGCCATCAAAACCAGTACCAAAGTTTCCAGACCATGAACTGGGGCAAGACGGCGCGCTCGGAGAAATCCCTGCTGACCGGCCCGTCGCCCAATCCCGCCTGGGACAAGCTGATGGCGCCCCACGGGTTTACCAAGGAACACAATGTGCCGCGTTCGCATGTGTTCGCGCTCCTCGATCAACTGCTGGTCGACCGTTCGTTCGGCGGCCGCTTTGCCTACAAGGACGGCTGGCGCGGTCTGACGAAGAACGGCGACCTGAAACTGTGGGATGTCATCGACGACAAATATCCGGGGCAGGACCACAAACCGTTCAAACCCGGCACCGCGGCGGCAGCCAATCCGGTCTGCCTGTCGTGCAAGACGCAGGATCATATCCTCGACTGGGCCTACATGGGCGATCCGGTGCCGGGTGCGAAATGGAGCCGTACCTCCAAGGTCAATGAAATGGCCAAGGACATGAGCCACTCGCTGAATTGCTTCTTTTGCCATGATCCGCATTCGTCGAAACCGCGCGTCGTGCGCGACGGCCTGATCCAGGCGCTGACGCGGCCGGAAAAAGACACGCTCTGGCACAAAGACGCCAAGGCGACGAAGATCGATGTCAAGGACATGGGGGTGCGCGGCTACACGCGCAAGATCGCCATGCTCGGCCGCGCCGACAGCAAGCTGATGTGCGCGCAGTGCCACGTCGAATACAACTGCAATCCGGGCGTTGATCCGACCAACGGGCAGCCGATCGGCATGTCGGACCAGCGCACCAATCATTTCCCGATGACGGATGTGTGGAACATCACTAAACACTACGACAACCTGAAGTTCCGCGATTTCCGCCACGCCACAACGGGTGCCCTGCTGTGGAAGGCGCAGCATCCGGATGTCGAAACCTTCTGGAACTCGACGCACGACAAAGCGGGGGTGGAGTGCAAGGACTGCCACATGCCCAAGGTGACGGACCCGAAAACCAAAAAGACCTACACCTCGCACTGGCAGACCAGTCCGCGCAATTATCTGAAGGAAACCTGCCTGCGCTGCCACAGCAAGTGGAATGAAACCCAGGCGAAGTACGTGATGGATTCGACCAATGCGCATATCCAGGGCAAGATGCGCAAGGCCGAATACTGGCTGGTACAACTGGTCGACCGCTTCAGTGAGGCCAATGGCCTCGGGCTTGACGAGGCGGTGTTAAAAGACGCCCGGCGCAAACACGACGAAGCACATGCGCATTGGGAGTGGTGGACTGCGGCCAATGGTGCGGCCTTCCACAATACCGACCAGGCCAAGGAGTCTTTGAACCGTTCGATGGTGCTGGCGCAGGAAGGCCTGAAGATTCTCGATGATGCGATCAAGGCAAAACGCGCCGGCCCGGCCAAAGCGGCCATGGCCGTGACGCGTTGAGATGAGCCTGCCAGCCGTCGAGAATCCGGCAACGATAGCTGCGCCGCCGCTCATGCGGCGGCGCGTTGCCGTTTCGCTGGCCGCCGCATTCGGCATTGCGCTGCTGGCGGGCGGGGTGGCTCTGCATCACGCCGGTTCGCGCTCTGTTCCCGTGGGCGGCGAGGGCTGGCAGCAGCCAGTCGATACTCTGGGGGAACTGGCACGCCATCTCGAACAGAACCCGTCTGACGCCAGGGCGCGGGCGATTTATGCCCGCATGCAGAGCGAGCGCGGTGACTATTCCGCTGCAGCATCGGCCTATGAACAGGCCGTTGCCGTGCGTAGCAGGGTCGCGCTTGATCCACAGGTCTGGTGCGAATACGCCGAAGCCGTCGCGATGGCTAATCGCGGCCGGTTACGCGGCAAGCCGGAATCGCTGATTGCGCGCGCGCTGGTATTGAATCCGCGCCATCCGCGTGCGCTGGAAATGGCAGGTAGTGCCGCCGTCGAGCAGGAGCGTTTCGGGGAAGCACTGCAGCATTGGGAGCAACTGCTGGAACTGTTGCCCGTCGATTCCGCGCAGCACCGTGAATTGCTGAGCGCCATTGAGCGCACGCGCATGCGCAGCGGGCGTTCCTAGGCATTTCCCTGCGGTCATTGTTGTCTCTACGCTGTTGGAGCACTGCACTGCAGAACGACCCTGGCGGCAATTTGCAGGCCAGGGATGGTGCCGAAAATCCCTTATCAAACCTTCTGCTCCCGTTGACATAGATCAATATGAGCCGGGCGTTGGCGCCTAAACTTCCGCTAAACAATCGCTCGTTGCGCGACCGCCCTGGGTAATCACACTGTGCCGCGTCCGCCGGGCTTAACGGAGGTTGATCACTCATGAGCGCAATCATCGGCGACGGCACCCATCCGGAGATGCCGACCGGCCTGGCCTTGCTGCACGACCCGCTGTACAACAAGGGAACGGCGTTTACCGAGGCCGAGCGCGATGCGTTCGATCTGCGCGGTCTGCTGCCGGCGCATGTGCACACGCAGGAAGAGCAGGCCGTGCGCGTGCTCAATAATCTGCGCAAGATTTCCGATCCGCTGGAAAAATTCGTTGCCCTGAACGCCTTGCACGACCGCAATGAATCGCTGTTCTTTCGCGTGCTGTGCGACAACATCGATGAAATGCAGCCTCTGGTCTACACGCCGACGGTGGGTTTGGCCTGCCAGAAGTTCGGGCACGTGTTCCAGCGTCCGCGCGGGCTGTTCATCGGCGCCAACGACCGCGGTCGTGTAGCGCAGGTGCTCTGCAACTGGCCCTATACGGCCGGCATTATCGTGGTGACCGACGGTGAACGCATTCTCGGTCTGGGGGATCTCGGTGCCAACGGCATGGGCATCCCGGTCGGCAAATTGTCGCTCTATACCGCCTGCGCCGGCATCCGTCCGGATCTGTGTTTGCCTGTAATGCTGGATGTCGGCACCAACAACGGCGAATTGCTGAACGACCCGTTCTACGTCGGACTGCGGCAGCGCCGGATCACGGGTGCCGCTTACGACGAGCTGGTTGATGAATTCATCACTGCTGCGCGCGAGGTCTTTCCCGGGGTGTTGATCCAGTTCGAGGATTTTGCCAATCACAATGCCTTCCGCCTGCTGCGCAAATATCGCGACAAGGTCTGCACCTTCAACGACGATATCCAGGGCACGGCCGCTGTGGCGCTGGCCGGGATTTTTTCCGCGCTGCGCGTGACCGGCCAACCGCTGGTTGAGCAGAAGATCCTGTTTCTCGGGGCCGGCGAGGCGGCAACCGGCATCGCCGATCTGGTGGCCTCGGCCATGGTGACGCAGGGGCTTTCGGAAAAAGCGGCGCGCGAACGCTGCTGGCTGGTCGACTCGCGCGGTCTGGTCGTCAAATCGCGCACCGACCTCGCCGAGCACAAGCTGACCTATGCCCATGATCATCCGCCGGTCGGTGATTTCCTGACCGCGATCAAGACGCTCAAGCCGACGGCGATCATCGGCGTCGCCGCGGTCGGCGGCACCTTCACGCAGCAGGTGCTCGAAACGATGGCCGCGATCAACGAACGGCCGATTGTATTCGCGCTGTCGAATCCGACGTCGCAGGCCGAGTGCACGGCCGAAGAGGCCTACCGCTGGACCAATGGGCGCGCGCTGTTCGCCTGCGGCAGCCCCTTTGATCCGGTGCAGTTCAACGGCCGCACCTATGTGCCGCGGCAGGGCAACAATTCCTATATTTTTCCCGGTGTCGGTCTCGGCGCCATCGCCAGCCGCGCACGGCACATCACAGACGACATGTTCATGACCGCGGCGCATACCCTGGCCCATCTGGTCAGCGAGGCCGATCTTGAGCAGGGCAGCCTCTATCCGGCGCTGCCACGCATCCGCGAGGTGTCGGCGCATATCGGCACCGCAGTGGCGAACACCGCGTTCAAGAACGGCCTGGCGGACAAGCCGCAACCCGAGGATGTTTTCGAGGATGTGCAGGCGCAGATGTACAACCCGCGTTATCGCAGTTACGTTTAGGCCGGCACGATGATGTTCCAGGTGCGCATACACGGCAGGGGCGGGCAGGGTGTCGTTTCGGCAGCGGAAATGCTGTCGATCGCGGCGTTTGACGAAGGGCGTTTCGCGCAGGCATTTCCGAGCTTCGGTTCGGAACGCATGGGCGCGCCGGTAACAGCATTTTGCCGGATCGATGACCGGGAAGTCCGCCTGCGCGAGCCGATCTCCAAGCCCGACGCGCTGATCATTCAGGACCCGACGCTGCTGCATCAACTGGATCTCTTCAGCGGTCTTTCCGCAGGCGGTTACATCCTGATCAATTCAACGCGCAGTCTTGAAGAACTGGGCATCGACGAATTCACGGCAAAACTGCCGGCCGGCCATGCCTGTGCGGTGCCCGCCACCGAGCTGGCCTTGAAGCATGTCGGCAGGCCTTTGCCCAATGCCGCTTTGCTCGGCGCTTTTGCGGCGATCAGCGGCCAGTTCCATCTTGAGTCGGTGTTGAAGGCGATCCGCGACAAATTCCCGGGCCGCGTCGGTGAATCGAATGCAGCGGCCGCGCAGGCCGCCTATGACGCGGCGATGACCGCGCGCAGCGGGAAGGCGACCCATGCTTAAACAAATCGAAGGTTCAATGGCCATTGCAGAGGCGGTGGCCCTGTGCCGGCCCGAGGTGATCTGCGCTTATCCGATCACGCCGCAGACGCATATCGTCGAAGGCATCGGCGGGCTGGTCAAAAGCGGCAAGCTGCAGAATTGCGAATTCATCAACGTCGAATCCGAATTCGCGGCGCTGTCGGTGGCCATCGGCGCGTCGGCGGCCGGCGCCCGCAGCTATACGGCGACGGCGAGCCAGGGCATTTTGTTCATGGCTGAGGCAGTCTACAACGCCGCCGGTCTCGGTCTGCCGATCGTCATGACCATCGGCAACCGCGCGATCGGCGCACCGATCAATATCTGGAACGACCATTCGGACAGCATGTCGATGCGCGACGCCGGCTGGATCCAGCTGTTCGCCGAAACCAATCAGGAAGCGGCAGATCTGCATATTCAGGCGTTCAAGCTGGCCGAGGCGCTGTCCTGCCCGGTGATGGTTTGCGTTGACGGGTTCATCCTGACGCATGCGTATGAGCGCGTCGATATTCC
>CAZVDN010000233.1:0-6136 GCA_964625665.1 uncultured Streptomyces sp. | reverse complement strand
CTGGGTCGGCGCGTCGGTCACCACGCTGCCCGGCGGCGGCAGCGAGGTGCCGAACAAGGACCGCCAGGCCTCGATCGACTGCGGCCGGTTGTCAGCCGCAAAGGCCAGGGCGCGATCGATGGCATTGAGGAAGCTCTGGTCGAAGCGGTCGGCCTGGATGCACGCCAGCGGCTTGTACGGATCGTGACTGACGCGGGACGCCGCTTCCGGCGGAGGCTCGCCCGCGATCGCGCGGTAGAGCACGGCGCCGGCCGAGTAGATGTCGCTCCACGGCCCCTGCTTGCCGTTCGCATGATACTGCTCCAGCGGCGCAAACCCCGGCGAAACAATCGAAGTCAGGTCCTTGTTCGGATCGACATTCATGCGCGCCGAGCCGAAATCGATCAGCACCGGACTGCCGTCATCGCGAATGAAAATGTTCGGCGGCTTGATGTCGCGGTGGAGATAGCCCGACTTGTGGATGACTTCGAGCCCGTCCAGCAGCGGCAAGGCAATCGACACCAGCCCTGCTTCGTTCAGCGTGCCATTGGCCTTGACCCAGTCGTTCAGCGCCTTGCCGGCGATGAACTCCATGACCATGTAGGCCGTTTGATTAGCCTGAAAAAAGCGCATGACGCGCACGATGTTCGGGTGGCGAAACGACGCCAGCGTGCGCGACTCGTCGAGAAAGCGCTTGAGGCCCCACTCAAAGGTCGGCTGGGCGGCTGACGACTTCGGTTGCACGGTCTGATCTTCGCTTCGCGAGGCGAAATCGGCAGGCAGGTATTCCTTGATGGCCACCTTGGTGTTGAGGTTGGCGTCATGCGCGAGATACGTCAGCCCGAACCCGCCCGCACCGATCATAGCCTCGATGCGGTATTCCTGGATCGTGTAGCCGTTTGGCAAGGCAAACATCGGTACCGGCATGGCTGCGTTTCCTGCTTGACGCCCCGGGGGAGCAGTGGTCCGGCGTTACTTCGAATCGATCAGCTGAATGGCCTTTTCAAGACTGCGCCGCATGCGGTTGAAGGCCTTGGCCAGTTGCGCAACCTCGTCCTTGCCCTTCTCTTTCAGATCAGCGACGTCCGTATTGCCGGTGCTGATCTGGTCGGCCGCCTGCGACATCAGGCGGATAGGCCGCACCACCAGCACGCTCAACATGATGTTAAGCAGAACGAACAACACCGCGAAGACGATCGTCAATGCCGTCATGAACGTATAGAACGCGCGATTGGCATTCGCCACCGGTAGCGCCATCGGCACCGAAACGATCTGCGCGCCGATCACTTCCTGGTGCTTCCAGCCGAAACCGTTGCTGTTGCCGTAGACCTGCACCATCGACGGCGGCGCCGCATCGGCCGTCGAGTGACAGGCCAGGCAGGCGGCGTCCTTGATCTGGAACGGGCGCGCGAGATAAAGCGAGGGCCCGGTCGCGGTTTCGCGCATGCCGGTAATTTCGGTCTTGGTCGAATCATTGCGGAAGGCATTGACGATGTCGGTTTCCCATTCAACCGCGCGGTTGCGCGGGTTGGTCGGATTGAGCGCCGCTTCCTTGTAGGAATAGTCCGGATATTTTTTGCGCAGCAGCGTCATGATCTCGGTGGCCGCATAGGCGGGTACGCTCTGCGGCAGAAACTTTTCCGGATCAGACTGCAGCACCGGCCGCACCTGGGCGACGGTGTAACCGCGCATCGACAGCGCCGACTCCATCATCACACCCGCATTGCGCAGCACTTCTTCACGCGCGTTTTTGTGCAGCAGTTCGTAGGACTCATAGCCGGTGACCGCCAGCCCGAGCAAAAACACCACCGACAAAACCAGATTGAATTTCAGCCGCAGACCCATGCCATCCCCCGATTTTTGACCGCGCCGTTGCGCGTTTCTTGACGTATCTTAAGGCTAGTTGATTAGCGATGCAATTCAAGGACTTCTGTCACACCCGCAGGACGCCAAATACCGCGGCGGGGCAAAGCGCTTAACGCGTGCCGGTAAATTCCTCGAGCGACAGCCGGCCGTCGCGCTTGCGGTCGAGCTCGCGGAAATCCTGCTCGATCACCGCGTCACCCTTGACCTCGTCCGGGGTCAGGAAACCGCTGCGGTCGCGGTCCAGCAGATAAAACTCGCGCGGCGTCAGGCGCGCCGGATTCTCAGCGGCCTTGCCGGCCCCGGCCGCACCGGATGCGGCGCCCCGCCCCTTGAATCGCTCGAACAGTTCGGCGCCGCCAATCAATAAAAACAGTGCCAGCGCACCGGCGCCGAAAGTCGTCAATTGCCCCATCGACCAGCGCCGCCAGACCGGAACAACTGTCGGCGCCTGCGTCAGGCCTTCAATGCGCTGTGTCTTCTGTTCATCGCCGGCGTCGGACGGGCGTGCCGCAGCCGGCGCCACAAAACCCTCGCCGGTAAACAGGGCGCGCCATTCCGCGACTGATTGCGGACGTTTCTTTTCGTCCACATCGAGGCCGCGGTTGACCCCATGCAAAAACACCATGCCGAAGCGGTCGCGCGTGGCGCTCAGCCGGTCCATCACGGTATCGTCCTTGAGCCGCGTCACCACATCGGGCGGATTGTCGCCGGTCACGGCGCGATAGAGCACGGCTGCCAGTGAATAGATATCGGTCCACGGCCCCTGATTGCCGTCCTTCGAGTATTGTTCGAGCGGCGCATACCCCGGTGTCAGAATCGAGGTCATGGTGCGCGTGGTCGCGCCGGTAGCCACACGCGCCGATCCGAAATCGAGCAGCACCGGTTGTCCGTTGTCACGGATGAACAGGTTCGACGGCTTGATGTCGCGGTGCAGAAATCCGGCCTCGTGCACGGCATGCAGGCCGTCGAGCAGGGGCAGGAGGATTTTCAGCAGCATCGCCTCGTCCGGTTGCGGAATGCGCTTGAGCATCTGGCTCAGCGACAGGCCGGACTCGTAGTTCATCACCATGTAGGCAGTGCCGTTGGCCTCGAAGTAACGGACTACCGAAACGATGTTCGGGTGACTGAATTTCGCAAGCAGGCGCGCTTCCTGCAAAAAACGCTCAAGGCCCCACTGGTAGTTATAGTCGCTGCCCGAGTTGATCGGCACGATCGCACCGTCGGCCGCGCGCACTGCCAATTCCACCGGCAGATATTCCTTGATCGCCACCTTTTTTTCCAGCAGCGTGTCATAGCCGAGATAGGTCATGCCGAACCCGCCGGAACCGAGCACTGATTCGAGCCGGTACTCGAGGAGCATCGAACCCAGCGGCAACGCGTTGCGATAGTTCAGGATTTCAACCATGGGCACCGATAGTGACTGTCGTGCGGCATTTCATCCGCCCGCGCATGATCGCTGATTTCAAAGCGAAAACCAAGCGCAGGGGGCCGGCGAAGCGAACCGTTTCCGGAACCCCGCGTGCCATCAGGGCCGAAACTTCTGCATCAGTTGCTTCTTGCGCAATGCCGCCAGTTCAGCCGGTGAAATCCGGCCGTCACCATTGGTATCAACCTGCGGGAAATTGTGTTCGATATAGCCGAAGCGACCCCGCACCTCGTCGGGCGTCAGAAAACCGTTGCCGTCGCGGTCGGCGCCGACGAATTCCCGCATGACAATCAGGGGAACCGCCTCGTCCGCCTGGGCGGGTGCACGTTCCGTTTTTGCCGGCAGCTCGATCGTGACCGACCCGTGTTTCGGCGCAGGCGCGGCCGATGGGGGCGGCGCCCGCTCCCCTCCCTTGTCCGCCGCGACAGGCTTGCCGTCCGTATCGCGCAATTCATCGGACAGCCCTTCCTTTTGCATGAAGGCCGTCAGTTCGATCAACGACACCATGCCATCGCGATTGGCATCAATTTCGGAAAAGCGGTTGGCATAGGCCGGCAGGCGCCTCGCCAGTTCCTCACGACTGATGGCGCCGCTTTTGTCGGTGTCGGCCGACTCGAACCGCTGGGTCAGGCGCCGTTCCAGTTCCGGCGCGAGCTGGGTGGCGCTTTGCTGCAGTGCGGCCTGCTTGAGTGACTTTTCGATGGCGCGTTGTTTGAGATAAACCGCAGCGGCAATCGCTATGACAAAAAAGAATGCACCGCGGCGCAGCCATTTCCAGCGGCTGCGCGTGATCAAGCGCGATGCCGGCACCTGCGACTTCGCAGCGGATGGTGCAGTCGCCGCAGGCGGTGATGCCGGTGGCAGCGGCGCCACCGACGGATTGCGCTGCGTCGGAACCGACGTCGGCGCATCGAAGGCCGCCGTGCCTCCGCTGTTCAGGGCGGTGACCGCCTCACGCGCGCTGAACAGATCGCGCCACTCCGGCACGCTTTTGGGCCGCACGCCTTCCTCGACTTTCATGCCCCATTCGATGGCACGCAGGAAGCGCTCGTCGTAACGGGCCCGCGCCACCGCCAGCGAGGCGGGCACACTGTCATCGCGCATGCGCTTGACGGCGTCCGGCGGGTTTTCCCCGGTCACGGCGCGATAGAGCACGCCCGACAACGCGTAAATATCCGACCACGGCCCCTGATTGCCGTCGGCCGCATATTGCTCGATCGGCGCATAGCCGGGCGACACGATGGCCGTCAGGCTGCGTGAAGTGCCCCCCGTCGCCAGCCGCGCCGAACCGAAATCGAGCAGGACCGGCGAGCCGTCTTCACGAATGAAAACATTCGACGGCTTGATGTCGCGGTGCAAAAACCCCGCCCTGTGCACCGCCTGCAAGCCATCGAGGATGGGCATCAGCACCTGTTTGAGCCAGGCCTCCGATGGTGCGGGGTTGCGCTTCAGATACTGATTAAACGATTCCCCGGCCTCGTAATCCATCACCATGTAACTGGTGCTGTTGGCTTCGAAGTAGCGGTTCACGCGGACAATATTGGGATGGCTGAACTTGGCCAGCGTGCGCGCTTCGAGAATAAAACGCTCAAGCCCCCACTTGTAGTTATATTCGCTCTCGGTATTGACCGGCACAATGCTGCCGTCAAGAGCACGCACCGCCAGTTCGCCGGGCAGGTATTCCTTGATGGCGACGTGCTTCTCGAGATTGACGTCCCAGGCCAGGTAGGTCATGCCGAACCCGCCCGCACCAAGCACGGAATCCAGCCGGTATTCGAGCAACCGTGCGCCCAGCGTCAATGCGTTCCGGTAAGTCGGGGTTTCGGACACCATTTCCTCGCTGCCTGCATTTTTTACGCGCCGGCGCCGCCAATCATTCCGCTCTACCGCTATCCGCGCGTCATATTCTATTGGCCTGATTTCCGCGCTGCCGGCCCGGCCACATCATCGCCCACACCGAATGAAAAATCCACCGCCGGTACAACGCATGAATGACAACTGCGGTTGGCACCCCGGCGACGCTAGTGCCAACACCGGTCCCGGTATTTTTCACGCAATGCCGTCTTCAGCATTTTGCCGGTCGAAGTGCGCGGGATTTCTGCGACAAACTCAAAAGCATCGGGCAACCAGAATTTCGCCAGACGCGGCGCCAGAAAAGCGCGCAATGCCGCGTCATCGGCAGTGGCGCCGGGCTTCAACACGATCACTGCCAGGGGCCGCTCATCCCATTTCGGATGGGCGACACCGATCACCGCAGCCTCCTGCACGGCCGGGTGCGCCATCAGTGCGTTTTCCAGATCAAGCGAACTGATCCACTCGCCGCCCGATTTGATGAGGTCCTTGGTACGGTCGGTGATTTTCACGTAACCCTCGGCATCTATCGTCGCCACGTCGCCGGTGCGGAACCAGCCGTCAGCGGTCCATTTGTCCGACTCATTCGCGAGTTCGTGATAACCGGACGCAATCCACGGCCCGCGCACCTGCAGTTCGCCCATGGTGGCACCGTCCCACGGCGCCTCGCCGTTGTCGGTCATCGCACGCACCTCGACAAATGGCGCCGGCAAGCCCTGCTTGATGCGATAGGCGTAACGTTCGTCCTCGGACAAGGATTTTAAAGACGCCTTCAGATGCGCTGTCGTGCCGAGCGGCGCGGTTTCCGTCATGCCCCAGGCGTGCAATACCCGCAGTCCGTGTTTATCGAAAGCACGAATCATCGCTTCGGACGCGGCCGCTCCGCCGACCACCATGCGCATACCCGGCATCAGTCGCCATTGCGACGGACTCTTTTCAAGTGCGCGCAGAATGCCCATCCAGATGGTCGGCACGCCGGCAGTAAATGTCACGCGCTCGGATTGATACAAATCG
>CAZVDN010000232.1:0-6149 GCA_964625665.1 uncultured Streptomyces sp. | reverse complement strand
ATGGCCAAGGGCAAATTTGAGCGTACGAAGCCACACGTAAACGTTGGCACGATTGGGCACGTAGACCACGGCAAGACGACGCTGACGGCGGCGATCACGACGGTGCTGTCGACGAAGTTCGGCGGCGAGGCGAAAGCCTATGACCAGATCGACGCGGCGCCGGAAGAGAAGGCGCGCGGGATCACGATCAACACGGCGCACGTGGAGTATGAGACGGCGAACCGTCACTACGCGCACGTTGACTGCCCGGGCCACGCGGACTATGTGAAGAACATGATCACGGGTGCGGCGCAGATGGACGGCGCGATCCTGGTGGTGTCGGCCGCTGACGGCCCGATGCCGCAGACGCGCGAGCACATTCTGCTGGCGCGCCAGGTGGGTGTTCCGTATATCGTCGTGTTCATGAACAAAGCGGACATGGTCGACGACAAGGAGTTGCTGGACCTGGTCGAGATGGAAGTTCGCGAACTGCTCTCGAAATATGAATTCCCGGGTGACGACACCCCGATCGTGGTCGGTTCGGCGCTGAAGGCGCTCGAAGGCGACAAGGGCGAGATGGGCGAAGGCGCGATTCTGAAACTGGCCGAAGCGCTGGACAGCTACATTCCGGAGCCGAAGCGCGCGCTGGATGGTCCGTTCCTGATGCCGGTGGAAGACGTGTTCTCGATCTCGGGCCGCGGCACGGTGGTGACCGGTCGCGTGGAGCGCGGGATCATCAAGGTCGGCGAGGAAATCGAGATTGTGGGTTTGAAGCCGACGCAGAAGACGGTGTGCACGGGCGTTGAGATGTTCCGCAAGCTGCTCGATCAGGGGCAGGCGGGCGACAACGTGGGTGTGTTGCTGCGCGGCACGAAGCGCGAGGAAGTCGAGCGCGGTCAGGTGCTGGCGAAGCCGGCGTCGATCACGCCGCACACGAAGTTCACGGCGGAGATTTACGTGTTGAGCAAGGATGAGGGCGGCCGTCATACGCCGTTCTTCCAGGGTTACCGTCCGCAGTTTTATTTCCGCACGACGGACGTGACGGGGACGATCGAGTTGCCGGCGGGCACGGAGATGGTGATGCCGGGGGACAACATTTCGATCACGGTGAACCTGATCCAGCCGATCGCGATGGAAGAAGGTCTGCGCTTTGCGATCCGCGAAGGCGGTCGCACGGTCGGTGCCGGCGTCGTCGCCAAAGTGATTGAATAATCATGGCCACTGTGAAAAGCCAGAAAATCCGCATCCGCCTGAAGGCGTTCGACTATCGTTTGATCGACCAGTCGGCGCTTGAAATCGTGGATACCGCGAAACGCACGGGCGCTGTCGTCAAGGGGCCGGTGCCGCTGCCGACGCGCAAGGAACGTTTTGACGTGCTGCGCTCGCCGCACGCGAACAAAACGTCGCGTGACCAGTTTGAAATTCGCACGCATTTGCGTTTGATGGACATCATCGATCCGACCGATAAAACAGTCGATGCGCTGATGAAACTCGATTTGCCGGCTGGAGTGGACGTCGAGATCAAGTTGTAGAAGCAGGGATGAGGGCCGGGGATTGGCGTAAAATCCGTCCCCCGGTTCAGGGTTCATCCTAAAGTGAATGGCCGGCCAATTGTTGTCGGCACCCGTTTCGGACACTTTGTGACCGGGCCGGGTTAAAGAAAAGGTGATTAACATGAGTCTAGGACTAGTCGGTCGCAAGATCGGCATGACACGCGTGTTTACCGACGATGGTGATTCCATCCCGGTGACCGTGCTGGACGTGTCGAACAACCGCGTCGCGCAAATCAAGACAGCCGAAACCGACGGCTATTGCGCAGTACAGGTTGCCTACGGCAAGCGCCGCGCCAAGCGCGTCAACAAGGCGGCTGCCGGACATTACGCCAAAGCCGGTGTTGAAGCCGGTTCGGTGCTGAAGGAATTCCGCATAACCCCTGAGCAGACCGCAAGCCTTAAAGTCGGCGCTGTGATCGGTGTGGACGTGTTCGAGGTTGGCCAGAAGGTCGACGTCACCGGCACGTCAATCGGCAAGGGTTACGCCGGCGTTATCAAGCGCCACCATTTTTCATCAAACCGCGCGACGCACGGTAACTCGGTATCGACCAATGCGCCGGGTTCGATCGGCATGGCGCAGGACCCGGGCCGTGTTTTCCCCGGCAAAAAAATGACCGGCCACCTCGGCGATGACAAACGCACGACTCAGAATCTCGTCATCGTCCGTATTGACGCAGAGCGCCAGTTGCTGCTGGTGCGCGGTGCGATTCCCGGTTCGAAAAACGGCGATGTGACCGTTTCCCCGGCCGTCAAAAAGAGCAAGGCGGTGAAGGCTGCCGCAAAACCGGCCCCGGCCAAGGCAGGTAAATGATGGAACTCAAACTGATTGATCAGGCCGGCAAGTCGAACGCAAATGTTTCGGCGACAGACGCAGTGTTTGGCCGCGAATTCAACGAATCGCTGATTCACCAGGTCGTAACCGCCTACATGGCGAACGGACGTCGCGGCACGCGCGCGCAGAAAGATCGCGGCGAAGTGCGGCATTCGACGAAAAAGCCGTTCAAGCAAAAAGGCACGGGCCGCGCCCGCGCCGGTATGACTTCGAGCCCGTTGTGGCGCGGGGGCGGCAAAATTTTCCCGAACCGTCCGGACGAAAACTTTTCGCACAAGCTGAACAAGAAAATGTACCGCGCCGGCGTTTGCTCGATCCTCTCGCAGTTGGCCCGCGAAGGCCGTCTGTCGGTGGTGGATCAGTTCACTGTCGATGCGCCGAAGACCAAGTTGCTGGCACAGAAGGTCAAGAGCATGGGCTTCGAAAACGTGCTGATCGTGACTGATACGGTTGATGAAAAACTGCAGTTGTCCTCGCGCAATCTGCCGAACGTCAACGTCGTGTCGGTATCGCATGCCGATCCGGTCAGCCTGATCCGTCACGCCAACGTTCTGCTGACCAAGAATGCCGTGGCGAAATTCGAGGAGTTGCTCAAATGACCGCCGCTACCGTTACCCGCAATACCGAGCGGTTGATGAAGGTGCTGCTTGCGCCGGTGGTGTCCGAAAAAGGCACTTTCGTCGGCGAGAAGAACAACCAGTACCTGTTCCGTGTCGTGACTGATGCGACCAAGCCGGAAATCAAGGCGGCAGTCGAACTCATGTTCAGCACCAAGGAAAAGAAGATCGAAGTGATTTCGGTCCAGGTGTCGAATGTGCTGGGCAAGGAAAAGCGCTTTGGCCGTTTCATGGGCCGTCGCAAGGACTGGAAAAAGGCTTATGTTCGGCTCAAGGAAGGCCAGGAAATCAACTTCATCGCAGGGGAGGCTAAATAATGGCACTCATTAAAGTCAAACCGACTTCCCCTGGCCGCCGCGCGGTCGTCAAGGTCGTCAATCCGGAGCTCTACAAGGGCCGTCCGCACGCCGCGCTGGTTGAAAGCAAAAACCGCAAGGCCGGCCGCAACAATCTCGGCCGCATCACGACCCGTCATCAGGGCGGCGGGCACAAGAAAAGCTATCGCGTGATCGATTTCCGCCGCAACAAGGACGGACTGGTTGCCAAGGTCGAGCGTATCGAGCACGACCCGAACCGCAGCGCGAACATTGCTTTGCTTTGTTACGCCGACGGCGAGCGCCGTTACATCATCTCGCCGAAGGGCCTGGTGGTCGGCATGCAGCTGCAGAACGGTTCCGAAGCGCCGATCAAAACCGGCAACACGCTGCCTTTGCGCAACATCCCGGTCGGTACCACGATCCACTGCATCGAAATGATGCCCGGCAAGGGCGCTCAGCTGGCAAGGGCGGCGGGTTCTTCGGCGCAGTTGCTGGCGCGCGAAGGCGACTACGCCCAGCTGCGATTGCGTTCCGGCGAAATCCGCAAGGTGCACGTCAATTGCCGTGCAACGATCGGTGAAGTCGGCAACGAGGAAAACAGCCTGCGTTCCATCGGCAAGGCCGGCGCGCAACGCTGGCGCGGCATCCGCCCGACGGTGCGCGGTGTTGCAATGAACCCGATCGACCATCCGCATGGCGGCGGCGAAGGCAAGACCGCTGCAGGACGTCATCCGGTGAGCCCGTGGGGTACTTTGACCAAGGGCTACCGCACGCGCAACAACAAGCGTACTAACGGCATGATCGTGCGCCGTCGTCACGCCAAGACCAGCGCATAGCGAGGTAAATAAATATGGCACGTTCAGTTAAAAAAGGCCCGTTCGTCGACTATCACCTGATGGCCAAGGTTGAGGCGGCGCGCGCATCCAACGACAAGCGCCCGATCAAGACCTGGTCGCGTCGGTCCACCGTCCTTCCTGATTTTGTCGGTCTGACCATCGCGGTGCATAACGGCAAGCAGCACATTCCCGTTTATGTTTCCGAGAACATGGTCGGTCACAAGCTCGGCGAGTTTTCGCATACCCGCACCTTCAAGGGGCACTCGAAGGCGGGCGGTGCGACCGCAGACAAGAAGTCCTCTGCAGCACCGGCAGCCGCCGGTCCCAAGAAATAACGGAAGCCAAATATGGAAACATCTGCAAAATTGAGCGGAGTGCGACTGTCGTCGCAAAAAGGCCGCCTAGTCGCCGACCAGATCCGCGGTCTGCGCGTGGACCAGGCTTTGAACCTGCTGGCGTTCAGCCCGAAGAAGGGTGCTGCAATCATCCGCAAGGTTCTGGAATCGGCGATCGCAAATGCCGAACACAACGATGGTGCGGATATCGACGAGCTCAAAGTCACCAGGATCTACGTCGAAAAAGGGCCGGTGCTGAAACGCTTCCATGCCCGCGCCAAGGGCCGCGGTGTGCGCGTTCTCAAACACAGCTGCCACATCCACCTCACCGTCGGCGACGGAAGGAAATAAATATGGGTCAGAAAATACATCCGACTGGATTCCGTCTCTCGGTACTGCGCAACTGGTCGTCGAAGTGGTATGCCAACAGCAAGGCGTTCCCGGGCATGCTGCAGGAAGACCTGAAGGTCCGTGAGTTCCTGAAGCAGAAACTCGCTCACGCGGCAGTCAGCAAGATCATCATCGAGCGGCCGGCGAAAAACGCGAAAATCACGATTTTCAGCGCGCGTCCTGGTGTGGTCATCGGTAAAAAAGGCGAGGACATCGAATCGCTGAAGGCGCAGCTGCAGAAGCTGTTGCATGTGCCGGTGCACATCAATATCGAGGAAGTGCGCAAGCCCGAACTCGATGCACAGCTGATTGCCGATTCGATCACGCAGCAATTGCAGAAACGCATCATGTTCCGTCGCGCCATGAAGCGTGCGATCACGAACGCCATGCGTCTGGGCGCACAGGGCATCAAGATCATGAGCGCCGGTCGTCTGAACGGCATTGAGATCGCGCGCACTGAATGGTACCGCGAAGGCCGCGTGCCATTGCATACCCTGCGTGCCGACATCGATTACGGCACTTCGGAAGCCAAGACCACCTACGGCATCATCGGCGTCAAGGTCTGGGTGTTCAAAGGCGAAGTGATGACCAAACACGAGCAAGCGGTAGCCGCCCCGTCGGCGGGTGCCGATGTCGCGCCGGCGCCGGAAGCGCCGAAGGCGCCGCCGAAAGCGGCACCGCGCAAGAGAAGGACGTCAGGAGCGAAAAATGCTGCAGCCAGCTAGAAGGAAATACCGCAAGGAACAGAAGGGCCGCAACAAAGGCGTTGCGACCCGCGGCAACAAGGTGAGCTTCGGCGAATTCGGCCTGAAAGCGATTACCCGCGGCCGTTTGACTGCACGCCAGATCGAGGCGGCACGTCGCGCCATGACGCGCCATATCAAGCGCGGCGGGCGTATCTGGATCCGGATTTTCCCGGACAAGCCGATTTCACAGAAGCCGGCCGAGGTGCGCATGGGTAACGGTAAAGGCAATCCCGAGTACTGGGTCGCCGAAATCGTTCCGGGCAAGGTTTTGTACGAGATGGACGGTGTAGCCGAGGCGGATGCGCGTGAGGCTTTCCGTCTGGCGTCGGCAAAGCTGCCGCTGCGCACGACCTTCGTTCATCGCATGGTAGGGGGCTAATTCGTGAAAGCTAGCGAACTGAGAGAAAAGAACCCGGCGGAACTGCAGCAGGAGCTCAATGAGCTGCTGAAGGCGCAGTTCAGCCTGCGCATGCAGGTTGCCACGCAGCAGTTGACCAATACCAGCCAGATCGGCAAGGTGCGCAAGGACATCGAGCGCATCAAG
>CAZVDN010000231.1:1290-6155 GCA_964625665.1 uncultured Streptomyces sp. | reverse complement strand
CATAGGCCGCATCCGGATCGAGTTTCCACGCACTCTGCGCCGGCGCGTAGGTAAACTGCCGGTCTTCGGCGCTCGCCGCAATGTTGACGCCGCCGTAGCGTTTGGCTTCCTTGATAGCCTTCTTTGCCCACTCGCCGGTATTGACGTAGTCGGCGGACTTTTTGCCGCGCAGCAGGTTCAGCGGAATCGCCGCGAACTGCAACGTTGCTCCGCCCTGCACGAACAGCACCTTGTAATTGGCCGGGATGCCCATCAGTTCGCGCAGATCGGCCTCGGCCTGCTCGGCGATCGAAATGAACTCCTTGCCGCGATGGCTCATTTCCATCACCGACATGCCGCTGCCATGCCAATCGAGCATTTCCTCGGCGGCCTGCTTCAATACAGGTTCGGGCAGAATTGCCGGCCCGGCGGCAAAGTTGAATACACGCGTCATGATTGATTACCAAAGTTAAGATTCGATTGCAGACCAGCCATCATCGGAAAGCCATGCCACCGGTCATTCGGCCGCCGGCGCTTCCTCTTCATCGTCAGGCTCCAGGATCTTCTCCAGCCCGGCAAGTTTCTCGCCCTCGCCGAGGTTGATCAGGCGCACACCCTGCGTGGCACGGCCCATATCGCGGATTTCAGCGATGCGCGTGCGAACCAGCACGCCACCGGTGGTGATCAGCATGATTTCGTCGTCGTCGCCGACGATCTGCGCCGCCACCAGCTTGCCGTTGCGTTCCGAATTGGCAATCGCGATCATGCCCTGCGTGCCGCGGCCGTGTTTGGTGTAGTCGCCGATCGGCGTGCGCTTGCCGTAGCCGTTTTCAGTCGCGGTCAGCACCGACACATTTTCGTCCGCCGCCGTGAGCAGCGAAATCACCTGACCGCCATCGGGCAGCCGCATGCCGCGCACACCGCCGGCATTGCGCCCCATCGCCCGCACTTCGTCTTCGGCAAAACGCAGCGCCTTGCCGGCGTCCGAGAACAGCATGACATCCTGTTTGCCATCGGTCAGCGCGACGCCGATCAGATAATCGCCGTCTTCGAGATTGACCGCGATGATGCCGCTCGGACGCGGCCGAGAAAATTCGGACAGCGCGGTCTTCTTGACGGTGCCGCAGGCGGTAGCCATGAACACGAAATGCCCGTCGTCGAATTCCTTGACCGGCAGGATCGCCGTGATCTTTTCGTGCTCGAGCAACGGCACCAGATTGACCACCGGTTTGCCGCGGCTGTTGCGGCTGCCCTGGGGCACGTTGTAAACCTTGAGCCAGTAGACGCGACCGCGGTTCGAGAAGCACAGGATGTAATCGTGCGTGTTGGCGATAAACAGTTTCTCGACGAAATCGTCGTCCTTCGTCGTCGTCGCCTGCTTGCCGCGGCCGCCGCGCTTCTGCGCGCGGTAATCCGCCACCGGCTGGCACTTCATGTAGCCGCCGTGCGACAGAGTCACCACCACGTCTTCCGACGCGATGAGATCCTCCATCGACAGGTCCTGCGTGTGCTGGACGATTTCGCTGCGGCGTTCGTCGCCGTAGCGCGCCTTGATGTCATTGAGCTCGGTGCTGATGATGCGCGTAACGCGCTCGGGCTTGGCCAGAATGTCGAGCAGATCGAGGATGGTCTCCATGACCTCCTTGTACTCGGCAACGATCTTGTCCTGTTCGAGCCCGGTCAGGCGCTGCAACTGCATTTCGAGAATGCGCTGCGCCTGCGCTTCCGACAGGCGGTAGCCGCCGGCTTTCTGCGCGCCGAATTCCGCGCCAAGGCCGATCGGCCGACTCGACGCCGGATCGACCCGGTTGAGCATTTCTTCGACCAGTTTCGAGCGCCACAGGCGGGCCATCAGATGTTCTTTGGCCTCGGCCGGCGTTTTCGCCGCCTTGATCAGGGCAATGACTTCGTCGACGTTCGACAACGCAACCGCCAGGCCTTCAAGAATATGGCCGCGATCGCGCGCCTTCTTCAGTTCGAAGACCGTGCGCCGCGTCACCACTTCGCGGCGATGACGCAGGAAGGCGTCAAGCATCTGCTTGAGGTTCAACACGCGCGGCTGGCCATCAACCAGTGCCACCATGTTGACGCCGAAGCTGTCCTGCATCTGCGTCATGGTGTAAAGATTGTTGAGCACGACCTCCGCGTTTTCGCCGCGCTTCAGTTCGATCACGGCACGCATGCCGGACTTGTCGGACTCGTCGCGGATCTCGGCGATACCCTCGAGGCGCTTTTCACGCACCAGTTCGCCGACCTTGATAAGCAAATTGGCTTTATTGACCTGATAGGGCAGTTCGTCGATGACGATCGCCTGGCGATTGCCCTTTTCCATCTCTTCAATGTGCGCACGCGCGCGCATGATCACGCGGCCGCGGCCGGTGCGCAGCGCTTCGCGCGGACCGGCGGCCCCGTAAATGATGCCGCGCGTCGGGAAATCGGGCGCCGGCACGATGTTTACCAGATCATCCACCGGGATTTCCGGGTTTTTCAGGAGCGCCTGGCATGCGTCAACCACTTCGCAGAGATTATGCGGCGGGATATTGGTCGCCATCCCGACCGCAATGCCCGATGAACCGTTGATCAGCAGGTTGGGGATCTTCGACGGCATGACCAGAGGCTCATGCTCCGACCCGTCGTAATTCGGCCCGAAGTCCACGGTTTCCTTGTCGATGTCTTCAAGGAGCTCGTGCGCGATCCGCGCCATGCGGATTTCCGTATAACGCATGGCGGCCGCATTGTCGCCGTCGACCGAACCGAAATTGCCCTGACCGTCGACCAGCGGATAACGCAGCGAAAAATCCTGCGCCATGCGCACGATGGTGTCATAGACCGCGGTATCACCGTGCGGATGGTATTTACCGATGACATCGCCGACGATACGCGCGGACTTCTTGTAGGCACGGTTCCAGTCGTTGGACAGTTCATGCATCGCAAAAAGAACACGGCGGTGCACCGGCTTCAGGCCGTCGCGCACATCCGGCAAGGCGCGGCCCACGATGACGCTCATGGCGTAATCGAGATAGGAGCGGCGCATCTCCTCTTCGAGGCTTACCGGGATTGTTTCTTTGGCGAATGTATCCATGAAATCTTTGGCGAGATTGCGGCAAAAAGCACCGGGGAAATGAGGCTCTGCAAAACGTGCGATTTTAGCATGCCGAGGTGCGTGGAGTCACCGCAACATTGCCGCGCCATTGATCCCGCATTTCCCGGTAAAAACCTGTCGTTTGTTTTTGAATTAGTGTGATGCTTATGTTATGATTCGACTTGGTTTTCGCTTGCCCGCCAGCGTTCAAAACCGAACCATCGCACTGGCGTGCTGCGTTACAGGATACAGGGGGCGCAAATCGGTCCGTTGGCAACCTGCAATCAGGCAGCGTGGATGCACAAAACGGGCAGCACCTGCCATGACGGGATAAGGAGTCGTTCGCAATGACAATTACAAAAAATTCGCTTGCCGCCGCCATCGTTCTGGCCGCCGCCTTCCCGGCCATCGCAGCCGCACAATTCAAGAACGAGGGTTACCTCCTCGATCACAACGCCAATATCATCACCAGTGCAAATACCGGGCTGTGCTGGCGCACCGGCGCATGGACGCCTGCTCTTGCTGTAAAACAATGCGACCCGGATCTGGTCAAAGGCCCCGATGGCAGCGCCGGACAAAAGCCGGCCCCCGCAGCGCCCGCCTCACCAAAACCGGCACCTGCAAAAGAAGCCTCTGCCGCCCCCAAAGCCGCACCGGCAAAACCGGCACCGCAGAAAATCAATTTTTCGGCCGACGCCCTTTTCGATTTCGACAAGTCGGAGGTAAAGCCCAAAGGCAAGGCCATGCTCGATGATCTGGTCAATGTGCTCAAAGGCGCGAACTACGAAGTGATTCTGGCAATCGGGCACACCGACCGCATCGGTTCGGTCAAATACAACCAGAAGCTGTCGGTCAAACGCGCCGAAGCGGTCAAACAGTATCTGGTGAGCAAAGGTATCGCGGCGAACCGCATTTATGCAGACGGCAAAGGCAAATCGCAGCCCGTGACGAAACCGGGTGACTGCAAGATGACTAACCGCAAGGCACTCATCGCCTGCCTGCAACCGGACCGTCGTGTTGATGTTGAAGTCACCGGCAGCAAGTAGGGGCGACAATGAGGAAGTTGTGCGTTCTGTTGTATTTGCGTTGCGACCGGCGCCGGCAAATGTGCTAGGATTTCACCATTGCTTGCCTAATCCGATGGTCTGTGATATTAATTGACGGTCTAGATTCAGCAGGTTAAGTGTCGTTTTAAAAGGTTTTTGACGGTATCCCCGTTTTTCGTTTTTATTTTTGCAGATCAGGAGGAGCAAAAATCATGAATTCCGTAATCCGCAACACTCTCGCAGGGCTGGCCGCAACCGCGGTAATCGGCGCACTGCCCGCTTTTGCTCAGTCGAAAAATGAGGGCTACGTCACCGATAGCACTGGTGCAGTCGTCATGGCGACCGGCGCCGGCGTTTGCGTCCGCAACGGTTCCTGGACGCCGGCACTTGCCGCCGCGGCCGCAGCCTGCAAACAGTGCACGCCCGACCTCTGCCCGGCGCCGAAACCCGCTGCGGCAGCCAAGCCGGAAGCTAAGCCGGAAGCCAAGCCGGAAGCCAAGCCGGAAGCCAAGCCGAAACCCAAGGTTGAGCCGCAAAACGTCGAACTGAAGATCGAACTGCAGGGCATTGCCTTCGGCAAACCCGATCTTACGGCCGACAACAAGAAAGAACTCGACGAGTTCCTGGCGAAAGAAGTGAAACCGCTGAACACGGTTGGCGCCGTCATCATCACCGGCCACACCGACCGCATCGGTTCGCAAAAAGCCAACAAGAAGCTGTCGGAAGAGCGTGCGATCAAAGCCCGCGACTACCTGACC
>CAZVDN010000231.1:0-1280 GCA_964625665.1 uncultured Streptomyces sp. | reverse complement strand
AACTGGTCTTCTGGGAAGGCAAAGCTGACAAGCAGCCGATCCCGGTCACCAAATTCTGCGACAACAAGATGAGCCGCAAGCAACTGGTGGAGTGCCTTGCACCGAACCGCCGCGTGACGGTCGAAGTTGTCGGCACCAAACTGCCGCCGGCTCCGAAGCCGAAACCCGAAACCAAACCGGAAGCGAAGCCGTAACGCTGAACTTCGACCTTCCTAATAAAAAGCCCTGCTTCGGCAGGGCTTTTTTTTGTATGCTGCATCCATGAATGACTCACAGAAATCCATCGATACGCTGATCGAAGCCCGCTGGGTCATCCCGGTGGAAAGCGATCGACGCGTGCTTGAGAACCACGCCGTCGCGGTCAGCAATGGACATATCGAATCGGTCCTGCCGGTCACGGAAGCCCGGCGACGCTATAACCCTGCAACGGTCGTCACGCTGAATGACCACGCCTTGTTGCCCGGGCTGATCAATCTGCACACCCATGCGGCAATGGCACTGATGCGCGGCCTGTCGGATGACCTGCCGCTGATGGACTGGCTGAACGATCACATCTGGCCAGCTGAACAAACGCACGTTTCCGACGCCTTTGTCCACGACGGCACCCGCCTCGCCTGCGCCGAAATGCTGCTAGGAGGCGTCACCACCTTCAACGACATGTATTTCTTCCCGCGCGCCGCGGCAAGGGCCGCCATGGAAGCGGGCATGCGCGCCGCGGTGGGCATGATCGTTATTGACCTCCCCTCGGCTTACGCCTCCGACGCTCAGGATTACCTGAGCAAGGGGCTGGCCTTTCGCGACGAGATGAAGGGCAACCCCCTTCTGCATTTCTGCTTTGCACCGCATGCGCCCTACACCGTCAACGACGAACACCTGCGCCATGTGGCGACCTACGCGAGCGAACTTGATCTGCCGGTACATATCCATCTGCACGAAACCCGCGACGAAATCGACGGCAGCCTCAAGACCCACAAAGTCCGTCCACTGCAGCGCCTGCACGACGCGGGACTGCTCGGCCCCGGTCTGATCGCCGTCCATGCCGTGCATCTCACCGCTGAGGAAATTGCCCTGCTGGCCCGCTATGGTTGCCACGTCGCGCACTGCCCGTCTTCCAACCTGAAACTCGGCAGCGGAATAGCCCCGGTCACCGCGATGCTGGCAGCGGGTCTCAATGTCGGCCTGGGCAGCGACGGCGCCGCAAGCAACAATCGTCTCGATCTGTTTACGGAAATGCGACTGGCCGCGCTGATTCAAAAGCCCGGCAACGGACCTCGATCCAT
>CAZVDN010000230.1:0-6161 GCA_964625665.1 uncultured Streptomyces sp. | reverse complement strand
GGCGGTTACCGGTTGACGGGTTTACAGGTCGTCGTCGCCGTCGAGCTGTTCGGCAATGCCGCAGGAGGCGGCCAGTTCTTCGGGCAGATCGTCTTCGATCGAGGTTGCGTCATCGACCTCGGCATCATAGTGGGCCAGGTCGGCACTGACGCGCGCGCCGGTGTAACGGTCGAGCGGGCGGCAGGTATGGCGCGGCAGGTTCCACTGCGCAGCGCGTTCGGCGGCGGCGCGGGCCACGGCCGGGTCAAAAAGGGCGGCAAAACTGGATTGCTGGATGGTGGCGGTTTGCATGATGTTCCTCGGTTGTCGGTGGGTTAAAAAGTTTGGTCTTGCAACGGTTCCCACTTTACCGGCCCCATTTTTTTTCAGTAGTGGTCCGCCTCCCAATTCTTTTGTCGGAAAAACACCTACAAAGGCGGGCTGCGGCGGCGGTTTCAGGGGGGCGTAGTGCGCGCTGCAGCGCCGCTGTCCGCTTTGACAGGGGCCTGAACAGCCCTCATCATCGGGACTTGAGCATTTCAGGTTCCCGCACGTGAAATCCCGTTATTTGACTGTTGCATGCGTCCTCGCGGCGGCTGCACATGCCGTCGCAGCGCAGGCGCAAAGCGACCGTTTTCCAGCAAAACCCCTGCGCATCGTCACCGCCGAGGTCGGCGGCGGCAACGATTACGCCTCGCGCGTGATTGCCGCCGGGCTTTCCGCGGCGCTTGGCCAGCAGGTCGTGGTCGAGAACCGCGGTGGCACGCCGGTCAACGCCGTCGACAGCGTGATGCGGGCGGCGCCGGACGGCCACACTCTGCTGCTCAACGGCAGCAACATGTGGATGCTGCAATACATGCGCGACAACGTGCCCTATGACGTGCTGCGCGATCTGGCACCGGTGACGCTGGCGGTGAGTTCGCCCTGCATACTGATCGTGCATCCCTCGCTGCCGGTGAAATCGGCGAAAGACCTGATTGCACTGGCGCGCGCGCGGCCGGGCGAACTCAACTATGCGGCGGCACCCGGCGGCCTGATTCATATTGCCGCCGAGCTGTTCAAGTCGATGGCAAGAGTGAACATGGTGCACGTTGCCTACAAGGGCGGTGGCCCCTCGCTCAACGCGCTTTTTGCCGGCGAGGTGCAACTGATGTTTCCGACAGCCGGCACGGTCGCCTCGCAATTGCAATCGAATCGCTTGCGCGCGCTGGCGGTGACTTCGCTGAAGCCGAGCGCATTGTTCCCGCAGTTGCCGTCGATCGCCGCCAGCGGACTGCCCGGGTATGAATCGGTCGGGCGTTTCGCGATATTTGCACCGGCCAAAACGCCGGAGGCGCTTGTTGCGCGCCTCAATCAGGAAATTCTGCGCGTGCTCGGCCGCAGTGACTCGATTGCCCGGCTCAATACCGCGGGCATCGAGCCGGTCGGCAGCACGCCCGAGCAGTTGACTGCGGTCGTCAAGGCGGAAATGGCCACGCTGGGCAAGGTCATACGTGACGCCGGCATGCGCGTCGAATAGTGTTTTGAGGAATGGTCGCGCGGATTTTCAGCATGCTTCAGGGGGTATCGAATGAAAAAGAAACTGAGTTCGGTCGTCGTCTGCCTGACGCCGTTTGACGACGAGGGCAGGCTGGATGAGTCGGCATTTCGCCGCCAGCTCGGGCGCCTGCGCGACGCCGGCGTCTGTGTCTACATGGCGGGCAGCGGCAGCGGCGAGGCATATTCGCTGACGAAGGAGGAACGCGACCGCGTAATGACGATTGCGGTCGAGGAACTCAAGGGCAAGGTGCCGGTGCGCGCGATGGGTTGCGAGCCGCATGTGGTCGGCGACATGGTCGAATTCATGCAGGCGGCCGAGCGTGCGAAGGTCGATGCCGCACAGATTTTTTCGCTCGACATCGGGCATGCCGCCAAGCCGACGTTTGCCGAACTCGAACGCTATTATTCGACCGTCATCGAATCGACTTCGCTGCCGGTTTATATTTCCAGCCACAAGGCGGCAGGTTACTTTGTGCCGATCGACCTGATCGAAAAACTGGTCAGGCGTTATCCGACCATCGCCGGCGTGGCTTATTCGGGCACAGACACCGGTTACATCGCCAGCCTGATCGCGCGCGTCGGCGATCAGGTCGAAGTGCATAGCGCGGGTCCGGGCAACGCGCTGACGGTGCTGGGTCTCGGCGGCAACGGGTTCATGGGCGGCGAGGGCAATTTCTGCCCGCAGTTGTTTGCTTCGGTCATTTCCGCATGGGAACAGAAGGATTACGAGCGCCTGCGTATTGATTTCGGCAAACTGATCGAATTTACGACCATCAGCGGCAAGTACGGCGGCGGCAGTGCGATGCGCGCCATGAAACCGCTGATGAATGCCTTCGGTCTGCCGGGCGGCACGCTGCGTCCGCCGCGCATGCCGGTCAGCGACGCCGATCTGCAGGAAGCGATCAAGGCCGTGCTGAAGATCGATATACCGGGCACACCGCCGCTGGTGGCGCGCTGAAGCGTTGATACTTGGATAAAAAAAGCCCCGCCGCAGCGGGGCTTTTGGTTTGGCGTTTGCTGCCGGTGTTACATGCCGGGGCCGCAGATCGGATAGGTATAGGCGCCGATGACTGCGGCAATCCCCGTCGGATCGGCCACCGAGGCAATGGCGGCCACGTTGCGCGCAATTTCTTCCGGCGAGGCACTGGCCGGCGTATTGGCGGCTTTTTCCGCGGCGGTATAGAGCTCGATCGCCTTGCGCTCTTCTTCAGTGCTCTTCCAGGCCGCTTTGCCCTGCTTGTAGAGCTTGTAGGCCTGCGTTTCCTGCAGGGCGGTCCAGGCTTTTTTCGCATCCTGCAGGGCTTTTTCGAGTTTGCTCAGCTCTTCCGCCGTTTTTGCGACCTTGGCACCGGTCTGTGCCGCAGAGGCGTAATGCGAAGCACCGAAGGTCACGGCATTGGCAATCAGGCTGGTCGCGCTGATCGCCTGGTCGGCGATGATCTGTGCGCAGGTCGCAGTGTCTTTCGCGCAACCCATGCCGCAGGACGTCTTATCGATCTTGTTGGCGCTGCAGCTGTTCCAGCATACCGGGCCGACGCCGGTAAAGCCGGCCGGGCAGGCGTTGTAGCAAAGACCAGCATCACGCTGCTTCGGCGTGCAATCGGTCGGCACGGTGCCTGCGCCGCGGGCGTAGGTGTTTTTCATCGGGTCGAGATAGGTGCCCGAGAAGCCCGCCGGTACCGGGCGTGCAGACAGTGCGCAGAACAGGCCGGAATTGGTGTAACCCGAGGGGCAACGCGTATCTTTCCAGCGGCAGCCGCCGCCCAGCGATTTGGGCCAGTAGTGCGTGCAGACCCAGCTCGGCGAGACGGTCAGCGGCATGTTGATGTGACAGGTCGCACCCATGTCGGTGTAACCCGCCGGGCAGGCCGACCAGCAGACCGGGCCCACGCCATTGGGTTTGTCGGCCGGACATTTGTTGTAGCAAAGGCCCGCCTGGTTTTCCTGGCCGGCCGGGCATTGCGTCGGAATGGTGCCTGCGCCGCGGGTTGAAGTTTTCAGCCAGCAGAATTCGTCGGCGGCCTGGGCCGTGAGGGCAAAAACGAAAAAGAACAGAACCTGCGCGAGTCTTTTGACGGTGATGGAATTCATTCGCGGTCTCTCACTTCTTGGTGAAATCGTTGGGGGCATTGGTGGCTTCGATCAGCTTCAGGATCGAATCGTGCAGATAGGACTGCACATGCTGGTCTTTCGACAGCTGGCCGACCGCCTCGACGAATTTATCGTGGGTGTTGTCGTAATTGGTGATCACCGTATGCAGATGTTTTGCCATGTCCATCGACATGCCGTTCGGTTTGCCGACGGTATCGATCATGTCGTGCAGTTTCTGCAGGTGCTTGGGCATCGGCTTCATCCACGGTGCGAGCTGTTGCGCGCATTGTTCAAGATCAGCCTTGCCCTTTTCCATCGTACGCATGAAATTCTCATGCGGGGGCTCGTGTTTCTTGGCGACTTCGTTGAGATGGGTCTGCGCTTTTTTGAAGATGTTCTGGTTGTGATGTTCCAGCATCTTCGCATTGGCGTGGCCGGCCGGCGCTTTGTGCTGGCCGAGGTTGTGCACGATGGTGCCGCAGTGGTTGAGCATCTGCGTGGCCGTCTGGATCGGGTGGACTTCCTGTTGCATGGCTTTCGCCATGGCTTGCAACTGGGCCGCCGCCTGGGCCGGATTTTCCTGGGCCGCGGCGAAGGCGCCGATTGCATAAAAGAAGATGGGCGCCGCAAGCCAATGGCGCAAAACGCTGTGTGTTCTCATGATGCTCCCTGATTGGATGAATCAACGAATGAACGGATTGGCGTGTTGCCGGAAGCACACACTCCGTTTTTCTTAACAAAATTTAAGATAGTCCGGAATTTATCGCAGCGCCGTGGCGCGTGCAATCTTGACAAGATGCCGCGAGCATTTTTTTATGGGCGGGCACCGTCATTGTGCGTGACTTATTGCACAGGCGATGCACGCGCCGGCCAGTCATGCCATCATGCGCCCATGTGCGGACGCTTTTCATTACACGCCAACCCCGAGGTCATCGCGCTCGCCTTCAAGGTCGGCATCGTGCCCGACTGGAAGGCGCGCTATAACATCACGCCGTCGTCGAAGATCATCATCGTGCGCGAGGGCGTTGAAGCGGGCCGGGTCGCCGCGCTCTGCAAGTGGGGCCTGATTCCCGGCTGGGCCAAAGACCCGGCGATCGGCAACAAGCTCGCCAACGCGCGCGGCGAAACCGTCGATGAAAAACCCTCGTTCCGCAACGCCTTCAAGCGTTCACGCTGCCTCATTCCGGCGAGCGGCTTCTACGAATGGAAAACCGTCGCCGGCCGCAAGCAGCCTTATTACATGCATCCGGTCGGCGCGCCGCTCTTCGCCATCGCCGGCATCACCGAGCGCTGGCAGGGCCCCGAGGGCGTGGTCGAAACCTGCGCCATCATCACCACCGGCCCCAACGGCGTGATGAGCAACATCCACGACCGCATGCCGGTGATCCTGTCAGCCGAAGACCACGACGCCTGGCTCGATCCGCGCAACCAGTCGGTGGCTGCACTTAAACAACTGATCAAACCCTGCGCCGACTCGGCGATGACCGCCTACGCAGTGAGCACGCGCGTCAATGCGCCGAAGAACGAGGATGCGGGGTTGATTGAGCCGCTGGGCAGGGAGTTGATCTGAAGCGCGGTAAAGAAACCCCAGCCCGTTTCTCTAAACTGTGTGTCGGGCGAGGGCGAGCAATTGTGTCTGACTGCGGAAGCGAAATGAGTGTGGCCCTAATAGGCGCCGGATTGGGCGGGGGTATGGTGCAGACGTTCGGATAGGATGACTGACATGCGGCGCAATGCGCTGCGCTTGTTGTGCCCTACAGTGCTAAAATGGCAATAAACGACATATATATAAATTAAACAAAATTATAGAAATAAATTGATATGAAACATTGGAACAAATTAATCATTTTGTTGATTATTGGTCTTTGTGGCTGTGGGGAAAAAAAATTTCCTGAAACGAAGGGCGCGCAAACTGATTTAAAGGCCCCATCTCAAGTTCAGTTTGAGGGCAAAGCGATGTCCATCGTAGCGGCAAATACAAATGCAATTAATGGTACTCGCGAATCAGAAATCGCGTACCAAGCTTACCGGGAATTTTGGTCGGGTATTTCCGGTATGAAGGTTGATGAATGGCGATGTAGGTACGTTGAGGGCCTTGTCTGGGAATCTAGAGGGGACGCAAATCCAACCGTGAGATGCGTTAATCCAAGACATATGGATTCGGCATCTGCGTTTATGGATGGTGAATATTTCCTAAAATTTAAACTCGCTGCCGTGCCAAACAAAATATACAAGGGTGACCTTATCACTTTCTCCGGCATCATTACCCGCGGTGAAAGCACTGGATATGTGCCAAATAACACAAATTATAGCCTGCACATAGATGTTGTTTATGCTTCCTTCGGTTCCAAATAGATTCCACCAAGTCTATTCAAGACTATGATCCTGAGCCCGATAGGGTGGACAACTTGCTGCTCACGCGTTGACTGCACGTTGTTGAACTAATGGCCGCGCACGATGCGAAATTTGCCAATGCACCTGAAGCCTCCTCGCAAATCAGGGCCAGTCTGAAGTAGAGTTTCACCCTGCAAAGGAGCTCTACGTGAAGAAAT
>CAZVDN010000229.1:5863-6213 GCA_964625665.1 uncultured Streptomyces sp. | reverse complement strand
ATGAAACGCTGCGCGGCTGTATTGCTGCACCTGGCGCTTCACCCGCGCCGGCACTGACGCCAACCGGTAGGTCACGCGCCATTTGGTGCGGTAGGCGCCGTCATTCTTCAGGCGGTAGGTCGCAAAGGTCGGCGCATGTTTTTTGCGGCTGCCGATCACCATCTCGGTCGGCGCCAGCACGCGCGGTTCGTTGCCGAGCAGACCGACGTAGATATCGCGCCCCGAAATATATTCCTCGCAGATCAGCGGCTCTTTGAGGCGCGACCAGATGGCACGCGCCCGCAGCTTCAATTCCCGCTCCGAGCGCACCAGGGAAACCTTATTGATTTCATCCGAGCCGTCGCCGAACT
>CAZVDN010000229.1:0-5853 GCA_964625665.1 uncultured Streptomyces sp. | reverse complement strand
GTTCCTGACCAGTGAATTGCCGCGCACTTCGTCCGAGCCGTCGCCGAACTGCGGCTTGACGATCAGCGGATAAGGCACGCCGGGATTCAGCACCGGCTTGCCGCGCAGCAACGTGAAGTGACGCGGCACATCGACGCCGGCGGCCGCCACCAGCTGCTTCGAACCCGCCTTGTCGCGCGCCAGTTGCAGGCCCGCCGGGCCGGTGCCGGTGTATTTGAACTTCATCATGTCGAGCAGCGCGGCGATCGCAAAATCCTGCGTGCGGTCGCTGTCCACCCACTCGGTCAGGTTGAAGACGATGCGCGGCTTCAGCGCTTTCAACTTTGTCAGCGTCGCAGGAATGTCCGGCCCGAAGGGCACGACCACCACATTCCGGTAGCGCGCGCGCAGGGCTTTAAGGACATGCACTTCCATGGTGCCACGGTCGAGCACAAAACCGCCCCGGCTGCCGGTCTCCCCCATCTCGACGTCGACCAGCATGACGACGTCGCACCGTTCTGTTTTCTTTTTCGCCATTTCCTGTCCGAACGCCATTCAGCCTTGCAGAGCTTCTGTCAGCAATTTCACGCAGGCCGCGTAGACCCGCTCGACGCTGTTTTCCTGGAGCATGCAGCGATAACGCTCCGGCACCAGACAAAACTCCGCAAACAGCCGCGGCGCATCATTGCTGCCGCCCATGACCTCGCGCCTATAACGGTCCACCACCTGCGGATCGTTGATTTTCTCGTAACACGGGGCCTGTTTGCAGGAAGGCTCGACCGCCACGGCGCGCCACGCCGCCACGCCATGTCGATAAGGCAAACGATTGGCGCCGGCAATGACCGAATAGATGCCGACGATGCCGATATCGGTGGCTGCGGCCAGCTGGATCGGCCCGCTGTCGGGACTGATCAGAACATGCGACCGGCGCATCAGCGCAAGCCGTCCGAGCCCGTCCCAGCTTTCATCGGAACGCAGCAGCCCTGGCGCATCGAGCGCCTGCACGCCGCGGTTGGCGACCTTGCTGCGATGGCTGATGGCAATCACCTGATGCCCGTCCGAGATCAGGCGCCCCGCCAGTGACTGCCAGTGTTCCTGCGGCCAGGTGCGGTTCGGATCGCCGGCGCTGGCGTGCAGCAGAATGCGCGCCCGTCCCGGCGCCAGCGGCGGCTGCGCTTCCAGCCAGCGCGCCACCTGCGCTATGGCCTCATCGTCAGACCGCAATTCGATGTTCTTCTCATCCGGCGCCGCTGACAGCCCGAGTTCATCCAGATAGGCATCGGTCTGGTGCCGCGGCGCAATGCCGAATGAGGCACGATCGAGTTGCGCCACCGACAACTGCACATCGGGATAACGCGCCACGATGGCCTGAAACTCATCGTTGTTGGTAAACACCTCATCGACATACGGGCAGGCACGCGCCAGCGCCACATGCTGTTGATTGGTACCGATGAAAATCAGTGCTCCGCGCAACCGCTTCAGCGCCTTGGCCGCGCCCAGCGCGAGCAGCATGTCGCCCATGCCGTCGCTGCGGATCAGACAATATGCGGTTGCCGGCGCCGATGCCATCAAACTCCCTTTGAACAAAAACGCGTGTTGATCCGCGTCCTGCTGCGATTTTAACCGCGCCGCCCCGCCGTTGCATTTCATTCGGGGCGCTGCTATCTTCGTCCGCACTGGTGTTGCGCCGGTTGCAGCACCACAACGTGAGGACAACCATGACAACAAGATCCATCATCGCTGCACTGGCAGGCATGACAATCGTGCTCCCGCTGTTGACTGCCGGCGAAGTCTCGGCGCAGACCTGCCCCGAAAAAAACCTGATTTACTGGCAGGCCTTTCCGGCCGGCGGTGAATCCGATATTTCGGGGCGCCACCAGCAGGTGCTGCTGAAGAAGCGCTGCCCGAAGATTGAAATGGTCATGCAGTACAAACCCGGTGCCGGCGGCGGCCTGCTTTGGGGCCAGCTGAACGGTCTGCCCGGCGACGGCTACAACATCGCCGGGGTCAATCTGCCGCATATCTTTCTGCAGCCGCTCGAAGGCGAGGTGCAGTACAAGACCGAAGACATTACGCCGGTGTTCTGGTTTCACTACACGCCGGATGCGATCGTCGTTTCCAACGACAGTCCGATCAAGACTTTTCAGGATCTGATCAAACTGGCTAAAGCACAGCCGGGCAAGCTGACACTCGCCGGTTCCGGCACCAATTCCGCCAACCACGTCGCGCACGAAAAGCTCAACGGCCTTGCCGGTATTCAAACCACATATGTGCCATTCAAGGGCACCGGGGACCTCACCACTGCGGTGATCGGCCAGCATGTGACTGGGGCCATGTCGTATTCGGCATTTGCCATCAATACCAAGGAAAAGGTACGCGCGCTGGCGGTGGCGCTCGACAAACGCCACCCGCTGCTGCCCGACGTTCCGGGAACTGGGCGTCGACTGGGTCGATGGCGCCTATCGCGGCATCGGTGTGCCGAAATCGACGCCGCCCGAAGTGCGCAAGCGGATTTCCGATCTGTGGGCCGCGCTCAATGCCGAAGCGGAAATGAAGGAACTCGCGTTCAAGAGCGGTTTCGAACTCATCAACATCGGCACCGACAGGATGGATGCCTTTATGAAAGAACGGCAGGCCGCGTATCAGGTTTCTGCGAAGCGGCTGGGCCTGGTGAAATAGTTCTTCGCCATCGCGAAATAAAAACGGGCCTGCGGGCCCGTTTTATTGATGTGCCGCGAACCCGCGTCAATCTGCCTTTATTCCCGCCTCGCGGATCAGCTTGCCCCAGACTTCCCGCTCGCGCGCCAGAAGCTTTGCCAGATCGTCTGGCGGCCCCGTCAGCGGTTCGGCGCCCTGCGCCAGCAGGCGCGCGCGGAAGTCCGGGTCACGCATCGCCGCATTGATGGTCTCGTTGAGTTTGTTGACGATGGCCGGCGGTGTTTTCGCCGCAGCGAGAATGCCGAACCAGCCGCTGGCCTGAAAGCCCGCCACCCCTGATTCGGCAATCGTCGGCAGGTCGGGCACCACCTCCGAACGCTTCGCCGCAGTGACGGCCAGCGCGCGCACGGCGCCGCTTTTTACATGCGGCACCAGCACGAGCACATTGTCGATGGCGGCATTGAGGCGCCCGCCGATCAGGTCCGGAATCAGCAGTCCTGTCCCTTTATAGGGCACATAGAGCATGTCGATGCCGGTCATGCGCTTGAGCAACTCGCCCGAAAGGCGCTGCACGGCCGCCGGCGTCGAACCGGCGAAGGTCACCTGCCCCGGCCTTGCGCGCGCGTATTCAATGAACTCGGCCATGGTTTTTACCGGCACGCCCGGATGGACGACAAACAGATACGGTGAGGTGCCGAACAGCGCGACCGGTGCGAAATCCTTCGCCGTATCGGGCGCCTGCGGATAAAGTATCGAGATCGTGCCGAATGAACCGCCGGCCATCAGCAGGGTATGGCCGTCCGGTTGCGCCTTGGCGACGATATCGGCCGCAATGATTCCTGAAGCACCGGGCCTGTTCTCGAATACCACCTGTTGGCCGAGGCGCTCGCCGATTTTGGCTGCGATCAAACGTCCCATGATGTCGGTCGAACCGCCCGCCGGGAGGCCCACCAGCATGCGGATTGGTCGCTGGGGAAAACCCTGCGCGTTGGCCTGAACGGCCGTGCCGGCAGCAAGCAGCGCCAGCGCGCCACCAGTGAACCACTGTTGAACGCGCTGTCGCATGGCAGCGCTACTTGAATTTCGCCAGCTTGCGCGCCGCGCCCGTCGGCTCGACGATGTGCAGGCCGGTGTTGTTGCGATCGACGATGTAGACGTAACCGCGGTCATCGACCTCGACGGCATTGGTAACGATGGCGACCTTGCAGTTTTCTTCCTTGTGCCCGGCAACCACGCCGCGCTCGCCGCCGGGGCAGCTCGGAACGGTATTTTTGTTGGTGGCCGGAATGTAGTAACCGACTTCACGGATCGCATAAGGGTCGCGCACATCAAGCACGCGCAGACCGGCATTGAACCAGGCAACAAAAACCAGCCGCTTGTGGTAGATCGGCGTCAGGTTCAGCTGCGCCTGATGGGGGCCGAAGCGCGCACCGCGCGTACAGAAATTGCCGAGCTTTTCCGGCACCCGGAAGTTCGCCACGCCGAGCGGCTCCTTCTCGTGCGTAACGTCCACCACGTAGAGCATCTGCGGCTCTTCCTTGCATTCGTTCTCGATCGCCTCGGGCATCACCAGCACGAAATCGCGCTTGCTGCCCTTGCTGAATTTCTCGAATCCCGGAACCTCCATGCCGATCAGCGGATAGACCGCGTGAACGGCCTGCGAACGGCCGATGCGCATGAACGAAACCTGCGGATAGAGCAGGTTCTCCGGCGTCGGCTCTGCCGGCCCTTCGAGCAGCTTCTTGCGATCGACGATCTGCAACGCCCCGTCACCGAGATTGCCGTAGCCGAAATAAAGCCGGTTGCCCTGCACACCTGTGGAAAAGGCACCGTGGCCATCGTGAAAACGCGGGTTCTCCGGTTTCGGTGCAGTCGGCTCCTGACCGACAAGACCGAAGTTGCGGATGAACTTCGGATTGGCCGGATCGGAGAGATCGTAGACCTGCGTCATCCGGCGCACGCGCCACTCCGGCACACCGGAGACGATGTAGGCGATCCCGGTATCGCATTCCCACCATTGCTCGTGCGTCGCGCGCAGCTTGTCCGACACCGTGGCAATGCGCAGCGGCTTCTCCGGATCGCTGACGTCCCACATCTCATGAATGCTCGAGCCCGAGGCACGCAGCATGTAGAACTTGTCCGGATCGCCCTTCGGCAGGTCCTTGCCGGCACAGACCTTGACCATCTGCGCGCCGCTGCCGGCGCCTTCAGCCACCAGCGAACGCGATTGCGAGGGAATGTGATGAAGATATTTCGGTTTGCGCGGGTCGGTTACGTCAAGAATCGAAGTGCCGTTGGCCTCTTTCTGACCGGTCAGCGTGTTCACGCTCTCACCGCCGAAATGGCCGACGTAGGCGATCCAGCGCTTGCCCTGCTGCGCAATGGCAACTTCAAAGCCCGTGCGTCCCTGCAGTTCGCTGGCGCCGACCAGGCGCATGTTGCTCGCGGCGGCGGCGTGGCCCCTGGCGGCTTCCGCAGCAAAAATATGACCCGCAACCAGAGTCAAGGTGGCCGTTACGGCCGTTGCAATAAGCTTGATCACGTCGTGATTCTCCGCTCAGAGTGTGCTGCACATGATCGCTGGCCGGGCAAAACGGCGCCCGGCCCGCACCTGTTTATTTCTGCGGATAACTCGCCAGCTCGCGCGCACTGCCGGTCAGATCGAGAATATGCAGACCGGTGTCGGCACGATCGACAATGTAGATATAACCGCGATCATCGACTTCGACGTTGTTGGTCTGGATCGCGATCTTGCAGGTTGCGGCGCTGCGCCGGCGCAGGCAGGTCGGGTCGGCCTTGGTGTCCGCAGTGATGGCGGGAATGTAATACGCGATCTCCTTCGGCTCGTAGGGATTGCGCACGTCGAGCGCGCGCAGGCCGGCGCTGAACCAGGTAACAAAGAGGATCTTCTTGTGGAAGATCGGCGTCATGTTCTCCTGCGGGGCATGCGCGCCGAAGCGCTCGCCGCGGTCGCAGAACTTGCCGCTGGCCTCCTTAACCGTCCAGTTGGCGACACCGAAAGGACGCGTCTCCTGCGAGATGTCGATGAACCACACCTGTTGATTGGCCTCGCGGCACTCATCGTTGATCGATTCGTTGACGGCGACGATGAAATCACGCTTGCTGTTCTGGCTTTTCTTGAAGTGCTCGATTTCCATGTCGAGCAGCGGCAGCACGGTGTGCTGCGGGCTCGCCTTGGCGGCCGCCTCGCAGCCG
>CAZVDN010000228.1:0-6231 GCA_964625665.1 uncultured Streptomyces sp. | reverse complement strand
GGGGGCCGGTGGCGCGGTCGGCGCAGCCAGCGTCGCCAAGGCGCCGGCCGACGGCTACACCATCCTGATGGGTTCGAGCAGCACGCTGAGCGTCGGCCCCAGCCTCTATGCCAATCTGCCCTACGATCCGGTGCGCGATTTCGCCGCGATCACCATGGTCGAGCAAAAAGCCTATGTGCTGGTGGCCCATCCCGCTCTGCCGGCGCGCAACGTGAAGGAACTGGTCGCGCTGGCGCAGCGCGCGCCCGGCCGCATCACCATCGCATCCTCGGGCGTCGGCAGCTCCAACCACATGGTCGGCGAACTGGTCCAGCTCGCGGCAGGCATCAAACTCACGCACGTGCCCTACAGAGGGAGCGCGCCGGCGATGGTCGAACTGATGGGCGGACAGGTCGATGTGCACGTCGATCAGGTGATGTCGGCCATCAACCATGTGCGCAGCGGCAAGGTGCGCGCCATCGCCGTCACCACGCGCGGCAAACGCTCGCCGCAGTTGCCGGACACGCCGACCTTCGATGAAGGCGGCCTGCGCGGCTTCGAGGCAAGCGGCTTCACCGGGCTCGTCGCGCCGTCCGGCACGCCCGGCGATGCAGTGACGAAGCTCAACGCCGCAATGCGGCAGGTGCTGGCGCAGCCGGCGGTGCGCGCCTACATGATCGGCCTTGGCAGCGACGTCGTGCCTGGCAGCCCAGAAGAACTCGCCGCCCACATCAAGGCGGACTTCGCGCGGTGGACGGATGTCGTGCAAAAAAGCGGGATCAAGGTGGAGCCATGACCCGCATTGAAACAATTGAAACCATCGCCGTTTCGATTCCGCTGACGCACGATTTCGGCCGCGGCACTTATCGCCTCGCCCGCCGATGAAACGCCTGCTGCACCATTTCGCCTTTCACCCCAAGCTGCTCGACACGCTGAAGGGCTACAAACGCGAGACCTTTGTCGCCGATGTGCTGGCCGGCATTACCGTCGGTATCGTTGCGCTGCCCCTGGCAATGGCCTTCGCGATTGCTTCCGGGGTCAAGCCCGAAGCAGGCATCTTCACCGCCATCATCGCCGGCTTCATCATCTCGGCGCTCGGCGGTTCGCGTGTACAGATCGGCGGCCCGACCGGGGCCTTCATCGTCATCGTCTACGGCATTGTCGTCAATTACGGCGTCGCCAATCTGCTGATCTGCACGTTTATGGCCGGCATCATGCTGCTGGCGCTGGGCCTGCTGCGGCTGGGCGTGCTGATCAAATTCATTCCGGTGCCGGTCATCATCGGCTTCACCAACGGCATCGCGGTATTGATCTTCCTCTCGCAGATCAAGGATTTTCTCGGCCTGCAGACCGGCCCGCTGCCTGCGGAATTTTTTGCGCAGATCAAGGCGCTCGGCGGTGCATTGCACACCACGGACTGGCACACGCTTGCCACTGCCTGCGCCTCGCTGGCACTGTTGCTGCTGTGGCCGAAGGCACTGAACAAAAAAATCCCGGCGCCGGTCGCCGTGCTGGTTTTCGGCGGCCTCGCTGCCGCGTTCTTCAATCTGCCTGTCGAAACCATCGGCAGCCGCTTCGGCGGCATTCCGCAGACGCTGCCCAAATTCGCCGCCCCCGATTTAAGCCTCGAACATCTGCGCCACCTCATCGTGCCTGCGGTCACCATCGCCCTGCTGGGCGCCATTGAATCCCTGCTCTGCGCCGTTGTCGCGGACGGCATGATCAAGGACAAACACGATGCCAACCAGGAACTGATCGCACAGGGCATCGCCAACATCGTCGTGCCGTTTTTCGGCGGCATACCGGCCACCGGCGCGATCGCCCGCACCAGCACCAACATCCGCAACGGCGGACGCACACCGGTCGCCGGCATGCTGCACGCAGTCACACTGCTGATCATCATCCTGATCGCCGCGCCGCTGGCCAAACACATCCCGCTTGCCTGCCTGTCGGCAATCCTCATGACCGTCGCCCTGCACATGGGCGACTGGAGCCAGTTCAAGACGATGACGCGTTACTCGAAGGGCCGCATGGGCACCTTGCTGTCAACCTTTATCCTCACAGTGGTGTTCGATCTCACCATCGCGGTGGAGATCGGCATCCTGTCGGCGGCGCTGGTGCTTATTCGCCGCCTCGCCCAGGTGACCATGGTCAGCCGCGTGCGTCATGAAGATGCCGGCGATCTGCCGGCCGGCGTTTCACTTTATGAAGCGCGTGGCGCACTGTTTTTCGGTGCCGCCGATTCGCTCGAAATCATGTCGCGCGCGCAGATCGAGGGCCAGCGCGTGGTCATCCTCGATCTGGAACACGTCATCTATATGGATTCAACCGCGGCGAACACGCTTGAAACCGTGGTCTACGAGCTTTACGCCCGCGGCATCACGGTCCTGGCCTGCAATGCCCATCCGCAGCCGGCGTCATTGATGCGCCGCTCGGGACTGCTCGATGCCATGGGGCCGCACGGCCTGCACGCCGACCGCGCCGGGGCAATCGCGCGTGCGCGGGAACTTACCGCCGCGCAGTAATCGCGGCCACGCAGTGTTCAGGGGCGGATGTAGGCCCAGCCTTCACGCTGGCGCATCATCAGGGCCGTCACGCCGGCTTTGACGAAGCCGATGTTCGGCAGCAACGCGTCTTTGCCGAGCTTCTGGCTGCGCATGGTGTTTTCGCAGGCAAAGATGCCCGCGCCGTTGCCCAGCGTTTCCGCGACCCGCGCCGCCACGGTGGAATCGAGTTTCAGCATATTGAGCCCCGGGCCATAGGCAATCAATTCGATATCGACGTTTTCGCGGCCGAGGTCCTGCTGGATATTGCGGATATTGTTCAACGCGAGGTTCCACTTGGCGGCGTCGTTATCGCTGACCTGAAACACCACCTTGTGGCGTCCGGCCGGCGACTCGGCCGCCTGCACAACCGGCAGAATCGCGGTTGCAATGAACGTCAGCGCCGCAAACAATTTGATGATCGTCTTCATGGTCGTCCCCCGCGCGTAAATCCGTTTGGCCGTTGCGGCACAGAGCGCGCATTGTAGGCCGGCGATGCACAGCAGGACAAGCCGCCGCGCCGCCCGGTATGATGCCCTCATGGGCATTGCCAAACATCTGCTGATCCGCGGTCGCGTGCAGGGCGTCGGATTTCGCCACTTCATGGGTCGCGCGGCCTTCGATCTGCATGTCACGGGATGGGTGCGTAACCGACACGATGGCAGCGTAGAAGCGCTCATTTGCGGAACGCCCGAAGCCGTGCACGCGATGATCGAGCGTGCGCGGCGCGGCCCGCCGCACGCCATGGTTGAAGAATGCAGCGTCAGCGACGCGCATGGCGAATTCGCGCGCTTCGAAACGCTGCCGACCGCCTAGCGCTGGCGCGCCGCTATTCGTCGAGCACGAAGTCGAAGTGCTCGCCCGCCGGCGCGTAAATTTCGAAAATCTCGAATACGTCTTTGCCGAGGTTGCTGAGCGAGTGCTTCATGCCGGCGGGTATGAAGATCACGTCGTCTTCGCGCACAATGCGCGTCTCGCCTTCGACCGTCAGCGTGCCCTCGCCGCGCTTGACGATGTAGACGTTGTCGGCTTTGGTATGGTGATGCAGCTTGCCGCGCGCGCCGCCCGGATTCAGCCGGTTGAGATGCACGTCGACATTGTGCGTGCCGAGCGTGGTGTTGATGAGCTTCAGTTTCTCGCCGCGCCCGCCGTCCATGGCATCGACCGGGTGGGTGGCAAGCGACATCACTTTGAATACCGGTTTCATCGGCTTAACTCCGGGTCAGATGGTTCATCAGCATCAAGGCGTAAACGCGCGCCGCATCGAAGGTGCGCTCGACCGACGCCATGTCGTTGTCAGTGTGGGCATAGCGTTCCTCGCCGGGCCCGTAGTTCGCAGTCGGAATGCCAATGTGGTTGAGGTAGCCCTGGTCGAAGGCCGCCGAGGCGTAATAGGTTTCCGCCGGCCGGCCCAGCATCGCGCTGCTCGCTGCCTGCAGCGCCTGCACCACCGGCGAATCGGCGCCCACCAGCGAGGGGTACATGAAAGGCCCCAATTTGACCTCAAGGCCGAACGCCTTGCCGCTGACCGGATCCCTGAACGATTGCAGCGGCGCCAGCGCGCGCTTGATCTCCTCGAACGCGGCATCCGGATCGTCGCCCGGCAGCAGGCGGCGGTCGATGGTGAACTCGCAACGCTCCTGCACGGTATGCGTCGATTCCGGGTAACTCTTGATGCGGTTGACCGTCAGCGACTGCCCGCCCAGATCCGGATGTTTCTTCTCGAGTTTGAGCGCAGTCACCAGCCGGATCGCTTCCAACGCGCCGGTGATGGCATTCGCGCCCTGCTGCGGGCGGCTCGAATGGCAGGGCGCACCCTTGACGGTGACGAAGACGTCGATGCGGCCGCGGTTGCCGAGCGTGATCTTCAGGCTGTTGCCATAGAGCACCGCCATGTCGGCTTTGACTTTGCCGAACTCCATCGCGCTGCGCATCGCATCGTGCTTGCCGGTCTCGCCGGAGAGCGCGCAGATGAAAGTCAGGCGCCCGGCGAAATCAGGCGCGGCGGCGATGACCGTTTCCATCGCGTGCAGCATGGCGGCAATGTTCGATTTCTGTTCGCTCGCGCCCTTGCCCAGCACGCATTCGCCCGGCAGCTCGAACGGCGCACCGTCGATGACCTTGCCGGCATAGGGATCGGGCATGGTCGCCGGCGGCTGGTTCATGGCGTGGGCGACCAGCAGCAGCGAGCGGCCGCTGGTGTTGCGGCCATAATGCGCGACCAGATTGCCCATCGGATCGTAAGCGACGTCGGTCACGCCCATCGCGCGCAGGCGCGGCTCGATGGCCTCATGGATGAATTTTTTCAGCAGCGGCTCTTCCTCAAGCAGCGCCGTCTGCGGACTTGGCACGCGGATCAGCTCGATGAACAGCGATTTCACCCGCTCGCGCGACAGGCGAGCGTCGAGCGCCGCCTTGATGGCTTCCGTGCTCATTGCGGCGGCAGGTGCGCGGCCGGCAGCCACAGGCCGCGGCCGGTTTCGAGCGCTTTTTTGTAGAGGAAATGCGCGAGCGCGATATCCTGCGAAACAAGCCCGGTGGTATGGATCAGGATGCGCTCATCGTCACGCTGGCGGCCAGGGGCACGCCCCGCCACCAGATCCTGGATTTCGCAATGCAGCTGTTCGCGCGAGAACAAACCAGTGTCGACGGTGCGCCGGAACTCCTTCTGCAGCATGTTGAATTCCCAGCTGTCGACGACGACCTTGTCCATCTTCGACCAGCCGGCCGGATCGAGTTCGCGCCGCGCCAGTGAAATGAAGGTGGCACCGGGCTTGACCCAGGGTTCGCGGCTGACGATCTCGCCGGAGGTGGTGCCACCGACGACGATATCGGCGCCGCGCACGACGTCTTCGATGTTTTCCTTGGCCACCACTTTCACGCCGGTTTCGCGCGACCATTTTTCGGCAAAGGCGTTGCGCGTTTCGACACGGCGCGAGGTGCAGCGGATTTCGTCGAATTTGTACATGCGCGTCAGGCAACGCAGCGCAGCGGTGCCCATCGAGCCGATACCGACCAGGCCGAGGACTTTCGGCGCCTTCGGCCCCAGCCATTTGCAGGCGACGACCGCGGAGGCGGCGCTGCGCAGCACGTAGCTCCAGTGTTCGTCGACGATTGCCAGCGGCTCGCCCGTATGAGGATCGGACAGCATGATGTAACGCGCGCAGCTCAGCATGCCGACCGTATTGCGCACGCCGTCATCGTAATAGTTGTAGAGGCGAATGCCGGTTGCCGGCAGATCCTTCAGGAAAGCGCCCTTGACGTGCCAGTGGTTGTTGAAGCCCTCAGCGACATCAAGCTTGAAACTCGGCGGCACGGCGAGCACAACGCTGCCGTTGGCGTGCATCTGATACACCTCTTCGCATACGCGGAACGCGTCATCGACCGTCAGCAGGTCGAGCGTTTGATGATAGGGAACAAACAGGACGCCTTTACCTGAACTCAATTCGCATCTCCATGGCTGCGGCGCGGCAGACGGCGCGCCAATATTGTGCCGGCTCGCGAAACGCGCATTATTCTGGTGCGCGCATATTTTTGCCGGCTGAAATTGAGTATATTACAAATTCAACGCGTCACAGGGACACGCCCGCGCGTTTCTTCACGAACAAGGGGTCTGATATGCATTCATTCGATCGTCATCGCAAATCCGGTTTTGGCGTGCATGCCAGGCTTGCCGTCTTCTGCTGCCTCACACTGCTGACCGCAGTAT
>CAZVDN010000227.1:5278-6288 GCA_964625665.1 uncultured Streptomyces sp. | reverse complement strand
CTCGCGCGCGCCGCATTGGCCGGCGCGCTGTCCTGTGAACTTGCATGGGTGGGTGTAGCCGACCAGGCGAACGGCTTCGACTGGCGGGAAATATAGACGGCAGATTTCTGTTGCGGTGCTAAGGCAAAAAAAAGCCGGCCCGCAGGCCGGCTTTTTCAATCGGTGTTTGGCCGATTATTTTTTCATCACGTCCTTGGCCATGCTGCCTGCCTTGTCCTTGGCGGCATCAACGGCGCCTTTGGCCATTTCACCGGCTTTGTCTTTGGCGGCATCAACCGCGCCTTTGGCAGCATCGGCAGCAGCGTCTTTGGCGGCTTCTGCGGCCGGAGCGGCGGGTGCCGGCGTTGCGGCCGGTGCCGGTGTCGCGGCCGGAGCCGGGGTCGCCGGAGCCGGGGCGGGTTTTTCGCCGCAGGCCGTCAGGCCCAGCGCAACGATGACGGAAATCAGAAGGGTGCGATTCATTTTAAATCCTCACTAAGTTGAAGGCGATTCATCGATGACTGACAGGCCGGCATCACGCGGCCCTGTCCAGTATTGCTGCGAACGGCCGCTAGGACGGCCAATTCCGAGCGGAATTGTATGCTGAACGCACCCGAAATTCCAGCACGGCGGCATTTTCTTACGCCTGGCTTACAGTCCCGTTCTGCTTGCGGCCACGGCAGGGGCTGACGCCTGCCAGATTTCATCAAAGCGTTTGAGCAGTGAATGCGTCGCCGCGACATCGCCGATCGTGGCGGCGCCGCGCACATCGTTGTAATGAAAACGGTGTACAAACCGCGCCTCGTCGCCGATGGCGAACGGATCATATACGCGCCGCGCCGCAGGCATTGTTTCGTGGATTGCGATGCCGTGGCTGAATTGCCTGAGCAACAAAATCAGTCGCGGGCAATCGCGAACGACATTGCCGGCGTCGTGCAGAACGATGTGAATGCGGTTGGTGCGTCGCGCGAGCAGCAAGCGGCGCAACAGGTCATGGCGCCGCGGCGAATTGTAGGCAGTGGTCAGGCGCC
>CAZVDN010000227.1:434-5268 GCA_964625665.1 uncultured Streptomyces sp. | reverse complement strand
CGGTCGAATATCCGCAGGCTGTGGGTCGTGTTGGCGATCAGTTCGTCGAGCGCTTCTTCATAGGCGGCGTTGCCTTCGAGCTTGCGCTCGCCGGGCATGCGTTCGGGCGGAACGACTTCCATGATCAGCGGGGCTGGCGCGCCGGCCCCGTCTGCCCACGCGCGCCGAATTGCAGATATCCCGCTGCATGCCACTGCTGCAGCCGCTGCAGCGCGGCAAGGCTCAGTGGCGTACCGGCATCCAGTTTTCTGGTGTCTGCGAGCAAACGGAAAACACCGGCGTCGTTTCTCGCGACGGTAATCGATTCGCCGTTGATGTAAAACCGTAAGCGGTCGAACAGCATGCGCGTTTTCAGATCGAGTTGCAGGCCACGTCGTTTGACTGTGGCGGCAAAGCGGGCGACTCCTATGTCCTTCGGCGGTTCAAATACAACGCTCTGCCGCGGTTCGCTCAGCATTTCGCCCAGGCAGCGATCAATGTCGGTGTCGTTCCAGCGCACGGAATTGACCATGTCGCGCAGCACGCCGCGCATTGCCGCGCCGATCTCGGCGGGATGACGCTGAGCGTGCAGGTCGCGGTCGCGGTAGACGCGGCCGTCCTGCAGGCGGTCCTGCAGAAAATCGAGAAACTGTGCGGCCACTTCCCGCTCGCCGGGTGCCCGCATGCCAATCGACCAGGTCAGACATTCGCCGACGGCAGTGCCGTTGTGCGCATATTGCGGCGGCAGATACAGCAGGTCGCCGCTTTGCATCAGCAGATCTTCCTGCGCACGGAAGCGGCTGAGGATTTTGAGCGGAACGCCCTCGATCAAGTCGAGATTGCGCTGGTTACCGAACTGCCAGCGCCGCGTGCCGCCGCCCTGCAGCAGAAATACATCGTAGCTGTCGAAATGCGGCCCGACGCCGCCGCCGGGTGCGGCGTAACTGACCATGACGTCGTCCTGCCGCGCATAAGGAATGAAGCTGAAATCGTTGAGCAGATCACGCGCGGCCGGCACCATCGTATCGACGCCGTTGACCAGCAGGGTCCACTGCCGCGCCGGCAGTCTGGTGAAGTCTCGCCGGCGAAAAGGGCCGTGGCGCACTGACCAGTTGCGGCCGTGACCGACGATCAGCCGCGATTCGGTGTCATCCCGGCACGCAAGATCGATGAGATCGTCGCGCGTCAGTGCCTCAGCCAGTGCCGGGGCAATGCCACGCAGAACCAGCGGCTTCTTCTGCCAGTGCTCGCGCAGAAAACGGCGAACAGCAAAACGGCCAAGCGGGTTTTTCTTCATGTTTTCATTATAACTTCATGATTCCATAACGCGCTTTTCTGCGGCCCGTTCGCGCGCGCCGGCGCCGAATTTCGCGCGTGGCCTGTGCCCCTTCCTTTGCTACAATCATCGCGTCGGGCGCACGTTCGTTGCGGAGATTTGCATGTTGCAAATTGGTCAGCCAGCACCGGTTTTTGATCTGCCCGATGCAGACATGGAAATGGTGAGTCTGGCGTCGTTCCGCAGCCGCAAAAACGTCGTCGTGTATTTTTATCCGCGCGACGACACGCCGGGTTGCACCATGGAATCGATCGACTTCAGCGATTTGCAGGATGAATTCGAACGATGCCATACCGAGGTGCTGGGCATCAGCATGGACGATTTCCTCAGTCACAGCGAATTCCGTGACAAATACGGGATTGCGGTCCGTCTGCTGTCGGACGTTGAAGGCGAGGTGTGCAGCAGTTACGGGGTTTTGCAGGAGAAGGAACACGAGGGCGTGCGCAGGAACTGCATCCAGCGCTCGACATTCGTTGTTGATAAACGCGGCATTATTGTGCAGGCGTGGTACGGCGTAAAAGCGCGCGGCCACGCTGCGGACGTATTGCAAACATTAAGGAGCACGGGCAAATGCAAGTAGCACAGGACATGGTGGTCAAACTGCAATACGAACTGCGCAATTCGGAAGGCGAATTGCTGGAGAAAACAGACGAATCCCTGGAGTATCTGCACGGCGGCCACCAGGGCATGTTCCCGCGCATCGAAGAAGCGCTTGAGGGAAAGAAGGCCGGCGAGACCTGTGAGGTCTATCTGCAGCCGGCCGATGCGTTCGGCGATTACGATGAATCACTGGTGCAGATCGAGCCGCGCGACAAATTTCCCGAGGACCTTGAAGTCGGCATGCGTTTCGAGGGCGGTTCCGAAGGCGGCCACGGCACCGTGGTCTATACGGTGACCGACATCGCCGATGGCAAGGTGGTGGTTGACGGCAATCATCCGCTTGCAGGCATGGCGTTGCGCTTTAATTGTACCGTCGAAGGTGTGCGCGCCGCCACCGCTGAAGAACTCGAACATGGCCATGTGCACGGCCCGCACGGTCACGGCCACCAACACTGAGAAAATGCTTGGATCAGCGGCCCGCGCGGATTGAATACCGCGCGCGGCCGCCAATCTCGGTGACGTGCACCAGCAGCCAGTTCACGTCGGGACTGCCGAACACCTCGGCGCGGGTGAAGTTCGCGCTGGCTGTGCCGGTTGCCGGATCCTTCAGCGGGTGGTCAACGCGGTGAATGTGCGTGTCGCCATGTCCCAGCAGCACGCTGCCCGAAAATTGCATGGTCTCCTGGGCGAGCGCCGCCAGCAGCGTTTCGTAGCCGCGGCGCGGATTTCCCGAACGCAGAAACGGGTTGGCCTGCATGAACACGACGATGCCGGGCGCATTGCGGCTGCGCGCATCGGCAAACGTCTGTCGCAACCATGTCAGGGCGGCCGCGGTGCGTGTCGCCGCTTCCTGCGGCATGCGCGAATTATTGTCTCCACCCGGGAAATTCAGTGCGACGAACTGCACACCACCATATGCCCAGCGCATGTGTTCGGGAAAGCGTGGTGCCGCCGGATCGTCGCTTTGCCGCGACAGTCTGAGGGGCGTTTTGCCCAGACTGTTCACTGTACTGAAAAAACGCGTGCGCAGCGCGGCCAGCCGTTCGAGCGGGTCGTAGCCGCCGGCAAACAACCGGTGGCAGTCGGTCCATTCGTTGTCGCCCGGGATATAGATGAAAGCGTGTTGCGACGCTTCGAACAAGGCATGGCGCTGTTCGAACACCTGGTCGCTGCAGGACGTAAGCCCGTTTTTGAAGTCGCCGACATGAACTGCAAATGCGACATCGCTGTGATTGATGTCCTGCAGCATGCTCGCAAACTGGCCTTCTTCGCCCGCGCTGTATGGCGTGTCACCGAGCAGTGCAAAGGTGAAATCAGCCCGCGCAAGCGTGCTGGCTGCCAGCACAAGCGCTGCGATCAGGGAACGCAGTTTCACGCGCCGAGCAGCTTGCGGATTTCGTAGAGCGCGTCGAGCGCCTGTTTGGGCGTCAGGGCGTCGGGGTCGAGGGCCTGGAGTTTGTCGAGCAATTCCGGCGCGACCGATGGTTCTTCTTCGGCCGGCGGCACGACCGGGGCCGAAAACAGGTCGGGCTGCCGGTCGCGCGCAATGCTCGCCGCCTCGAGTTCGAAAAGATGCTTTTTTGCCGCGCGGATGACCGCGGCCGGAATACCCGCCAGTTGCGCAACCTGCAGACCGTAACTCTGGTTGGCGGGGCCTTCTTCGACGCTGTGCAGAAAGACGATGCGGTCCTTGTGCTCGACGGCGTCGAGGTGCACGTTGACCGCCTGCTTGAATTCCTGCGCGAGGCGCGTCAGTTCGAAATAATGCGTGGCGAACAGAGTCAGGCATTTATTGACATCGAGCAGTTGTCTCGCGATGGACCACGCGAGCGCCAACCCGTCGAAGGTTGAGGTGCCGCGGCCGATTTCGTCCATCAGCACCAGGCTGGACGGCGTGCCGTGATGGAGGATGTAGGCAGCCTCGGTCATTTCAACCATGAAGGTGGAGCGGCCGCCCGCCAGATCGTCGGCGGCACCGATACGTGTGAAGATGCGGTCGAGCGCGCCGATGGCCGCGCGTTTGGCTGGCACGAACGAGCCACAATGCGCGAGCAGGGCGATCAAAGCGACCTGCCGCATATAGGTCGATTTGCCGCCCATGTTGGGGCCGGTGACGAGCAGCATCTGCCTCGCTGCAGAAAGCCGCGTGTCGTTGGCGACGAAATTGTCGATTTGCTGTTCGACCACCGGATGGCGGCCGCTTTCGATGTCGATGGTCGGCGTTTCCACCAGTTCGGGTTCGCAGAGCGACAAGGTCTGCGCGCGCTCGGCGAACGTGGTCAACAGGTCGATCTCCGCCAGTGCGGCAGCGACACGTTGCAGTGCGGCGATGTCCGGCGCCAGGCTGTCGAGCAGCTGATCGTAGAGCAGTTTCTCGCGCGCCAGCGCGCGGTCCTGGGCCGAGAGCGCCTTGTCTTCGAAGGTTTTCAGCTCCGGCGTTATGTAGCGCTCGGCGTTTTTCAGGGTCTGGCGGCGCCGGTAGTCGTCCGGCACTTTTTCCGATTGCGCGCGTGTTACCTCGATGTAAAAGCCATGGACGCGGTTGTATTCGACCTTGAGCGTGGGAATGCCGCTGCGCGCGCGCTCGCGCGCCTCGAGGTCGAGCAGAAACTGCCCGCAGTTGTTCTGGATGCCGCGCAACTCATCGAGTTCCGCGTCGTAGCCATCGTTGATGACGCCGCCTTCGCGCACTACGGCGGCCGGTTCATCAAGGACGGCGCGCGCGAGCAGCGAATAGACACCTTCCAGAGGCCGCGCATCCTTCGCGAGTTCCTGCAGGCGCGGGCTGCCCAGACGCGACAGCTGGGAGCAGATGTCCGGCAATTGCGCCAGCGTGTCGCGCAGGCCCGACAGATCGCGCGGGCGCGCGCTTTTGAGCGCGATGCGCGCCGTGATGCGTTCGACGTCGACGCAGGTTTT
>CAZVDN010000227.1:0-424 GCA_964625665.1 uncultured Streptomyces sp. | reverse complement strand
GAGCGCGCCGCGCAGCGCTTCGGCCGCGAAGGCGCCGTCGCCGGCGAGCAGACCGACTGCAGCCAGGCGGGTGCGCGTCGGCGCATGGTCGCGCAGCGGGTGGTGCAGCGTATGACGCAGCAGGCGGCTGCCCATGCCGGTAGCGCAGGTGTCGAACAGCGAAAGCAGCGTCGGCGATACTTCGCCGCGAATGGTTTCCGAAATTTCGAGATTGCGCCGCGTTGCCGGATCGATGCCGATATAAGTGGCGCTGTCTTCGACCGACAGGCCGGTGACGTGGGCAATCGAGTTACCCTGGGTGGCGCGTGCGTATTCAATCAAAGCGCCGGCGGCGCTGATGGCGACCAGCGGCACGAACAGCGCGGGCGCGAAGGTGCGCGGATGGGTCACGGGAGCCGGCCCAAGTGTAGCGGAGCCGCGCCCC
>CAZVDN010000226.1:4712-6307 GCA_964625665.1 uncultured Streptomyces sp. | reverse complement strand
ACATTACGGACAGCACCAAGCTCTACAACGCGCTGGGCGACAACGCCGCGCGTGTCGTCGTCAATGCCTGCCTGACCATCATCGGTGATGTGGTGACACGCCGCCGCGGCCGCATCGTCAAGACCATCGGCGATGAGGCGATGTGCGTGTTCCGCCGCGCCGACGATGCAGTGGCCGCAGCGATCGAAATCCAGTCGACCGTCGATTCCAAGCGCCCGGGCCAATATCATGTGCAGTTGCACGTCGGGCTGCACTACGGCCCGGTGCTGGTCGAAGACAATGACGTGTTCGGCGACACGGTGAATGCCGCGGCTTATCTGACCAAGGTGGCCGCCGCCGAACAGGTGCTGACCACCGAAGCCACCGAGCGCAATCTGTCGCCCGAGTTGAAGGCCTCGGTGCGGCCGGTGTTCAAGTCGGTGCTCAAGGGCAGCACCGAGGAATCCACGGTCTACCAGGTGGTCTGGCACAAGGACGTCACGGCGCTGACCGACGTCAACATGCGCTCGCACAAGACGATTCCCGGCGACGAAGGCAGCCTGCTGGTGACCTACCACAACCTCAAGCTGCGCATGGATATGGGGCGCGCGAATCTGGTGATCGGCCGCGGCGAAGACTGCGATCTGGTGGTGCGCGAGAAGCTCGCGTCACGCAAGCACCTGAGCATCCGCCTGCTGCGCACGCATTTTTATCTGCTCGACCACAGCCTCAACGGCACCTTCGTCACACTGGAGAGCGGTGACGAAGTGCACGTGCTGCGCGGCGAACTGCTGCTCGACGGGGCGGGCAAGATTTCACTCGGCCGCAGCAACCGCGAGGGCGGCAATGAAATCATCACCTACGCGCGCGACCGCCGTTCGATGTACCGCGTCTGACGCGGCGGACTTTCAGCGTTCGTCGGCGAGCCGGCGTATCACTTCACGGCCATCGACCGATTTGTCGCGGCTCTCCGGGGTCTGTTTGCCGAGTGCCGTGCCCGCCACCATGGTGTAGACATCGGCGGCACCTTCAAACAGGCGCGGCGTCATGCCGACGCCTTCGAAGGTCTTTGCGATCTGCAGCATTTCCGGCACCCAGCGGTAGGCCTTGGGCGGCATCACCGGCATGACCTTGAGTATCCAGTCATGCACGTCGCTGCGCGTTTCGCGCATCTGCTGTTCGAAAATTTCTTCGACGCCGAGTCGGCGTGCCGCCATCAGGGTTTCGAGCATCAGCGCCTGTATGCCCTTGATCATGGCGCCGTAACACATCTTCAGCGAGCTGGCCTCGCCGGTGCGTTCGCCGAGAATGCGCACGTTGAGCTGCGGGCCGGCCAGCACCGCCAGCGCGCCGGCGCCGGGGCCGGAGAAATAGAGATTGCAGCGCGCGCCGTCCCGCGGCGGAGAGCCGATGATGGTGCCGTCCAGACAGCGGCCGCCGGCAGCGCTGATGGCCGCTTCAATTGCCTGCAGGGTGGTGGGCGCGATTGCATTGCAATCGACGAACAGCGCCTTGTGGCTGCCGGCGGGCATCGCCGCCATGGCGCCTGCGGCCTCCTGCGCGAATTCGAGCGCCGATGCCGGATTCATGATCGACAGCACGACGTCACAGGTCGC
>CAZVDN010000226.1:0-4702 GCA_964625665.1 uncultured Streptomyces sp. | reverse complement strand
CGAGCCGACGTCGATGAGGCCGGCCTCGGCGGCAAGCGCCTTGCTGCGCGCGCTGCGTTTGTCGAGCGTCGTATGCACGGCAAAGCCGCCTTGCTTGAGCTGGATGGCGACGGCCTGGCCCATGTCGCCGGGGCTCATGACGCCGATTTTGGTGATGGTCATGTTCTGTTCTCCGCGGGTTGCCCGTGCTGAAAGTGCGATGAGTTTAACCCACGCCGCGCTGTTGCCGGCGGGGCCGCGGCCGGCGTGGTTTAAAATGGAACAATGCATGCGAATTTCATTTTCAATGCGGGTGCCGGGGCGACATGACGTTCTATTTTGTCGTCGCGATGACGGTGCTCAACCACATCGCCTACAAAGGCAGCAAGATGCTGGTATCGCTCTACGCGATCGACTTCGGCGGCACGCCGTTCGAGGTCGGCATCCTGTTTTCGCTGTATTCGATTTTTTCGCTGTTTATTGCGGTGCACGTCGGGCGCTGGTCGGACCGCGTCGGCCCGCGGCGCCTGATGCTGATCGGCTGCTTCGGTCTCGGCGCCGGGCTGCTGCTGCCGTATTTCTGGCCGCGCATGGGCATGCTTTACATCTCGGCCACTGCGATCGGCGCGCTCTACATCTTTTTCACGATTGCCGCACAGCATCTGATCGGCGCTTCGGGCTCGGGGCATGCGCGGACAAAAAATTTCGGTTTCTACAGCCTGGGTGTCGGCATTACCGCTTTGTGCGCGCCGCCCCTGACCGGTTTTTCTATCGACCATTTCGGTCATCAAACGACCTATGCGGTGCTCGCACTGCTGCCGGTGGCGCCGCTGGTGTTTCTGCTGTTCTACCGCAATGCGATGCCGCGGCACGTTGTGCCGCCGGAGAAGAAGGAGCACCGCGAAAAGGATTTGTTGCGCAACGTCTCGCTGCGCCGCGCGCTGATTGCGGCGGCGATTGTCGAGACCGGCGGCGAACTCTACAACTTCTATATGCCGATCTACGGCCATTCGCTCGGGTTGTCGGCCTCACGCATCGGTCTCATCATCGGCGGTTACGGACTGGCGATATTGCTGGCGCGGGTGGTCATGCCGGTGCTGGTGCGGCGCACCAGCGAGGAGACCGTGCTGTTCGGATCGCTGGCGATCACCGCGGCGACCTGCGTGCTGTTTCCGTTTGTCGCCGATCCGCTGATGCTGGCGGTGATTTCCTTTGTCTTCGGCCTGGGACTGGGCTGCTGCGGACCGCTGACGATGATCATCACCTACAACCGCGCGCCCGAAGGGCGGGCCGGCGAGGCGATGGGCTGGCGCCAGAGATTCATCGAGGTCGTGATGCCGCTGCTGTTCGGCACGCTGGGAACGGCCTTCGGACTCGGGCCGGCGTTCTGGCTCAACGCAGCCTTTCTCGGCACGGGCGCGGCTTTAATGAAGACCGACGCGCGCGCGCGCCGGCGGACTTCAGCCTGAACCGCGGGTGAGGCGCGCCTCGGCGAGCATGCCGAACAGATAAAGCACGCTGAACGGCAGGCCCCACATGGCGAGGTAGATGCCGATCACGCCGCCGAGCGCAAACGCCAGATCGCGACGGTAATCGGCTTCGATTGCATCGGCGATCGCCGGTCGCAGTTCACGCGCGCGTTCGAGCAATTGTTCGCTGTCGAGTAGCCAGGCGGCAAAGCGCGCCCAGTTTTCGGCGGTGCCGCGATAGGCCGGATCGGATTCCCACAACCGCTGTTCGACGATCAGGCGCGTATCGAGGTCGAAGCGCACCTGCAGCAGTTCCTGATTGGCAAGGGGGACGAGCGGCAGCGCCGACAACAGGCCGATGAACAGCCAGCCGGCGCGCCAGTGCGCGGCGAACAGTGCCTTGAAATTGCGGGAGCGCGCTTGCTTCGCCATGGCAAAATCATAGCATCGGCATCGCAAAACGCCGCGGTAGAATAGCCCGCCGTGAACAGACCGCTCCCCATGATTCCCCTGATTCTGCTGCTGGCGGCATGGCTGGTGGGGCCGGGTGGATTCGCCGCCGCGCCCGAGACTGTGCAGGTGCAAAGCCGCGACAGCAGCAAGTTGCTGTCGGCCTATCTCTGGAAGCCGCAGGGCGAGGGCCCGTTCCCCGCGATTGTCATGATGCACGGCCGTGCCGGTGCCTATTCGAGCCGCGCCGCAGGCAAATACGATGCGACGACCCTGTCGCAGCGGCATCTGCAATGGGGCGAATTCTGGGCAGAGCGCGGATATGTGGCACTGCATGTCGACAGTTTCGGCGCACGTGGTTTTGCCGGCGGGTTCGGCATTCACACCTACAACAGCCGGCCGGCCGCCGTCAGCGAGCAGAACGTGCGGCCGCTCGATGCACTGGGCGCGCTGGATTATCTGCGGGCGCGCCGGGATGTTTTGCCGGCGCGGATCGGCCTCTTCGGCTGGTCGAACGGTGCGATGGCAGTCCTGGCGACATTGGGATTGCCGCCGGCCGCCGACGGAGGGTTCAAGGCGGCGATCGCGTTTTATCCCGGGTGCGGCGCGCAGGACCGCGATGCCTACCGCCCATCGGCGCCGCTGCTGATGTTGCTGGCCGCGAACGATGAGGAAGTGTCGCCGCGCATCTGCGAGCGCGTGGCGAAACGGCTGCTCGGCCACAATGCGCCGGTTGAATACGCGGTTTATCCCGGCGCGCAGCATGCCTTCGATGATCCGGGCATTGCGCGGCAGGCGCTGCCGGCCAACCGTGCTGCCACCGATGATGCAAAAATGCGCGCAGAGAAATTTTTTGCGCAGCACCTTTCGGCGCACAATAGTCCGCGATGAAAATCAATCCGTTTTCAGGCCATTGCTTTCGCGTCATTCGCGCCGTGCGGCTGGGCGGCCTGCTGTTTGTGTTGTTGTGCGCGGGTGCATCGGCCGCGCCCGGGCGCGATGGTGCCGCGATCGCTTCGGCACATCCGCTGGCTACCGACGCCGGCTATCGCATTCTGCGCGAGGGCGGCAACGCCTTTGATGCCGCCATTGCTGTCGGCGCGGCGCTCGCGGTGGTCGAGCCGTATTCGTCGGGCTTGGGCGGCGGCGGTTTCTGGCTGTTGCATCGCGCCGCCGACAAACACGAAGTGATGATCGATGCACGAGAGACCGCACCCGCGGCCGCGACCACGGCACTGTTTCTCGGGCCTGATGGCAAGCCGCTGGCTGAGGCCACGCACACCGGCGGCAGGGCGGCGGCGATTCCCGGCGTGCCGGCGGGCCTGGTGCATCTGGCGGGCAAATACGGCCGACTGCCGCTGGCGCGCACGCTGGCGCCGGCGATCGCGCTGGCCCGTGAGGGCTTTGCGCTCGATCCGCGGTTTGCCAGAATCGCCGAGATGCGCGAGCGTTTTCTGCGTGCCGGCAGCGGCGCGCAGGTGTTTCTCGACAACGGCAGGGCACCGCAGCCCGGATATCACCTGCGTCAGACCGACCTTGCGAACACTCTCGAAGCGCTGGCCGCGCAGGGCGGTGACGCGTTTTACCGCGGCCGCATTGCCGAAGCCCTGGTGGCCGGGGCCAATGCCGCGGGCGGCGTCTGGAGCCTTAAGGACCTCGCCGAATACAAGGTGATCGAACGCGCACCGGTGCGCTTCAATTATCGCGGCGCGACGATCACTACCGCGGCATTGCCCTCCGGCGGCGGGGTCACGTTGGCGCAGAGTTTGAACATTCTCGAGCGATTTTCCATTGGCGATGCACGTACGCCCGACAACGCGCATCTCATCGTCGAAGCATTGCGGCGCGGGTTTCAGGACCGCGCGCTGCATCTCGGTGACAGCGATTTTGTGACGGTGCCGCTGGCGCGCCTGACCGACAAGCGTTATGCGGCAAGCCGCGCTGCATCGATATCCGCAACGCAGGCGACGCCGAGCGACGGCCTGTCGATCGGCGCAGTGGAAAAAAATGAAAGCGGCAACACCACGCATTATTCGGTGATCGATGCCGAGGGCAACCGCGTCGGCGCAACGCTCAGCATCAACTTTCTGTTCGGTTCGGGCGTGGTGCCGGCCGGCACCGGCGTGCTGCTCAATGACGAAATGGACGATTTCACCATTGCGCCCAACGTGCCGAACGGATATCAATTGCGCAGCGGGATCGCCAATCGCATCGAGCCGCGCAAACGGCCGCTGTCGAGCATGACGCCGACGTTTGTCGAAGACGGGCGCGGCGTTCTCGTGCTCGGTGCGCCCGGCGGCTCGCGCATCATCAGCCAGGTCCTGCTCGGTGTGCTCGATTATCTGCAGCAGGACGCGGTCGATCTCGAGCGCATTGTCAGGGCGCCGCGCTTCCATCATCAGTTCTGGCCGGACCGCATCGAAATCGAACCGGTCGGATTCAGTGCGGAGTGGCAGGCCGCGCTGGCCGCGAAAAAGCATGCGATCCGTACCGGCACCCGGCAGTGGGGCAACATGCAGGCGGTGTTTCGCGCCGGCGGGGACGGCACATTGCAGGCCGCAAGCGATCCGCGCGGGCTGGATTTCGGCTGGTACTAGGCGGCCGGCACTGAACAACTGAACCTGAGCAGTCACGCGGGGACTTTTCAGCCGTGCATTAAAAGGCGAAAATCCGCCCCGTTGCGCGGATGCGCAGGCAAACAGGGGAGTGCAGATGTCGGGACATGGACACGGCGGCGATCACGGCGGCAACAAGGGCGTTGCACTGCTGATCTCGGTGCTGGCACTGGTGCTGGCGTTTTCCGA
>CAZVDN010000225.1:0-6344 GCA_964625665.1 uncultured Streptomyces sp. | reverse complement strand
GTCTGGTAAAAGCCTGCAATCGCGCGGCGCAAAGGCTCAATGCCAAGTGCCACCGTGTAGTGGGTGTCGCCGCGCCGGGCTGCCACATCGGCCGCCGCCATCACTGCCTCAGGCGCGACGAAATCGGGCTCACCCACGCACAGATAAATGATCGAACGCCCAGTGGCTTCCAGTGCGGTGGCTTCGCGCATGATTTCCATGGCATAGAACGATTCAATCTCGTCCATGCGGGCTGCCGCGAGATGTGGGGAAGCGGAAGGCATATCAGGATGGGCAGGCGCGTTCATGTTGCGCGGGGGGCCAGAGCGGGTCCAAGAATCGGAGGGCTGATTGTAACTACCCAAACTACCCAAACTCTCCAGCCTCCCCCGGTTCCCGGTTTACGCATGCGGCACCTTCCTGCCTGGCGGCAACAGGAGTAGACTGCGCGCCCCTGCCCATTTCGCTGCTTTGTTGAACATGCCCACGACGATCCAGATTCCAGCCGACCAGCTCAAGCAAGCCGCCCTCGATTACCACCGCTTTCCGCGCCCCGGCAAGATCACGGTCGAGGCTTCCAAGCAGCTGATCAACCAGCGTGATCTGGCGCTGGCTTACACCCCTGGCGTGGCGTTCGCCTGTACCGAAATCGAGAAGAATCCTGCCGAAGCGCGTAACCTGACCGCGCGCGGCAATCTGGTTGCCGTCATTACCAACGGCACGGCGGTTCTCGGACTCGGCGCGATCGGCCCGCTCGCGGCCAAACCGGTGATGGAAGGCAAGGCCGTCCTCTTCAAGAAGTTCGCCGGCATCGATGTGTTCGACATCGAAATCAACGAACGCGACCCCGACAAGCTGGTCGACATCATCGCCAGCCTCGAGCCGACCTTCGGCGGCATCAACCTTGAAGACATCAAGGCGCCCGAGTGTTTCATCGTCGAGCGCAAATTGCGCGAGCGTTGCCGCATTCCGGTGTTTCACGATGACCAGCACGGCACGGCAATTACCGTCAGCGCGGCATTCATCAACGGCCTTAAGGTGGTCGGCAAGGACATCGGCAAGATCAAACTGGTGGTCTCCGGTGCCGGTGCGGCGGCACTGACCTGCCTTAATCTGCTGTGCAAGCTCGGCCTCAACAAGGCCAACATCGTCGTCACCGACATCGAGGGCGTGGTCTACAAGGGCCGCAAGGTCCTGATGGACCCGGACAAGGAACAGTTTGCCGTCGAAACCAAGGCCCGCACGCTGGCTGAAGTGATCGCCGGCGCCGATGTTTTTCTCGGCCTGTCCGCGGGCAAGGTGCTGACGCAGGACATGGTGCGGCAGATGGCGGACCGGCCGCTGATACTTGCACTGGCGAATCCTGAACCGGAAATCCTGCCCGAGCTTGCCAAAGCAGCCAAGCCCGACGTGGTGATGGCCACCGGCCGTTCCGATTACCCGAACCAGGTCAACAACGTGCTGTGTTTTCCGTTTGTGTTCCGCGGTGCGCTCGATGTCGGCGCGACGACGATCAACACCGAAATGGAAATGGCTGCGGTGCGCGCGATCGCCGCGCTGGCCCAGGCCGAGCAGTCGGATGTGGTCGCCATGGCCTACGGCGAACAGAATATTTCATTCGGCCCCGATTATCTGATTCCGCGTCGGTTCGACCCGCGGCTGATTGCCCAGGTGGCGCCGGCGGTGGCAAAGGCGGCGATGGACAGCGGTGTGGCGACGCGGCCGATTGCCGATCTCGATGCCTATCGCGATTCGCTGCAGCAGTTCGTTTATCACTCCGGCATGATCATGAAGCCGCTGTTTGCGGCAGCCAAACAGAGCCGCGGCCGGAAGATCGTCTACTCCGAGGGTGAAGACGAGCGCGTCTTGCGTGCCGTGCAGGTGGTGGTCGACGAGAAACTCGCGCGCCCGGTGCTGGTCGGCCGGCCGGCAGTCATCGAGCGCCGCATCGAGCGGTACGGATTGCGCATCAAGGCCGGCGTCGATTTCGACCTGATCAATCCCGAATGGGATGAACGCTACCGCGCCTACTGGCAGGAATATTTCAGCCTGACCGAGCGCAAAGGCGTCTCGCAGGAATACGCGAAGATCGAAATGCGCCGGCGCCTGACCCTGATCGGCGCGATGTGCGTGCGCCGCGGCGAAGCCGACGGCATGATCTGCGGCACCTTCGGCACGCACCAGACGCATTTGCATTATATCGAGCAGGTGATCGGCCGCCGCCAGGGGGTCAATCATTTTTATGCGATGAACGTGCTGCTGCTGCCGCGCCGCACGGTGTTCATCTGCGATACCTATGTGAATTTCGATCCGACGGCCGAGCAGATCGCCGAGATGACGGTGCTCGCCGCTGAAGAGATCCGCCGTTTCGGCATTACGCCCAAGGCGGCACTGCTGTCGCATTCGAGTTTCGGCACTGCCAATACCGTGACTGCGCAGAAAATGCGCGCGGCGCTGGCACTGATCGAACGGATCGCGCCGGACCTCGAGGTCGAGGGCGAAATGCACGGCGATGCCGCGTTGTCCGCCGATGTGCGGCGCGGTGCTTTCCCGAATTCGCGCCTGAAGGGCGATGCCAATCTGCTGATCATGCCGACGCTGGACGCCGCCAACATCGCGTTCAATCTGTTGAAAACCGCCGCGGGCGACGGCATTACCGTCGGCCCGATTCTGCTCGGTGCGGCCAAGGCCGTGCATATCGTCACCTCGACGGCGACGGTGCGGCGCCTGGTCAACATGACGGCGCTGGCGGTCGTCGATGCCGGTGCGGCGCGCGGCAATCTAACTCTGCCGTTCTGAACACGCAATTTTCACGATTCTTTCATTGATTTGAAAAAGGCCGATCGATGACCACCATCAAGCAGGAAGATTTCATCCAGAGCATCGCCGATGCGTACCAGTTCATTTCCTACTACCACCCCGTCGATTTCATCAAGGCGATGGCTGCAGCCTATGAGCACGAACAGTCGCCGGCGGCGAAAAACGCCATTGCGCAGATCCTGATCAACGCGCGCATGGCTGCCGAAGGCCATCGCCCGATCTGTCAGGACACCGGCATCGCCGTCGTGTATCTGAAAGTCGGCATGAATGTGCGCTGGGATGCCACGCTGTCGGTGACCGACATGGTGAGTGAAGGCGTGCGCCGCGCCTACACCAACAAGGAAAACCCGCTGCGCGGTTCGATCGTCGCCGACCCGGACGGTGCGCGCAAAAACACGCGCGACAATTCGCCGGCCGTCGTGCACATGGAACTGGTTCCGGGCGACAAAGTGGAAGTGAAGCTGGCCGCGAAGGGCGGCGGTTCGGAGAGCAAAACCAAATTCGCCGTGCTCAATCCGAGCGACAGTGTGGTTGACTGGGTGCTTGAACAGGTGCCGACCATGGGCGGCGACTGGTGTCCGCCGGGCATGCTCGGTGTCGGCATCGGCGGCACGCCGGAAAAAGCGATGGTGCTGGCCAAGGAATCCATCCTCGATCATCTGTCGATGCATGAACTGAAGGCGCGCGGGCCGAAGAACCGCGCCGAAGAACTGCGCCTCGAGCTCTTCGAGAAAATCAACGCGCTGGGCATCGGCGCGCAAGGCCTCGGCGGGTTGACCACGCTGCTCGATGTGAAAGTGCTCGATTACCCGACGCACGCCGTGATGAAACCCGTGGCCATCGTGCCGAACTGCGCGGCCACCCGCCATCTGGAATTCGAACTCGATGGTTCCGGCCCGGCGAAATTCGAGGCGCCGAGCCTCGACCACTGGCCCAAGCTCAGCATCGACATGGCCGCCGGCGCGAAACGCGTTGATCTCGCCAAACTCGACAAGGCCGAGGTGGCGACCTGGAAGGCGGGCGACCGTTTGCTGCTGAACGGCAAAATCCTCACCGGCCGCGATGCCGCGCACAAGCGTATTGTCGACATGATCGCCAAGGGCGAGAAGCTGCCGGTCGATTTCACCAACAAACTGATCTATTACGTCGGCCCGGTCGATCCGGTGCGCGAAGAAGTGGTCGGCCCGGCGGGCCCGACGACGTCGCGCCGCATGGACAAATTCATGGAAACCATGCTCGGTAAGACCGGCCTCATCGGCTCGATCGGCAAAAGCGAACGCGGCGCGCAGACCGTCGAGACCATCAAGAAATACGGCGGCGCGCACCTGATCGCGGTCGGCGGCGCGGCTTATCTGGTGTCGAAAGCGGTGAAGGCGTCGAAAGTGCTCGCCTTCGGTGATCTGGGCATGGAAGCGATCTACGAGTTCGACGTCAAGGACATGCCGGTGACGGTGGCCGTCGACCCGACCGGCAACGCCGTGCACGACAGCGGCCCGCGCGAGTGGCGCAGCAAGATCGGCAAGATTCCGGTCAAGGTCGTCTGAGCAGCGATCCGCAGTGGCTTCGGACATGAGCGCTGCCGTTGCAGTCGTCACCGGCGGCAATCGCGGCATCGGCAGCGAAATCGCTCGTCAACTGGTGAAACTCGGCATGCAGGTCGTGCTGACCAGCCGCGATGTCGCCAAGGGTGAAGCCACCTGCGAAAAAATCAACGCCGAATGCGGCGCCGGCGGTGGCAGGGCCTCGACCTGCAAACTCGAGGTGACGGATGCCACCGACATCAAGGCGCTCGCCGCGCATATCTCGGCGCAATTCGGCCGCCTCGATGTGCTGGTCAACAATGCCGGGGTTCAGATCGATCCCAAAGGATCGCGCGCGCTGAGTTCCGATCTGCAGACCTATCGCGACACGTTCGAGATCAATGTCCTCGCGCCGCTGGCATTGATCCAGGCGTTGTTGCCGCTGATGAAGAAAAACAACCGCGGCCGCATCGTCAATGTGTCGAGCGGGCTTGGCCAGTTGTCGGAAATGTCGAGCGGCACGCCGGCCTACCGCATGTCGAAAACCGCCCTGAATGCGCTGACGCGCATCGTTGCCGCGGAGGTGCGCGGGACCAACATTCTGGTCAATTCGATGTCGCCGGGCTGGGTCAAATCCGACATGGGCGGCCCCTATGCGACGCGCACACTCGAACAGGGCGCTGACACCGCGGTGTGGCTGGCGACGCTGCCGGACGGCGGGCCCAGCGGCGGTTTTTATTACGACCGTGCGGCGATCGCCTGGTAGGCGGATTGCGCTGCTTCGATGAACTCAAACAGCCACGGCGGTTCCGCGAGCAATACCGGTCGCGCCGTGTTCACGCGCGACGAGATCGTCGAGCGCCTGCAGCGCCGGCCGCCGGCACCGCTGCCAGATGATCTGCACCTCTCCCCGGTGCCGCCGGGTGCGCGGGTCACGCTGGCTGCCGTGCTGGTGCCGCTGGTCAGCCGTGACGGCGATATCAATGTGCTGCTGACCCAGCGCAGTTCTCATTTGCGCGACCATCCGAACCAGATCAGTTTTCCCGGCGGCCGCGTCGAAGGCGGCGACGAAAACCGCATCGACACGGCCCTGCGCGAAGCCACCGAAGAGACCGGGTTGCCCCGCGAGCGTGTCGAGGTGCTGGGCATGCTGCCGTTGCATGAAATGTCTTCCGGCTTTCGTATCAGCCCGGTGGTCGGCTGGATCGAACCGCCATTCGACCTCAAGCCTGATCCGTTCGAGGTGGCCGCCACCTTTGAAGTGCCGCTCGCCCATTTTCTCGATCCGGCCAACCACCTGCGGCGTTATTACCACTTCAACGGTCGCCATCGCCACTATCTGGCGATGCCCTTCGAGGGGCGCTACATCTGGGGCGCCACTGCCGGCATGCTCTACAGCTTTTACCGGCAGCTGCATCACAGTTGAGGCGCCGCTGCGGCGCGGGCTCAAGACTTCGTCTTAAAGACCCGTTAACGCATATACCGCCAATCCGGGACGCTGGTGTGGCAATATGGACGCATTCGACTACCGTGGTTTTCAGACTTCGATGGACAGCGGCGAGCGTTCCAGGCAGCCCAAGGTCGGCCTTGTACTCAGCGGCGGCGGCGCGCGCGCGGCTTACCAGGTCGGCGTGTTGCGCGCCATTTCCGAAATGCTGCCGGCCGACACGCCGGTGCCGTTCAAGATTATCTGCGGCACTTCGGCCGGCGCAATCAACGCGACGGTGCTGGCCGCCAATGCCGGCAATTTCCGTCAGGGCGTGCGCCAGTTGATGACGGTGTGGAAAAACTTCCATGTGCATCACGTCTACCGCGCCGACCCCTTTGGTGCGTTCCGCAACAGCGGCAAGTGGGTACTCTCGACCCTGATCGGCGGTCTTGGCCGCAAGACGCCGATTGCGCTGCTCGACAATTCCCCGCTTGCGCATATGCTGACGACCCGGCTCGATTACGGCGGCATTCAGCGTGCGATCGACGAGGGCACACTGTCCGCGTTCAGCATTACCTGTTCCGGTTATACCTCCG
>CAZVDN010000224.1:0-6366 GCA_964625665.1 uncultured Streptomyces sp. | reverse complement strand
CGGGCGTGCTGACGGGCAGCGGCTTCTTGTCGCAGGTGCACAGCCCCTACAAGACCGCCGAGAAGAGCAACTGCGGCCACTTCATGATCGCCATCAACATCGAGGCCTTCCAGCCGCTGGCCGAATTCAACGCGCGCATGGAGCAATACATTGCCGAATTGAAATCGGTGCCGCTGGCGAAGGGCCACGACGAGGTGTTCTATCCGGGTGAGATCGAGGCAAACAACGATGCGGCCAACCGGCGCGATGGCTTGCTGCTGCCGGAAGACACGCTGGCGGACCTGGCGCGCATCGCCAAAGAAACCGGGCTGACCGCGCAACTGCCGTTTGCCGCACGTTGATGCAGTATTTCTTTTACTGTCGCGACAGGGCGGGCGCCTTTGAAACACGCAAGGGCCTGCTCAAAGCGCACTGGGCCTTCATGCGTCCCTATATCGATGCGATGATTGCGCGCGGGCCGACGATGTCGGCGGACGGCAAAACCGTGACCGGCAGCATGCATATCGTCGATCTGCCGGATGCGGCGGCAGCGCAGGTGTTCGCGCACGACGATCCGCTGGCAAAAGGCGGTGTCTTCGAAAACATACGGGTGCGGCGCTTCGAAAACTGCTCGGGCCGTACGATGTGGCAGTTTCAAGGCAACGCGAACAACCCGCGGTTTCTTTACATTGCCGAAGCGACAGTTGATGTCGGACCCGATCTGCTGGCCACGCAGCGCCGGTATTTCGATCACGCTGACCGTGCCGACCACGTAATCGTACACGGCCTTCTGCTCGCTGATGACGGGTTGGCCTGGCGCGGCACGGTGATGCTGCTGGAAACCGCAGACCGCGCAGCCGCAGAGGCGCTGGTTGCTGCCGACCCCTTGGCCCGGTGTTATGACAATACAGAGCTGCTGTCGTGGCGCTTCGGCGGCGAAGAAAACCTGCAGGACCTCATCAAGCGCCCCTGAGTGTGCGGTGGCGGCCGGTTAATGGACCTTCAGCCGCCACAGCGAAGTCACTTCGCCGGCGCGCGCGGCATGCAGCGCATCGGTTTCGTCATGGACCTTCGGATGATGCGGCCGCACTTCGCTGCGGCCCGAGACTTCGAGTCCGCCGGCGGCGAAGGCGGCGAGCAACATTTCGCGCGTGCGCAGCCCCAGGCGCTCGGCAATGTCCGAGAGCACCAGCCAGCCTTCACCGTCCGTTTCAAGATGTGCGGCGAGGCCGCTGATGAAACCCAGCAGCATGCGGCTGTCCGGGTCGTAGACGGCGTGTTCAAGCGCGCTGCTTGGCCGCGCCGGTATCCACGGCGGATTGCAGACGATGAGGTTAGCGCGGCCTTCGGGGAAAAGATCGGCTTCAATGACTTTGCCCTTGCCGAAGTAGCCGAGCCGCGCGATGTTGGCGCGCGCGCACTCGAGCGCGCGCGGGTCCTGTTCGGTGGCAATGATTTGCGCGATGCCCCGCTGCGCAAGCACCGCGGCGATCACGCCGGTGCCGGCGCCGATATCGAAGGCGAGCGCCGGCAGCGGCGAAGACAGCGGCGCTGCGATCACGAGTTCGATGTAATCATTGCGCAGCGGCGCGAACACGCCGTAATGCGGATGGATGCGGCCGGTGAGCGTCGGAATGTCCATGCCCTTCTTGCGCCATTCATGGCGCCGATCAGGCCGAGCAGTTCGCGCAGCGAAGTGATCGAGGCGCTGCTTTCGGCGTCCGCGGTGCCCCAGGCCTCGCTGCAGGCCAGGCGCACATCGGGCGCGCGCGACAGCGGCACGCCGGAAGCACCGTCAAGCGGAATGAGCAGCATGCCGAGCGTGCGCGCGCGTTGCGAACGGCTCAGACGGTAGCGGTGGAAGGCTTCGGGAAATTCCAGCGCTGCCACCACCGGCGGTCCGCCGCGCACGGCGCGCGGCGCGCGCGGTTTGCGGTCGGCGCGTCGCGCCATCGCGAGCAACAGCTGGCGCGCATTCTGGAAGTCGCCACGCCACAACAGCGCGGTGCCTTCGCAGGCGTGCCGATAGGCGACGTCGGCCGTCATGCGGTCATCGGCGATTTCCACGCGTTTGGGCGGCGGTGCGCCGCGTTCCGAACGCCAGTGCGCCGATTGTGCCGCGCCGCCTTCGTTCCAGTGGAGTGTCGGCTGTGTGTTCATGGTTTGGGTGTCCAGAGTTGTTGCCAGCCCGCGTGGCCCAGGCGGCGCAGGGTGGAAATGTTCCTGTCGTAGATGGAAGCGGCGTCCGGAAATGCTGCAACCGCGCGGTCGATGCTCGCCTCGCGCAGCAGATGCAGCGTCGGATAGGGCGAACGGTTGCTGTAGTTGTCGATGTCGTCCGGCGCGCTGCCGGCGAATTCGTAGTGCGGATGCAGGCTGGCGATTTGCAGCACGCCTTCGAGCCCGAGGTTGCGCACCGCGGCGTCGGCTTCATCGAGGAAAAACCGGTAATCGAGGAAGCCGTTCATCACCAGCGGATGAATCAGCAGCGTGGTGTCGATGGCGCCGGCATCCGCTGCCGAGAGAATTTCAAGTTCGTGCGCGAGTTCGGCCAGCAGTTCGTCGGCGGTGCCGGCAGCGGTCACCGCATAACGGATCTGCCGCTTGTGGTGCACGGCCCGCGCGAACGGGCAGAGGTTGAGCCCGATGACGGCACACTCGAGCCACCGGCGGGTGGCCGCAATGCAGTCGCCGGCGGCCGGCTCGCCGCAGGGCATGAGTACTTCGGACATCGGGTGCTCCGGAAACGCCGGCGGAATGCCGCTTACAGGGAAGCCTTTGCGCGTTCCGTGAGGCAATCGCCTTCACCGACCGGGTACTCGCGGCAGACCATCGGCCGCTGCGCATAGATACGGCAGCGCAGCGTCTTGCGGTCCAGCGCGGCGCACCAGCCGTCGTCGAGGCGCTTCATCACCTCGCCGCCCCAGCGATCCATTTCGCTGAACTCTGCCGGCACGTCGTCATCGCCCATGAGGATCACTTCGAGCTTGCAGCAGCAGGCCTTGCAGGTGGCGCAGCTGACGGCAGGCGGTGCGGCGGGTGACATGGGCGAAGTATACGTGCTGCCAAACCGCAACGCGGCAAATTGTGCAGTGGCACACCGCCGCGCCGGGCGCCCGCAGTCGGCTATGATGGCGAATCCGGAAAAACATGGGTATGGAGACCGCAGTGAGCAGAAAAGAATTGCAGCGCACGGAAATCGGACTGGCCATCATCGGCGCCGGCCGCATCGGCACCATGCGCGCCAAACTGGCGTCGTCGCACGCTGCCGTGCGTTGCATCGGCGTCGCCGACATCAACGAAGGCGCGGCGAAAAAGCTGGCGGAGAGTTCCGGCGCGACCATCGTCGGCACCGACAGCCTTGAAGTGATTTCCAATCCGGCGATCAACGCGGTGGTGGTTTCCACAGGCGAGCACCAGCATGTCGAGCCGGTGCTGCAGGCGCTGGAAATGGGCAAACACGTGCTGGTCGAAAAGCCGATCGCGCTGAAACTCGAAGACGCCGACCGCCTGATCGCCGCGGCGGCGCAGAGCAGCGGCAGCCTGCACGTCGGCTACAGCCGCCGCTTCAAACGGCGTTATCTGACCGTCAAGGAACAGATTTCGCTCGGGCGGCTCGGCAGCGTCTCCGGGCTGTCGGCGCGCATCTACAATTCGCGCGCCCAGGTCTTTCAGATGCTGAAGCGCGATCCGCACGCCACACCGGTGGTGGATTCGCTCACCTACTTCGTCGACATGCTCGGCTGGTGGGTGCCCGATAATCCCGCCGTTGAAGTGTGGGCGCGCGGCAAGGGCGGCACCATCCGCAAGGCCGGCTTCGATTGCGACGATGTCACCTACGCGGTGGTGACGCTGGCCGACGGTGCGCTGGTGAATTTCAGCTGCAGCTTTGCGCTGCCTGACAAATATCCGTCGCTCGGTTATTGCGCGCGCATCGAGGTGATCGGCACCGAAGGCGTGCTGATGATCGACGATGACCATCTCGACCAGATCATGTACACCGAACGCGGCATCCCGCACATCTATGTGCCGGACCTGACCGTGAACATGGCGTTTCTTTCGAGTTCGGCGCCCGGCGACTGGGTCGGCGGCGAATTCTGGGGGCCGCTGGCGAGCGAGACGCGCAACTGGCTCGATCATGTGGCGACCGGCAAGCCCTGCATGCTGGCCACACCGCGCGAGGCGCGCAGCAATCTGGCGATCACGCTGGCGATCGAGGAAGCGGTAGTCGGCGGCAAGACCGTGCGCCTGTCGGAAACCGCCGTGGCGCGCTGAAATTTCACGCGCAAACAGTCGTACAATGGCGCGCCTGTCGAAGGCTAAGGGGACCCGATGCTAAACATTGTGAAATGCGCGCTGGCCTGCACAGGCGCGGTGGTTGCGGCGACGGCCGCGGTGGCGGCCGATGCGCCCTATCCGTCGAAGGTGGTGCGCATGATTCTGCCGTTTCCGCCTGGCGGGCCGACCGATATTCTCGGCCGCGTGGTCGGACAGAAACTGACGGAAAGCCTCGGTCAGCCGGTTGTAATCGACAACCGGCCCGGCGCCGGTGGCAATGTCGGTACCGACTATGCGTCGAAGCAGGCCCCCGACGGTTATACGATCGCGCTGGTTTCGCCCGCGCTGGCGATTAGCCCGAGCCTCTACAAAAAGCTCGCCTACGACCCGGTGAAGGACCTCGCCATGGTCTCGCTGGTGGCGCAGATTCCCAACGTGTTGTTGATACATCCGAGCGTGCCGGCGAAAACGCTGAAGGAATTCGTGCAACTGGCACGCGGCAATCCGGGCAAACTCAATTTCGGTTCCGGCGGGCTGGGCACCGGGCAGCACCTGGCTGGCGAGATGCTCAATGTGCAGACAAAAATCAAACTGGTGCATGTACCTTACAAAGGATCGAACCAGGCGATGATGGGCATGATCGGCGGCCAGATCGAGATGGTCGTGATCGGCGTGCCTTCGGCCGTGCAGCAGGTGCAGGCGGGACGGGTGCGCGCGCTGGCGGTTTTGGCCGGTGAACGCTCGCCGGTCCTGCCCGATGTGCAGACCTCGAAAGAGGCGGGCTTTGCCGGCTTTGAAGTGCTGAGCTGGTACGGCATTGCCGCGCCGGCGGGAACGCCGCGTGAAATCATCGCGCGCCTGAACGGCGACATCGCGCGCATCATGAAGTCGCCCGAAGGCCGCGAACGCATCACCGGTGCCGGCTTCGATCCGGCATTCAGCACGCCCGAACAATTTGCGGGATTTCTGCAGACGGAAATCGCGCGTTATGCGAATGTGGTCAAGGCGGCCGGCATTCAACCCGAATAATTTTTCAGTCGTGAGGTGCAGCATGCATTCAGTAATCAAGGTTTCACTTGTTTCGGCGGCCGCCATCGCGGCCTTTGCCAATATGGCCACTACGGCCACTGCAGCCGATGCGCCCTATCCGGCGAAGGCCGTGCGCATGATCGTGCCCTTTGCGCCGGGCGGCCCGACCGATGTGATCGCGCGCGTGGTGGCGGCAAAATTGTCCGAGGCGTGGAACAACCAGGTGGTGGTCGATAACCGCGCCGGTGCCGGCGGCAACATCGGCATGGGCATGGCGGCGACTGCAACCGCCGACGGCTACACGATTGCCGTGGTGAGTTCGAGTTATGTCGTGAACCCCACGCTTTACGCGAAAATTCCCTATGACCCCTACAAGAGCTTCGTGCCGGTGACCAACATCGCGGCCTCGCCCAACGTGTTTGTGGCGCACCCGTCGGTGCCGGCAAAGACCATGCAGGACCTCGTGTCGGTGACAATGAAGGACGGCAAAAAGTACAGCGTCGCCACGCCGGGCGTCGGCACCACGCCCGATCTGTCGGCGGAACTTTTCAAGATGACGGCAAAGCTCGACATCGTGCGCGTGCCTTTCGGCGGCGCCGGCCCTGCAGTGGCGTCGGTGATCGGCAATCAGGTGCCGCTCGGCTGTGTGGCAATGCCGCCGGCAACGCCGCATATCACGGGCGGCCGGCTGCGCGGGTTGGCGGTGACGAGCGCCAAGCGTTCGGCCGCGCTGCCTGACGTGCCGACCATGGCCGAAGCCGGCTTCAAGGGACAGGAAGCCGATACGCTGCAGGGCGTGTTCGTGCCGGCCGGCACACCGAAGGCGATCGTCAACAAGATTGCCGCCGACATCAAGCGCCTGATCGCACAACCGGAGACGGCCAAGCGCGTGCAGGAACTCGGCTTCGACATCGTCGCCAGCACGCCGGAGGAATTCACGGCGCAGGTGAAGAGCGAGATCGAAAAATGGGGCAAGGTGATCCGCGCCTCGGGACTGAAGGCGGAGTAAGCGGAAACAGGAACCAGGAAGCTGGAACAAGGACCGAGAGCAAAGCATGAGAATCACCGCGATACGCGAAG
>CAZVDN010000223.1:356-6372 GCA_964625665.1 uncultured Streptomyces sp. | reverse complement strand
CGACTTCGGCGCGTGCACGAGTTTGCCGACGATGCGTTTCGACTCGGCTTCCATCTGCGGGTTGTTCTTCTGGTAGAAGACAAAATGTTCGTTGCGCGCTTCGACCGAGGTGAATTCGTAGAAGCAGGCGTGTTTCGCCCAGCCCGCCACCGAAACGAGTTTGCGCGCGCGGATCAGTCCCGTCACATGTTCGAGCGAGGGAAAGCGGTCGTTCGCATACCACTCGGCCATTTCTTCCTCGTCGGTGTAGTCCGCGCAGTTGAAGCTGCCGAGCTGAATGCCGGCCGAGGGCGTCAGCGCCATGTAGCCGGAGGCCGGGCCGAGCACCGTGGCTTCTTCGAGCATGATGTTGACGCGCTCGCCGCGGCGCAGCGCCAGCATCTTGCGGTCGGCTTCGGGCAGCGCGGCGTTGAATTTGCCTGGCGCCGGGTGCATGAAGGCATGCGCATTGGTGGCGCCGAAGATCAGAATGTAACGGTCGCCGTCGGGCACGCCGCTGACGTGGCTCGAGACCATGCCCTTGCCGCCGCCAAGCGGCGCGACATTGCTCTCCGACGCGTAGTGCGCGGCCCACAACACGCCGGGTCGCGCGGTGACTTTCGGTATGTAGGTTTTATGCAGCCAGTCGAGATATTGCTCGCGGCCGTTGTCGGGCAGGTCGTACCAGGTAATCCAGAATGCGCGGTCCACTGTCTTGCTCCTCCAAACGCGGATTGGTTTCGATCGCGGGTGCGGCATCATTGGCGCGCGCAGCGGCCTGCGCGGAACGATGCTCTTGTTTTGATCAAGTTTACTGCATTCCCGCCGCGCCGTCGGCGTCTGCCGTCTTGACCGCCATCGTGTGCTGTGATGCACTGTGCGGGTGCATGCGCGACAGCAGAAGCCGCAGGGCCGCTCGCGTCATTGCCGGAGGAGCCATATGAACCGCAAAACCGTTTTTGCGCTGGCCTGCGCGTTTGCGACGCCGGCCGTCTGCGCGCAGGGCTATCCGAGCAAATCGGTGCGTTACATCGTGCCCTCGTTGCCGGGTGGCGGCAGCGATATTGTCGGCCGCATGCTGGCGGCGCACCTCTCGCAGACCTTCAAACAGCAGGTGGTGGTCGATAACCGCGCCGGCGGCGGCGGCAATATCGGCGCGGAGATCGCCGCGAAGTCGGCGCCCGACGGGCACACGATTTTCCAGATGGCGGTCACACATGCCATCAATGTCACGCTCTACAAAAACCTCGCCTACGACATCGTGCGCGATCTCACGCCGCTGACGCGGCTGGCCTCCTCGCCGCTGGTGCTGACCGTGCATCCGTCGCTGCCGGTGAAAACCGTCGCCGAACTGATCCAGGCGGCGAAAGCAAAACCCGGCGGCATCAACTACGCCTCGGCGGGCACCGGCACGCCGACGCACATGGCGGTGGAACTCTTCAACCGCCGTGCCGGCATTGAACTCGTGCACGTGCCTTATAAAGGGGGCGGCGGCGCGCAGTCGTCCATCCTCGCCGGCGAAACGCAGATCTATTTCGCCAACATCGTCACCGCCATGCCGCATGTGCAGACCGGGCGCCTGCGCGCGCTCGCCGTGACGAGTCCGAAACGCGTGCCGCTGATCCCGGAGTATCCGACCATCGCCGAGAGCGGTTATCCGGGGTACGAATCCGAAACCTGGTTCGGCCTCATGCTGCCGGCGAAAACGCCGAAGAACATCGTGGCGAGCGTGCGCACGGCGGCGGTTGCGGCGTTGAATGCGCCGGAGATCAACAAGCGCCTCATTGAACTGGCGTTCATTCCGATCGGTGATTCCGCGGCGGAATTCACGGCTTATATTCAGGCGGAGATCGCGACGTACGGGAAGCTGGTGCGGGAGTTGAAGGTGACCTCTGAGTAATTTTCCTTTTCCCCTTGAGGGGGAGGGGCGGCTTCTTACTTTGTCGAAGCGGTGCTTCAAGTTCGCCGGGGGCAGCCCGGCGGCTGGTTACTTTTCTTGAACCGCCAAGAAAAGTAACCAAAAGAAGCGGCCCCTGGTTCGCCGGTCCTTCGGACTGCCCTGCGCTGCTCGCCCTGTCGGGCGGCTGCGCAACTCGCGCCCGCTACGCGGGCGCTCAGACAGTGCTCGCCGACTGCCCCCGACAGGGCTGTGCTGCTCGGCGGCTCTCAAGGGGGAACCAAAACCATCGGTAGTCGAAGTGTTCCGCGTTTATTTATTGCGCGGGGTCCAGTCCCTTGAGTAACGCAGGGAACCCCCGTAGGGGGCGTCTCACCAGGGCGCGGCTGCGACGCGGTATCGCGCAGCGCCGGTGCGGGAGCAGCCGCACAAGCACCGGTCCACGCCGTTGATCGCAGCCTTATGCGCCCCTGCCCGCACCGCGCTTCGCGATACCGTGTCCGGGGCGCTTCTCTTTGCTTACTTTCTCTTGGCCGCCCAAGAGAAAGTAAGTAGCTGCCGGGCTACCCCCGGCGATCTTGAAGCACCGCGTTAGCAAACTTAAAAGCAGTTGCCCCCCATATGCACAATCGCAGAAAAGTAAGAGGCAAGGCGATCAGGCAAAATACGTGCATGACTCCCAGTTTCGACACCATTGTCGTCGGCGGCGGCACGGCCGGTTGCGTGATTGCCAGCCGGCTGACCGAACGTTCGGCGCATTCCGTTCTGCTGCTTGAAGCGGGGCGCGATGTGCAGCCGGGCGCCGAGCCGGCGGACATTGCGAGTGTTTATCCGGCGTCGTATTTCAACAAGGCGTATTTCTGGAACGGGCTCAAGGGCCACTGGCGCACGCGCGACAATTCCGCGGCGACCGGCTTTTCGCAGGCGCGCGTGTTCGGCGGCGGCGGATCGGTGATGGGCATGGTGGCGCTGCGCGGTACGCCGGCTGATTACGATGACTGGGCGCGCGCCGGCGCGGATGGCTGGGACTGGAACGGCGTTTTGCCGTATTTCCGCAAACTCGAAACCGATTGCGATTTTGACGGCGCGCTGCACGGCAAGGACGGTCCGCTGCCGATCCGCCGTATCACGCGCGACCGCTGGCCGCCGCAGGCGCGCGCAGTGGCGGCGTGGGCCGAGGCGAACGGCCTGCCGTTTATTGACGATATGAATGCGGATTTTCGCGATGGTCTCGGTGCGGCGCCGATGTGCCGTCAGGAAAACGGCCGCGCATCGGCAGCCTTTGTGTATCTCGATGCCGCCGCGCGCCGTCGCGCCAATCTCACTGTCGCCGCCAACGCGCAGGTGACGAGGGTACTGTTCGAAGGCCGGCGCGCGGTCGGCGTCAGCGCCATCGTCGACGGCGCGGTGAAGGAATTCCGCGCGCGCGAAGTGATCGTCACCTGCGGCGCGATTTTTTCACCGGCGCTGTTGCTGCGCTCGGGCATCGGCGATGCGGGCGCGTTGCAGGCGCACGGCATTGACGTCATCGCGCCGCGCCGCGGTGTCGGCGCCAATCTGCAGAACCATCCGGTGCTCTTCATCGGCATGCATCTGAAACGCGCGGCGCGCCAGCCGGCGGAATTGCGCACGGTGCCCGTCGTCAGTCTGCGTTTTTCCAGCGGGCTCGACGGTTGCGCGCCGGCCGATCTGTTTGTGAATGTGCAAAGCAAAACCTCATGGAACGCGCTCGGCGAACAGATCGGCAATATCGCGCCGACACTGTTGCGGCCCAAGGCCGCGGGGCGCGTTCGTCTGGCCTCGAATGCGCCGACGGCGTTGCCGGAGGTCGAATTTAATTTCCTCGGTGAGGACATCGATTTGCAGCGCATGATGACGGCCTTTGACCGCGCGGTGGACATCGTCTGCAGCGAACAACTGCGGGTGCTCGGCGGGCGGCCGTTTCCGGTGCGCTTTACCGACAAGCTGCGGCGCATAAATGAAGTGGGGCGCGGCAATGCGGTCAAGGCGAAGTTCATCGCGACCATGCTCGATATCGTGCCGGGCCTCAGCGATTTCGCGCTCGGCACGCTGACCGGTGATCGCATCGATTTGCCGTTGCTGATCAAAGACCGCGCAGCGCTGGCTGCGCATCTGCGCGACAACGTCGCCGGCGTGTTTCATCCGGTCGGCACCTGCCGCATGGGGCGCGCCGATGATGCCGATGCAGTGGTGGACAACGCCGGGCGCGTTTACGGCGTCGAAGGTCTGCGCGTCGCCGATGCGTCCATCATGCCCAACGTGATGGCGGGCAATACCAATCTGCCGGTGATCATGGCGGCGGAGAAGATCGCCGCCGCGCTCTGATCGCGGGCTGCTTCAGGCGTGCAGCTGAGTGAGCTGGCGTGCAATGATGTCGTGATTGAGCCAGAGCACCGGTGCGGAAGGGGCGGACGATTCGCCGAGCATCAGCGGGCCGGTGGCTTCGATGACGATGCTGCTCAGCAGGTCGGTGACCAGCGCCTTGCTGTCCTTGTGCATTTTCTGGATTTCATCGGAAGTGCCGATCGCCAGATCGGCCTGCGCCGGGCTGTTGGGCATCGGCCACGCTTCAAAATTGCGGAACGGCTGGATGACTTCGCTGGTCTGAAAATCGGCGACCTTCTTCAGCACGGTTTCGAGCGTGACACCGTCGGCGAGCAGCGCGCGACAGGCCTGCCACTGCGCCTCGGCCCAGGTGCCGCCGCCTTCTTTCTTCAGCGCATTGAGCAGCTCGATCAGCGGAAGCTCGACGCCCGAGAAAATGTCGGATGAATTGGTGCGGATTTCCGGGCAGTTGTAGACCGTGGCCTTGATGTTCTTCTCCCAGGCCGCGCGCGCGATGCCTTCGAGGCGCATCTTCGCCATGCCCTGCGTGTAGTTGGTATAGGTCTGCCATTCGTAACGGCCGCCGATCAGGATTTCGGTGCCGTGATAACCGTAGGCCGAATAACGCACCTGACCACCCGCCGCTTCGATGCGCGCGCGGATCGCCGCGCTGCTATCGATCAGGTGCTGGAAGGTGTTGGCCGAGACCTCGTCGAAGTTTTTCAGGATCAGCTTGCCCAGATCGCTGTCGAGCAGCGTCTGCGATGACATGAAGCGATCGCCGCGCCCCTTGTAGACGCGGTTGGCAATCGCCAGAAACACCCGTGCCTTGGGAATGCCGCCCGCCATCGTGTGCGCAAAAAACACATTGCGGCCGGCGGGGATCATGCCGTCGAGCGTGCTCATCACTGTCGCCAGTGCGTTGGTGAAACGCTTGAGGCCAACTTCGCGGCATTGTTCGATATGCGCCCAGTCGAGCGTGTCGGTCGTCCAGGTCTTGAGCGTCATGCGATCGACCAGTTCGGTCGGCGTCGGCGTGCCGGCCGGTGCGTCGAGATCAAAGCCGGCCATCAGCGGCACGTTGATGATCCTGCCGCCCAGCCCGGCTTCGGCCGTGGCCAGCTCTTCGGCATTGAGCGGACGCAGCGCATTGTTTTCGTCGCGGCGCCCGACGGTGATGCCGATGATCTGCATGCCCTGTTTGCGCGCTTCATTGACGAGGCCGTTGGCGTAGCCGCGGCCGAACAGTTCGCCGAAGAGGACGAACACATCGCCTTTGCGAAAAATGTTTTTCTGCGGAAGTTGGCGCAGCGCGGTACGAGTGGTCATGTGCATATCATCCGTTGAATGGTCGCGTTTTTGGCGCCGTGGAGGTCCCGGTGGAGCGACTCGTTGGTGGTGGGCGCCATTATATGACGCCTGACCGCCGGCGGCAGGTGCCGTGGCCGGGCGTGGATCCGCGCCGGTTTTTCCACGGCCGGCACTTTTTTCTTTATGCACCCCGACGCCGGCTCTATACTCGCAGCGGCATCAATTCAGGCGGAACCGTTTTGCACGTGCGGCACGACAAACAGAAACCGGTCGATTTTCCAACGGCATCGGATGCGTGCCTCCGCACCGTGCGGCCGCGCCGATGACGGACGCGTCGTGGCCGTGGAAGGCGACTATCTTCCGGTCGGGCGCTTCCGGTGGTTCGAGCGGATGTCGGCCGGCGACGGCAACACGGGGCCTCTGTGGCTACCGGTGGCGGGGCTGGTCGAGTCGCCGGGCACGGCGCGCAAATCGGGCATGGCG
>CAZVDN010000223.1:0-346 GCA_964625665.1 uncultured Streptomyces sp. | reverse complement strand
CGCAGTTACGACCGCGACGTGCCGCAGTTTCCGTTTGCTATCGATTGGTATGAGGCGGTGTCGCCGCGCGCGGAAACGCACCTGCATGTGCAGGAGATCGATACCGGCTGGAAAATGACCGACGACGAATACACGGCCTGGCTGGTCGCTGTCTGCGACGCGATCTGCGAAGTTTGCGCGATCCCCGCCGCACAGTTGCATCTCAAGCGCCGCGAACGGCAGCGCGGCACCTCGCAATATGAAAAGCTCGATGACGAAGTCGCCGAATCGTTTGTGGTGCTGGAGGCCGGCCACCGCGTCGAGGTCAACTTCGACACCTATCTCGATACCGGCCTGTTTCTCGATC
>CAZVDN010000222.1:5430-6394 GCA_964625665.1 uncultured Streptomyces sp. | reverse complement strand
GAGGTCGTGGTCTGCGGCGGCGGCGTGTTTTCACCGACCATGCTGTTGCGCAATGGCATCGGCCCGGCGGAACAGTTGCGCGCGCTCGGCATCGAAGTCGTCGCCGACCGCCCCGGCGTCGGTGCTAATCTGCAAAACCACGCGATCCTCTTTGTCGGTTTTCATCTGAACCGCGCCTCGCGCCAGCCGCGTTCGCTCAACACGCATGTCACCTCGGCGTTTCGCTATTCGTCGGGCGTCGAGGGTTGCGCGCCCAACGATCTCTATATCAATGTGCAGAGCAAGACCTCGTGGAACGCGCTCGGCGCGCAGATCGGCAATCTCGCGCCCTGCCTGCTGCGGCCGATGTCGCGCGGCCGTTTGACGCTGAAATCGAAGAGCGCCGACGTGCATCCGCTGGTCGAATTCAACTTCCTTGGCGACCCGCGCGATCTTGAACGCCTGACCATGGCCTATGAACGCACCTGCCAGATCATTGCCTGGGACAAGGTGCGCGCGCTGATGGGCACGCCGTTTCCGGTGCGGTTCACGGACAAGCTGCGCCAGCTGAACGAACTCAACCGCAAAAACGCCATCAAGACCTCGGCCATTGCGACCATGCTCAACATCGTGCCGGGCCTCAGCGATTTTGCGCTGGGCCTGCTGACCGGCAAGCGCATCGATCTGGTGGCGCTGGCGCGCGACCGCGAGCGTCTGAAGGAACATGTGCGCGACAACATCGCCGGCATGTTCCATCCGGCAGGCTCCTGTCGCATGGGGCGCGCCGACGACCGCCACGCGGTGGTCGATCCGGCCGGCCGTGTTTACGGTGTTTCCGGCCTGCGTGTGGTTGATGCGTCAGTGATGCCGAACCTGATCGCCGGCAATACGAACGTGCCGGTGATCATGGTCGCCGAAAAAATGGCGGCGGCGATGTTGTCCGGCGCCTGAGCGGCGGCGGGCGGACCCGAATGCGACTCGCGAC
>CAZVDN010000222.1:0-5420 GCA_964625665.1 uncultured Streptomyces sp. | reverse complement strand
TGGGGTTTGCCGTGGTGGAGCGTGCTGGTGCCGCTGGCAGCCGGCTGCACGCTGGCCGCAGGTTGGGGCCAGACGGCCGGTTGGATGCTGCTGGCGGTTGGCGTTGCGCTGGTGGCCGCGGTGCTGGTGGCCGTGCATCACGCCGAGGTGGTCGCGCACCGCGTCGGCGAACCGCTCGGCACGCTGATTCTTGCCATGGCGGTGACGGTGATCGAGACCGCGCTGATCGTCACCATGATGGTGTCGGGTGGCGACGGCGTCGGCACGCTGGCGCGCGATACGGTCTACGCGGCGGTGATGATTGTCTGCAACGGCGTGGTCGGCCTTTGTCTGCTGGTCGGCGGCATCCGGCACCGCGTGCTGACCTTTCGCATCGACGGCACGGGGCCCGCGCTGTCGGTGCTGACGGCGCTGGCAACCCTGACCCTCGTGCTGCCGACCTACACCTCGACCACGCCGGGCCCGACCTTTTCGACGTCGCAACTCGTATTCGCCGGACTGGCGTCGCTGGCGCTCTACGGTGTGTTCCTTTTTGTGCAGACCGTGCGTCACCGCGATTATTTCCTGCCGCTGGATTCAGACAGCGAGGACGTGCACGCACCGCGGCCTTCGGCGGCCATTGCCTGGGCCAGTGTGTTGCTGCTGCTGATCAGCCTGACCGCGGTGGTCGGCCTGGCAAAACTGCTCTCGCCGTCGATCCGCAGCGGTGTCGAGGCAGCCGGTGCGCCGCTGGCGGTGGTCGGCATCGCGATTGCGTTGCTGGTGTTGTTGCCGGAGACCGTGGCGGCGGTGCGCGCGGCGGTGCACAACCGCATGCAAACCAGTCTGAATCTAGCGCTCGGTTCCGTGCTGGCCACCATCGGTCTCACCATACCGGTCGTGGCGGCGGTTTCGCTCGTGATCGGCATGCCGCTGGCACTCGGCCTGCCTGCCAAGGAAACCGCCATGCTGGCGCTGACGCTTTTTGTCAGCGCGATCACGCTGGCGACCGGGCGCGCCACCCTCATGCAGGGCGCCGTGCATCTGGTGATTTTTGCCGCTTTTCTGTTCCTGGCCGTCGTGCCCTGAGCGGGGCACGACGGTTTGTTTGATGCGGAACAAGGAATATGGCAATAGCGCGGCAAATGCGTACCAAATCGCCGCCGGATTGTTGCTTCGCGCATCGGCCTTCGTTATGCTGGCGCTCAACAAAAATCCGCCGGGCGCGATCCGGCGTCCGCACAATTCCATTGGGAGGTGTTCAACATGAAGAGCAGTGTGCAGTCATGCTTTAAATCCATTCGCACGATCGCCGCCGCCGTCAGCCTGGGCGCGGTGCTCGCCGGCTGTCAGTCGATGAGTGCCAACATCGGGCTCGATGCCGACAACACCTCGTATAAGCGCATGGTGACGCAGGGCCTCGCCACCAAGATCGTCGTCGAGAACATCTATCCGGATTGCCCCCAGCACAATCCGCGCATGAACATCCGCAAGAGTGCGGTCGGTGAGATCACCGCGACCGACGGCACCGTGATCACCGTGCCGGCGGAAACCGCTGCGCAAAAAGGCCTCGGGCCGAAGAGCCACGATCTTTATAACGAGTGCAAACAAATCCTGCCTGCCAACACCGCCGCGGTTTCAACTGCGGACGTGCCGGTCATCGAGGTTGACCCGGACGGTGAGGTCATTACCGGCTTCATCGTTGCCGACAACTATTATGAAATGTGGGTCAACGGCAAACTGGTGTCGGTCGACAACACGCCTTACACCCCGTTCAACTCGGCGATCGTCAAATTCAAGGTCAAGCGCCCCTACACGATGGCCTTCCTGCTGGTGGACTGGGACGAGCGCCTCGGCCTCGGCATGGAGCAGTTCCCGGTACCGGTCACGCCGACCAGCAGCATGTGGTATCCGGGCGACGGCGGCCTGATCGCCAAATTCAGCGATGGCACGATGACCGATTCGTCATGGAAGGCGCAGACCTTTTTCATCGGGCCGCTGATGGATCCGAAGGAAGTGGTCGAGCGCGGCAACATCCACGACACGCCCAACCTCGGCGGCCGCACTCATCCGTTTGCGCGCAAGCCGAATTGCGAAGCCAAGTGCTACGCCGTGCACTATCCGATCCCGGCCAACTGGCAGTCGCCGCGCTTCAACGACAGCAACTGGCCGCGCGCCTGGGAATTCACCGACCAGGAAATCGGCGTCACCAACCTGCCGGCTTACACCCGTTATCCGGAGCTGTTCGACGGCGCGCGCTGGATCTGGACGCAGAACCTGGTGCTCGACAACGTGGTGATCGCGCGCAAGACGGTGCGCTGATCATTGCAGTGCCGGCGGAGTCCGGCGCATAAAAAAACGGCGGTGCAATGCACCGCCGTTTTCTTTTGGTGATGCCGTCTATTTGAAGCGGAACGAACGATCAAGCCCGCGCAGCAGCGGCAGCACGACGTCGATGGTCGGCGTGGGAATGCCGAGTTCGCGCGCGAAGGCCTGCGTCTGGCCGAGCAGCGCCTCGCATTCCATCGAGCGGCCGGCCAGCGCGTCCTGCATCATCGAGGTGCGCTGACCCGGGCGGCCGCGCCGCGCCGCGGCCTCGCAGTCGGTTTCCGCGCGCAGGTCCCAGCCCTGGGCGGCGGCGACGGCGAGCGTTTCCTTCATGACGTTGACCGAGACGGTGACGAGGCCGTCATCGGCGCCGACCTGCGCGAGGTCGTTGCGCGTGATGGCGGTGACGGTGTTGCCCGAGGCGTTGAGGCAGAGCTTCTGCCAGATATCTTTGCGCAAATCGTTCGAAACCTGCGCTTCCATGTTGCCGCGCTTGAGCATGTCGACGACGGCCTGCACGCGCGTCGTCGTCGTATTGTCGGGTTCGCCGACCACCAGCTTGTGTGCGCCGTTGTGCACGATGACGCCGGGTTCGACCATGTCGTTGGGGGAGAGCACCACGCAGCCGAGCGTGCGTTCTGGTTTGACCTCGCGCCACAGCGCGCCTTCCGGATCGAGCAGCGGCAGCGTGGCGGCGCCTTTTTTGTAACCGTGCTGGAACCACCAGGGAATGCCGTTCAGCAGAAATACGGCGACGCCGTCGGGTTTCAGCAGTTTGCCGATCGCCGGTGCGGCGGCGCTCAGGGCGTGCGCCTTGACAGTGACCAGCACGACATCCTGCGGCGGCAGCGTGACCGGATCGTCGGTGGCGATTTTCGGTTTGACGTGAAACTCTTCCTTGTTGTTGGTGCGCAGCGTGAGGCCGCGCTCGCGTATTGCTTTGAGCATGGCGCCGCGCGCAACGATTGAAATTTCATCCTCTTTGGCGTTGGCATTGATCAGCCGCGTGGCGATATGGCCGCCGACGGCGCCCGCGCCGAATATGCAGACTTTCATGTGGACTCCCCGATGATCGGCGGCACGCTTGCCGCGATGGTGATGCGAAGGGCGCCATCATAGCGGTTTTTCGCACACCGGGCAGGCACGGCGAAGCGGTGCGTTGCCTTGATCTTGCGTGCGCCGGATGACTATACTGCGGCCTCCCCCGCAACCCTGCGCGCAGCACTTTCTGCGTTTCATACAAGAGAATTCCCATGCGTATTGCCCTGATGCTGCTGTTGAGCGTGATCGCCGTTGCCGATGGCCTGGCCCAGGCGTGGCCGTCGAAACCCGTGCGCATTGTCGTCGGCTTCGGCGCCGGCGGGCCCGACACCACGGCGCGCATCGTCGCGCAGCAACTGACGACGCAGACCGGGCAATCGTTCATCGTCGATAACCGTCCCGGTGCGAACGGCATGATCGGCGCCGATCTCGTGGCCAAGGCGGTGCCCGACGGGCACACGCTGCTCGTCACCTCGGCATCGTTTGTGGTGAATCCGGCGATTTACAAAAAGCTGCCCTACGATTCGATCCGCGATTTCGCGCCGGTGTCGCATCTGTGTTCTTCGGACGGCCACATTCTGGTGGTGAACCCCTCGGTGCCTGCGCAAAACGTGAAGGAGCTGATCGCGCTGGCGAAAAAGCCCGAGAGCAAGATTTCCTACGGCTCACCGGGCATCGGCAACACCATCCACCTGACGGCGGCGCTGTTCAACGCCAAAGCCGGGACCAGCATGGTGCACATCCCCTACAAGGGGTCGGGGGCGGCAATGACCGCGGTGGCTGCCGGCGAAGTGCAGGTCATGTTCGTCACGCCGACGCTGGGCCTGCCGCTGATCAAAAGCGGCAAGCTGCGCGCGCTTGGTTACGACGCGCCGACGCGCGCGCCCTTTCTGCCCGAAGCGCCGACGCTCGCCGAAGCTGGCGGTCCGCTGACGCAGATCGACGCCAGCTGGCACGGAATGTTCGCGCCGGTGAATACGCCGCCGGCGGTGCTGGCCAGAATCGAGGCCGAGGTGCGCCGCGCCTTCACACTGCCCGAAGTGCGCGAGCGCTTCCAGAAACTCGGCCTCAATCCGATCGGCGGCCCGTCCGCCGAATTCAAGCCGTTTGTCGCCACCGCCATCAAGCGCATGGGTGAAGCTGCGCGCATCGGCGGTGTCGAACCGGAATAATTTTCATCGTCCTGAGAGGAAGCTATGAGTGGATTCATTCGTCGCGTGGTCGCCGGCCACGACAAGAACGGCAAGGCTGTGGTGTTGTCCGACGGCATTGCGCCGCATCTGAAAACCAATCCGCTGCGCCCCGGGCACCGTTCGACCGACATCTGGAAGACCAGTTCGACGCCGGTGATCATCAAGGCCAGCGAAGACGACCCGACCGTGCAGGGCCCGCGCACCATTCATCCGCCGAAGGGCGGCACTGTGCTGCGCATTGCCGAACTGCAGCCGGAGTCCGAAGAAATCCGCAATCTGTCGCCGGAAAAAGCGCGCGAAGTGTTCGCGGCGGCCGGCAATGCCAACGCCGCGCAGTTCGGCAAGGGCGGGCGCCATCCGATGATGCACCGCACCGAGTCGCTCGATTACGCCGTCGTGCTCGAAGGCGAAATCACGCTGGTGCTCGACGATGAAGACGTCCAGCTGAAGGCCGGCGATGTGGTGATCCAGCGCGGCAACAGCCACGCCTGGAGCAACCGTTCGGGCAAAGTCTGCCGCATGCTTTATGTGCTGATCGACGGCCAGTTCGACGAACAGCTCGAGGGCTGGTTCGGCAAGGACGGCGGCGGCCACTGAAACCGTTGAATGCGGCGATGCGCTGTTCCGGCGCGCCGCCGGTTCGATGCAGCACCGGGCCGCGGCAAACGTCCCGGTGAATAACCACAACATACTCCGGAGGACGGCATGGCAAAAAAAAGCGACGAGCGCCTCGCGCGCGGTCACAAACTGCTGAAGAAAATGGGGCGCGAGGGCCTGCTCGATGCGCAGCGCGAAGACTCGCCCGATCTCTACAAACTGACCGTCGGCCATCTGTTCGGCGACGTCTGGACGCGCGGCCATCTGAGCCTGCGCGAACGC
>CAZVDN010000221.1:0-6423 GCA_964625665.1 uncultured Streptomyces sp. | reverse complement strand
CTTGGGGCCAAACTGCCGGTGGCCGAACAGGCGCGGGCCTGCTTCGACGATGCGTCGCGCGAAGGCATGGGCGGCAAGGACTGCGCGCTGCTGCCGGTGCGCTGGTCAAAGCTGGGCCTGCACTGACAAATGCTTTACGGAGGCTGTGACATGACATTCAGCGTGCGTTTAACCGGTTGTGTGCTGACGGCATTGGCAGCCGCTCATGCCGGTGCTGCCGAACGGACCGCCTATCCGCAGAAGCCGATCCGCATCATCATTGCGCAGACGACCGGCACCTCCGTCGATACACTGTCGCGCGTGCTGGCGCTGCGCCTGGGCGAGGCGCTCGGCCAGCAGGTGGTTGCGGACAATCGGGGCGGCGCCGGCGGCATCATCGGCGCAGAAATCGCCGCGCGTTCGCAACCGGACGGCTACACGCTGCTGGTGAGCTCAACCGGTGTGCAGGTGATCACGCCGCAGATCTTCAAAAAACTGAACTACGATCCGGTCGGTGATTTCGCGCCGCTGTCGTTGTTTGCGGTGACGCAGAACATCATGGTGGTCAATCCGTCGTTGCCGCTGAACAGCGTCAAGGAACTGGTCAGCTATGCCAAGGCCAATCCGGGCAAGCTCAATATGGCCAACGCCGGTGCCGGCTTTCAAAGCCATCTGGCCGGTGTGTTGTTCACGCATCTGGCGGGCATTGACGTCAGGCATGTGCCCTACAAGGGGGGCGCGTCGCTGATTGCGGTGATGGGCAATGAATCGCAGTTCACGATCGCGCCGGGCCCGTCGGTAATGGGGCATATCCGTTCGGGCCGTCTGCGCGCTCTGGCCGTCGGCGGCGACAAGCGTTCACCGCTGACGCCGGAATTGCCGACCATCATCGAAGCCGGTGTGCCGGGTTATCTGTCGACCGGCTGGGCCGGTCTGATGGCGCCCAAGGGAATTGCACAGCCGGTCTTCGACAAACTCTACACGACGCTGGTGAAAGTGATGCAGGACCCGGCGACGCGCGAGCAGATCGAGCGTCAGGGCGGTGATCCGGTGACCAGCACGCCGGCCGAGTTTGCGCGGTTCATCAAGGACGAATACGCGCGTTTCGGTGAGGCGATCCGGCTCGCCAATCTGAAAGTCGAGTAAGGCCGCGCCGTGACGGCGGGATTGTTTATTCGGCCTTGAGTCCCGCCGCGCGCACGGCCCGGCCGGTCAGCGCGATTTCTTCTGCGATGAACTTGCGGAACTCGTCAGGCGTATTGGTGACGACCTCGGCAGCCTGCGCTGAAATCAGTTCCTTGAAGTCTGCCGACGCTGCAACCTTGAGCAGCGTCGAACGCAGTTTGTCGAGCACGGGCTTCGGAGTTTTCTTCGGTGCGGAGAGGCCGTACCAGCCGCTGTAGGTGAAGCCCGGCAGCGTTTCTGCAATCGGCGGCAGATCGCCGAGCAGCGGCGTGCGCTTGGGCAGGCTGTGGCCGAGCGCGCGCAGGCGATTGGCGCGGATCAGCGACATCACCGCAGCCGCGGGTGTGAAGGTCCATTGCGATTCGCCGGCAACCACCGCAGCGACGGATGCGCCGCCGCCCTTGTAGGGGACATGCACGGATTCAATGCCGGCGGCAACCATCAGTGCGGTGCCGGAAAGATGGCTTTGCGAACCGGCGCCGGCGGAGGCCATGTTCAGCTTGTTGCCCATGACCTTCACGTGATCGATGAACTCTTTGACCGTCTTCGGCGGTTGCGACGGGTGCACGACCAGAATATTGGGCATGACCGCAAACAGCGAAATGAACTCGTAATCATTTACCGGATCGTAGGGCAGCTTCTTCTGGATATGCGGTGCGATCGAGGTTGCCGCGGTGGAGGGCGAGACCAGCGTGTAGCCGTCGGGGTTGGAGTTCTTGCCGATCTCCATGCCGAGAATGCCGCCGGCGCCGGCACGGTTGTCGACGACGATCTGCTGCCCGAGCGCTTCGCCGAGCTTCGCGGCGAGGATGCGGCCCATGGTGTCGTTGGCGCTGCCCGGTGCATTCGGCATGATCAGGCGGATCGGGCGGTCCGGATATTTTTGCGCGGCGTCTGCGGCGAATGTCGTGCTGCTGCCGAGCAGGGCGGCAAGGGCCAGCGTTGTAACTGTCAGATTGAACGTTTTCATTTTATCCTCGGTGGTATGGCGGTGCGTTCGCATCTCAGCCGGCGACCAGTATATCGTCCGCAGGGTACGGCGTCAGCGCCTGCACGCCTTTTTCCGTGATGGCGTAGGAACGGGAGAAGAATATCCCGAAAGTGCCGTCTGCGCTGACCGGCGTGATTTCGATGCCGTAGGTCATGCCGGGCTTCATCACCATGTCGAAGGGCGCCCCTTTGACCTCGTCGGTCATGATGAAAGGCAGCGACGTGATCAGATCGTGGCCATGCATCAGGATGGGGCGCGATTGCGCGCCGCGTTCGCGGAAAACGCCGCAGACATTTTTGCGCAATTCTTCGAGATTGCGCCCCGGCGCCAACTGCGCTTCGATGGCCTTGAAGCCGGGCACCACGACGTCCTTGTGAAAGCGGTTATAGCGTTCCGTCGGCTGGCCGATCGAGACCGGATGGCCGACTTTTGCCGTGTAACCCATGTAGGTCATCGCCAGTTCGCAGAGGATGATGTCGCCCTGCTGCAGCACGCGGTGAGAAGGGTTGGGGTTCGGGAAAATCAGTTTCGGATCATGCATCGACGTCGATCCGATCATCAGCAGGTGCACGCGTCCGCCGCCGTCCATGACGGCATGGGTCGCTGCCGCAGCAAGTTGATATTCGCGCACGCCGGGTTTGGCGCGCGCAGCCACTGCGCGCAGCGCATTCATCGCCAGTTCGCCGGCTTTCGCCATGGCGCGGATTTCCTCGGGCGTCTTGATGTACGAGAGTTCATGCATGAGCATCGGCACGAACACGAATTCGGCGTCAGGGACATGCTTTTTCATTTCCAGATAAGCATTGACGCCCATGAACTCTGGGCCGGTACGGTCGGCGGCCGTGATGCCGACGCGGCCTTTCTGCAGGCCGAGCTCGATCAGACGTTCGGCGACGGCACGGCCATAGTGGCCGTGCTGGCCGCTGCGCACGTCGCCAATCGAAACCATTTTGCGCACCGCTTCGATATGGCAGCCCGGGTGCGGATAGATCAGTGTCGGCTCGCCCTTCAGCGGCAGCACCATGTACTGCGCGAGGCCGCGGTCGTCGATCAGGCCGCAGCCCCAGGTCACGCCGCTGCCGTGGCTGTAAATGTTCGGGCTGCCGCAGAGGACCAGTGCGTCAAAGCCGTCGCGCGCCATCAGTTCGCGCGCGAGTTTGTGGCGGCGCGCATATTCCTCCGGCGAGAACCTGTCGTAGACCGCGTCCGTGTACCAGGGCGAATTGCACAGCGCCTCGAAATTTTCCGATTTATCGAGTTCGTAGCGGACCTTGGTCCAGTCGTTGGCAACGTTAGGCATCGCGTTCCTTTTGAATAAAGTTCGGACAGAACGGCGCCGCCGCAGCGGCACAGCAAGGAGGGAAGCTAATCGAAGGCGGCGGGGTTCGTCAATCCGCGCGCGGCACGGTCGCGCCGGCTGCGGCACCTACATGCCGAGTTTCAGGCGCGAGGGCGTGAGGAGTTTCAATTCGGATTTGACCTGCCTGACGCGGGCCACAGCCGAGGCCACACGGATCGCCGCGGTTTCTTCAAGGCCGGGTTCGAGCGTGCCGGACAGTGTGACCACGCCATTGTTGACACCGATATTGATGCGCATTTTCGCGGTTTCCGCGTCGGCACGCAGCGCCGCGCGCACATGGTGTTCGAGCGCAAGGTCGGCGAGCATGCGGGCGGAATCGTCAGTCTTCTGAAAGCGCGCATCGCGCACCAGCGACATGATTTCCTCGGTGCATTCTTCGATCGAGACGCGCTCGGTGTTCAGCGTCAGGTCGTAGTTTTCGGAATCCTGCCAGTTGACGCCGAAGTGGCGGCGCGTGATGGCGGCGTGCGCCTCCTCCGAAAGTTTGATTTCATTGAGAACCATTGCCTCGTCGCTCGTATTGAGGCGTTCCATCATGCGCTCCACGCGCAGCTTCAGCGGTGCGCAGACACGCACGCAAATCACGTGCTGGACCGGGCGCAACAGATGGGCCGAACCCCAGCCGCGGATCACGCCGACATCGTCGTTTTCGGCGAGCGCCAGCGTTTCGTCGGCCGTGAAGATGGAGAGGCTCGTCTTGTCGGTCGTCAGCCGTTCCCAGACGTTGGCTTTGCCGTCAAGAAAGCGGATGACGTGGCTTTTGCGCAGACGCATTTTGTCTGCGAGGTGGTCGATGATTTCGTGATGCACCACCGGTTTGCCGAGTTGTGCCGATACGGCAGCGGCGACGTCCTTGCCGAGTGAACCCATTTCGCGGGTCATGGCGATGAGCGGCATAGCGATCTCCCCCTAATCACATTGCGCAGAACCGGCAGGTTACCATCGTCCCCCCGGATTGCCTATATGACGACCGGATTTCAGGCGGGCCGTGGCCGCCGCGGCAGGGTGCGCACGTAAATGATTGCGGCAGCGAAAAAAACCAGCGAAAGCAGCGTTTCCGCCAGTGCCAGGTGTGCCGACAATCCGCGGTCCGACCAGGCGCGGACGGCGCCTTCCGCGACATAGGCCAGAATCAGCATCGAAGACCATTGAAAGGTGTAGGCGCGGCTGCGCAGTATGCCGAACAGGGGCAGCAGCAGCGGCAGGCACTTCAGCGCCAGCAGCGAGCCGCCGGGGCGCAGCGGGGCCAGCCACAGTTCCCAGGCAAGACAGAGAAAAATGAGCGCAATCAGGCTGGCGGCGCAGATGTTCGCCGCTGCAGTGGCGCGGTTCATGGCGATGGTGTTCCTGATTTCCGCGGCAATTTCAGACGGCCAGCTTCATTGCGGTCGCGGCGAGGCGCTTGCCCAGCGCAACGCAGAGTTTCTTTTCTTCTTCGGTCAGCGCGCGGTCACCGGTTGCACCGGCCAGATGGCTGGCGCCGTAGGGCGTGCCGCCCGACGTCGTCGTGCTGAGTTCGGTCTCGGTATAGGGCAGGCCGACAATCAGCATGCCGTGATGGAGGAGCGGCGTCATCATGCTCACCAGCGTGGTTTCCTGGCCGCCGTGCATGCTGCCGGTGGATGTGAACACTGCGGCCGGTTTGCCGGCGAGCGCGCCTTTCAGCCAAAGGCCCGCAGTGCCGTCGAGAAAGTATTTGAGCGGTGCGGCCATGTTGCCGAACCGCGTCGGCGAGCCGAGCGCGAGGCCGCAGCATTCCTCGAGGTCGCGCAGTTCGCAGTAGGGAGCGCCGGTGTCCGGGATGGACGCACTGACCGCTTCCGAGACTGCGGACACCTCGGGCACCGTGCGCACGCGCGCGGCCATGCCGTTAACCGATTCAACACCGCGCGCAATGAGCTGCGCCATCTGGCGCACGGCACCATGGCGACTGTAATAGAGCACGAGTATTTCGCGGGTCACGGTCATCGTCGCCTTGCAAATTCACAGGTATGATTGCCGCACAGTATATCGCAGCACCCGGAGGACAGCGGTTTGAAGCGGAACGGAACGTCGTTATTGGCGCTGATGCGCATCGTCTGCGTGCGATTCGACGAAGACCGCTGCATGCAGATCGCCAGCAGCCTGACCTTCACGACGCTGCTGGCCATCGTGCCGGTGGTCACCATCGTGGTGACGGTGGTCTCCGCGTTTCCGGTGTTTTCGAAGCTTGTCACGAATGTGCAGCATTTTGTTGTCGCCAATCTGGTGCCGTCGTCGGTCGACGCGATTACGCTCTACGCAGGGCGCTTCGCGCGCAATGCCGCCAGCCTGACCGCGGCCGGTATTTTCTTTCTCGGCATCACCGGCTTGCTGCTGGTGTTCACGATCGAAGAAGCGTTCAACGACATCTGGCGCGTGACCTGGCAGCGCCGTCTGCTGCGGCGAATCCTGATTTCGTGGGGGGCATTGCTGCTCGGCCCCCTGATGATCGGCGGCAGCCTGTCGCTGACCTCCTATCTGATCTCGCTGTCGATGAATCTCGTGCAGTACACCGCGGGCGTCCACATCATGGTGCTCAAGGCGATGCCGCCGCTGCTGACGGCGGCGGCGCTATCGCTTCTGTATTACGCGGTGCCGAACCGCGAAGTGGCGCCGCGCGATGCGCTGATCGGCGGTGCGGTGGCGGGCTTGCTGTTCGAGGCGATGAAACACGGTTTCGGTTTTTACGTCACCCATTTTCCGACGGACAAGATGGTCTACGGCGCGTTCGCCGTGGTGCCGATTTTCCTGCTCTGGATCTATTTGCTCTGGCTGATCGTGCTCGGCGGTGCGGTCCTCGTGGCGGAACTGCCGGAATGGCGTGAACACGCCACCAGCGACCGGCATGCGCCCGGCAGCGATTTTTTTCATGCGCTACGCGCGCTGG
>CAZVDN010000220.1:5350-6435 GCA_964625665.1 uncultured Streptomyces sp. | reverse complement strand
CCGGTCGCGCCACGATGAAGCGTGCGGCACTGGCGTTCTGCGCCGGCCTCATTATTTTCGCGCAATGCGTTGGCGCCGCCGGTGCGGCCGTCGTGGTCGAGTTCGTCAACGCCAGTCGCGCGACGCGCTGCGCCGAAGAGGACAATGTTTACGTCAAAGTCCTCGGTGAGGGCGTTGCCTCGTTCCGCATCAGTGCCGAACATCCGCCCTATATAGCGACAGTCAGGGACGACAGCACGGCGCCGGATTTCACCGCCTGCGACATGTCGCAGGATCCGCGGTTTTCGTTTACACCGCGCACGCTGACGCTCTACGAGGATGCCGACATTCGGCTGGTCGGCCATGTCTTCCCGTCGTTCTGGCGGCCCGATGCCGTGGAGTTTGTCGCCGGCGCAACCGTCGAGCGCGGACTGCATCTGGTGCAATTGCTCAAACGCGGCGCGCAGCGCGATATTGAAATCCTCGTCGTCTATCCCGCGGATGGTTACTGGCGCGTCAAACCGTTGCCGCCGCCGGCATTGATCGACAGCGCCTATGGCAGTTCGTTTCTGCTCGGGCCGATCGAAGAAGACACGCGCCCCTTCGTCGCCATCCGCCGCATTGTTTTCGATCCGGCCACGTTGACCTTCAGTCTTGAATTTCGCAACGAAACCCGCGGGGCATTGCGCGTGGCTGCGGCAACCCGCAGCGCTGTGGCACTGGCGCTTGCGCTGGATCCGGCACTGCCCGCCGGGCGGCCGTTTGCCGCGCTGCGTTCGATGTTCGTCACGCCGGCGCAGGCCGATGTCGCACTCGCCAGCGGCGCGGGCACAGCTCTTGCACCGGTTGCAGTGCCGATACTCGAATTCAGCCGTTTTCAGGCCACCGGCGCCCGTTTCGGGCGCAGCGTGCCCTCGATGCACAATTTGAGCGCGCCGGACCTTGTCTTCGATGCATTTGAAGTCACGACATCGCGGTAAGATCGCTGCGCCAGGAAATCATTGCATGACCGATAAAAACACCGACGACAACAGGGAGATCGCAGATGCTGCGCAGGATGCTGCCTGGCTGGCAGTGCTGGCGCGCCGCGCGCGTGCCGACGCGCC
>CAZVDN010000220.1:3492-5315 GCA_964625665.1 uncultured Streptomyces sp. | reverse complement strand
TGGCGCAAAGCCTCGACGGCCGCATTGCCACCAGCAACGGGGTATCGCAATGGATCAGCGGCGCCGCCGATCTGTTGCACACGCATCGCATGCGCGCGCTGGTTGACGCGGTGATCGTCGGCGTCAACACCGTGCTGCACGATGATCCGCAGCTGACAGTGCGGCGTTGCGCCGGCGCCAGTCCGGTGCGCGTGGTCATCGATCCCGAGCGCCGGCTCGACGGCACTCAGCGCGTGTTCACCGACGGTGCGGCACCGACCTTGCTGCTGGTGGCGGCGGATTGCGCGCGCAAGGGCGCGACGCCGGGCAAGGCGGAAATCCTCGAAGTCGCGCGCAGCGGAACTGGCCTCGATCCGCACGAAATCCGCCGCGCATTGGCGCAGCGCGGTTTGCGCCGCCTGCTGATCGAGGGCGGCGGCATTACGGTGTCGCGTTTTCTGGCGGCTGGCGCGCTCGATCGTTTGCAGATTACGGTGGCGCCGATGCTGCTGGGTTCGGGACGGCCCAGCATCGTTTTGCCGGAGATCACGGATTTGCGCCACGGCCTGCGTCCGCGCACGCGCCGTTTCGAACTCGGCGATGACATCATGATCGAGTGCGACTTCCATGGTTGAAGACCTGCGCAGCCGCGCGTTCTGGTGCGTGAGTGCCGGCGCCGGTGAAATTCGTGAGGCGCGTTTGTCTGCGCCCGGCGCGGACGAGGTGCTGGTGCGCGCGTTGTGCAGCGGCATCAGCCGCGGCACCGAGAGCCTGGTTTTTCACGGACGTGTGCCGGCCAGCCAGTACGCGGCGATGCGCTGCCCGTTTCAGGCGGGCGATTTTCCCGCGCCGGTGAAATACGGTTATGCCTCGGTCGGTTGCGTCGAAGCGGGCCCGGCCGAACTGCTCGGGCAGCGCGTGTTCTGTCTGTATCCGCATCAGGACCGTTACGTCGTGCCGGCCGATGCGGTGATTCAATTGCCCGATGCAGTACCCGAAACACGCGCGGTGCTCGCCGCCAATCTGGAAACGGCGATCAACGGGCTGTGGGATGCAGCGCCGCGCGTCGGTGACCGCATTGCCGTGATCGGTGCCGGCGTGGTCGGTTGCATGGTGGCCGCATTGGCCGCACGCCTGCCGGGAACACGCGTCGAATTGATCGATACCGATCCGCGTCGCGCCGCCATTGCCGACCGGTTCGGTTGTACGTTTGCAACGCCGGATCAGGCGACGGAAAACGCCGACCTCGTGATTCATGTCAGCGGCAATCCTGCAGGCCTCACCACGGCGTTGCGTTTGGCCGGGTTTGAAGCGACGGTGCTGGAGATGAGCTGGTATGGCGACAAGCTGGTGGCCGCGCCGCTCGGCGAGTCATTCCATGCGAAGCGCCTGACACTGCGTTCGTCGCAGGTCGGCGCGGTAGCCACGGCGCAGCGCGCACGCTGGAGCCATCGGCGCCGTCTTGCACTCGCGCTTGAGTTGCTGGCCGATCCATTGTTCGATGTCTTGCTCACCGGCAGCAGCGTGTTCGAGACACTGCCTGCGACGATGGCCCGGCTTGCCGCCGGTCCCGACGGTGCGTTGTGCCACGTCGTTACTTATTGTTGAACAGGAGTTTTGTCATGTACGCACTCGCCGTTTCCGACCACATCATGATCGCGCACAGTTTCACCGGCGAGGTTTTCGGCCCGGCGCAGCAGTTGCATGGCGCGACCTATGGCGTTGAAGTCGAGTTCCGTCGCGCTGAACTCGACGGCGACGGTCTCGTCTGCGATATCGGTCTGGCGCTCAAAATGCTGCGCGAAGTGCTGAGCGAACTGAATTTCAAAAACCTCGATGAAGTG
>CAZVDN010000220.1:2758-3482 GCA_964625665.1 uncultured Streptomyces sp. | reverse complement strand
TGCCGGCACTGCGCGGCAAAAACACCACGACCGAATTCATGGCCGGCGAAATTTTCCGCCGCCTGAAGACCCGCATTGCCGCGGGCGCACTCGGCGCCGGCACGGCCGGCGCTCTGGAATCGATGCGCGTCGTGCTGCGTGAATCGCCGGTGGCGTGGGCGAGTTTCGAGGGCGCGTTGCGTTAATGGCACTGGCATTTCTGGTGCCGGGGCCGCTCGATCAACTGACCGGCGGTTATCTCTACGATCGCCGGATTGTCGAAGGGCTGCGTGCTGAGGGCCGTCGCGTCAATGTCATTGAACTCGCCGGCCGTTATCCGGCGGCAGATGCCGAGGCCTGCCGCGCTGCGGCGACTGCGCTGGCGGCACTGTCCGACGGCAGCACCGTCGTCATCGACGGGTTGGGACTTCCGGCCTTTGCCGATTGTCTCGCGGCCGAAGCGCGCCGCCTGCGCGTGATTGGTTTCATTCATCATCCCTTGTCGCGCGAAACCGGATTGCAGGCGGACGCTGCACGGGCCTTTGCCGCGCTCGAAGCGCGGCTCTGGCCGCTGCTGCGCGGTGTGATCTGCCCGAGCGCGCATACCGCCGCTGCGGTGCGGGCGAGCGGACTCGCAGCGGACCGTATCGAGATCGTCATGCCGGGCACGGCGAAGCCCGCGCTGGCAACCGTGACGAAGGCGGCGGGGCCGCTGGACCTGCTGGCGGTCGGCACGGTCACGCCG
>CAZVDN010000220.1:259-2748 GCA_964625665.1 uncultured Streptomyces sp. | reverse complement strand
CAAGGGGCATCTGCTGTTGATCGAAGCGCTCGCCGGTCTGCGTGATTGCGCCTGGCAACTGACTTGCATCGGCAGCCTCGAACGCGACGCTTCCACGGTGGCGGCATTGCGCGAGGCGATTCGCGCACAGCATCTTGAGGATCGCATCGTGCTGGCCGGCGAATGCGCGCCGCCGGTGCTGGCGGGGGCCTACCGCAGTGCCGATCTGTTTGTGCTGCCGTCCTATGAAGAAGGTTACGGCATGGTCTACGCCGAAGCGCTGGCGCACGGCCTGCCGGTGATCGCAACGACTGCCGGTGCGATTCCGGAAACCGTGCCGGCCGCCGCATCCTTGCTGGTGCCGCCGGGTGATGTGGCGGCGCTGCGTGGCGCGTTGCAGCGCGTGATGCAGGATGCGCCGCTGCGCGCGCGGCTGGCCGCCGGCGCGGCGACTGCGGCAGCGGCCTTGCCGGATTGGCCGGCGACGGTGGTCCGCTGGGCCAACGCGCTCGACAGGCTCGTCGAATGAGCGGCTTCAGCGCGGACTGGTTGCGCCAGCGCGAGCCTTTCGATACCGCGGCGCGTGATCGTGTACTGGCGCGCAAGTTTGCTGCTGCGCTCAAGCAGCGGCGGCAGGGAGCGTTGCGCATCATCGATCTCGCGGCCGGCAGCGGTGCCAACTTCAGGGTGCTTGCTCCGCTGCTCGACGCAGACCAGACATGGTCGCTGGTCGATCATGATCCGGCCCTGCTCAAGTCGCAGGTGACAGAGACACGGAGCTGGGCGTCGAACGCCGGATGGCATTGCGCGATTGCGGACGCAGGAATCGAGGTGAACACCGGAACGGCAACGTGGCAGGCCCGCCCGCAGCCGCTCGATCTGGCGCAGGCCTTGCACGCGCTGGATTTGTCCGCCTGTGATGCGGTGACGACCACGGCGTTTCTCGATCTGGTGTCGGCCGAATGGATCGACTGTTTTTGCGATCAACTGGTGCGCGCGCAGCGGCCGTTGTTGGCAACGCTCACCGTCGATGGCCGGCGCACATGGCAGCCGGAACAGGCCGCCGATACCGGCATCTCAGCGGCGTTTGCGCGCCATCAGGGCGGCGACAAGGGCTTCGGCCAGGCGCTCGGTGCGGCGGCCACGGATTATCTTGCGCAGCGCCTGGCGGCGGCGGGTTATACCGTCAGCAGTGCGCGCAGCGATTGGCAGGTCGGCGCCGCGCATGGCGCGATGCTGCGCCGCATGGCTGAAGAGACAGTGGCCGTGGCGTGTGAAACAGAACCAGCGGCTACCGCGCTTTATGCCGAATGGCTGTCACAGCGCACCGCGCAGATCGAGGCCGGATTACTTTTGCTCACCGTCGGCCATCTCGACCTGCTGGCCCTGCCGCCGGCGCGCTAGTCTTGCAGCGGTCTGCGCGGACGCAGACCGCGTGCCGCGATCAAGGTTTGCAGAAGGGCAGCATGCGGCGCAGAAATCCGTCCCGCTCGAAGAGGTGGTGCTTGAGGCCGAGGCCGACATGCCACGAAACGACGACCACGATCACATAGGAAATCACGATGTGAGCAACACGCGAGATGTCCGCGAGCAACGCCTGCTTGCCGATCGGATTGACCAGGTCGTGCAGTCCGAAGAGCTTGAGGCCGTAGTCGCCGGCCATAACAAAAAGATAACCGCTCACCGGCATCAGGATCATGCAGGCGTAGAGCAGGGTTTCATTCCAGTGCGAGACGGCGCGTTCGGCCGGCGTCAGGACCGGCGACCAGTCGGGCAGCGGCGTCAGCTTGCGCCAGAGGATGCGCAGGACGGCCAGCAGCAGCAGGACGACGCCGATGGATTTGTGCCAATCGTAATAATTGCCCTGCGTCAGACCGAACAGCGTGTGATTGCCTTCGATGCGGGTCATGAAGTTTCCGCCCAGATACTGATGCGCAAACAACAGAAAGACCGCCCAGTGCAGAAAGCGTGTGACGGTGCCGTAATGCGTGGCGGAGTTTTTCAGCGACATATTGTGTTCCCCCGTGTTGCGTTTTGATTGGCGAAACTGCCGTTATTGAACGTTATTGAATATTGTCGACCGCAACGCACCGGCCGGATATGGCTGCACAACTGTAGCGGCGAAAATAATAGCATGCGGGTGTTGTCGGGTGACGCGCGCCGGTTTGCAAGCGTGCGGCGGCAAACTTATTGCGTCTTAATGTCCAGGGCAGCAGGCTGCCCGGCTTCTGCGATCAGTTGGTCGAAATCCTCGGGCAGGCAGATCTCGCGGCCGACCACGCGCGGACTGTAGCCCTGCAGCCACAGGGCATGGCTTGGATGTGCGCCGCCGGCGACCACCAGGCCGATGTTTTCCGGCTTTGCCGCAATCGGCCAGGGATCGAGTCGTTTGGCCTCGGCCGGCAATTCCAGTTCAAGATTGTCCATCCATGCAATAGCACCGGCAGCCTCCAGGTCGGCGCGCGGAATGCGCGAATGCGTCCAAAGAAACTCCCTGACCTTCTGTTTCG
>CAZVDN010000220.1:0-207 GCA_964625665.1 uncultured Streptomyces sp. | reverse complement strand
AGTGCCGCGCGTATAGCCGTACATGTAGTGAATATTGGGCACGCGCAGGGTCTGCGCGATGCGGTGCAGGCCCTGCAGGACTTCTTCTTCCTTCGATTCCTTTTTCGCGCTGAGACGGAAGATGTTTTCCACGCCATTGGCGAACATCAGCGACAGGCCGTTGCTGCCGCGTTTGATGCCGTGGCGCTCGCCGGTATGCAGGTCCCA
>CAZVDN010000219.1:0-6439 GCA_964625665.1 uncultured Streptomyces sp. | reverse complement strand
CAGCACCAGCGCCGTGACGGTTGGTGGAACGCCGGCAACGAGCTTCACGGTGGTGAACGCCGGTGCGCTGACGGCCATCGCGCCCGCAGGCCCGGCAGGTCCCGCTACGGTGCGAATCACCACTGCCGCCGGCACGATCACCGCATCGCAGCATGCGCCGCGCCGTGGGCCTCGTTCGGCGACAAATACTATCTGATGACCGAAGAATCGCCGCGTTACAAACAGCTTTTTGCCTTCCTGACACAATCCAAAAGCGAAGCGGAACTCGACAAGGTCGTGCGCGACATGCACATGGAAGGCCGCATGGAGAAGATCAAGTGCCCGACGCTGATCGTCAACGGCGAATTCGACCCGCGCGCGCCGGTCGATGAGATCTACCGCCTCTTCGACCAGATGAAGGCCCCGGCCGAACTGTGGATGCTGCCCGACCAGCACCACAACGGCTCGGTCACCAACGGCGGCCGCGCGCTCGTCTGGCAGGTGGACATTCATTCCTTCGTCTGCGACTGGCTGCGCGAGCGCTTCGAGGGCAAGCCGGTCAAACATCCGGGCAAGACGCTCTGGCTCGATCCGAATGCAGGCGGCCCCAACGTCAGCAATCCGACGTTCAAGCGTTACTGGTACGAATAGTCTGCAGCCCCGACATGCGCCCGGCATTGATCATTTTTGATGCCGGGCGCATGATTGTGCGGTCGGAATACCGCAAAGCCTGACATGCCCTGGACCATCCGGTTTCTTGCTGAAGAACGTGTTGTCGAAACGGTCTACAGCGGCATGATCAGTCCCTACGAACTCGAACAATCGATCACTGAAACGCTGGCGGCGTCAGCAGCGCATGCCTCCGCGCGGTTTCTGGTCGACGGCGCTGCCATGCAGGGCGGACATACCACCAGCGATCTTTATACGCACATGGAAAAGGCGATCAAGTTCGGCTTCGCCGAACCCTTTCGTGAGGCGCTCGTCCTCCCGCCCAGGGCACCGCTGGAAATCGTGCAGAACATGCAATTCTGGGCCGCCGGATTGCGGCTGCGCGGCTACGACGTGCAGATCTTCATCGAGCGCGCACAGGCGCTCAACTGGCTGCGCGCGGCCAACGCCTGAGAATCAGGCGCGCGCGACGCGTTTGCGTTGCAGGCCCGTGCCGGCCAGATGGCGCAGACAGATCGCCAGAGCGGGCACATGCACGGCGATGTGAAACGGCACACGCAACCCGCTGCGCAACCAGGCGCGGCGCAATGCCGGATCGGCGGTCGGGTCGGACTCGAGCGGTAAGGCAAGCTGCTTGGGCATCGCGGCCTCCATCCACTGCCGGGAACGACAGGAGCGCCGTTCCACCATGACCCATTATCGACAGCGGTCGGCCGTTTATTGAGATGAACAGAGGCGGATTTCAGGCGCATTCCCGCATTTTCAGCGGATTCCGGGGAAATTATGCGCATCAAAAGACCGCGCCAACCCTATGAATGTTAAAGCCTTTCAGAAAACACCCGCGGACGGTGATTACTCGTCCTTTAGGTTGATCGTCTTGATCAGCTTGGCGAAACGCGCGAACTCGACCTTCACTGTTTCGGTCAGTTGCTGCGGAGAAGACGGCTCGGGCTGATAGCCCTGGCCGGCGAGGCGTTCGCGCAAATCGGGTGATTTCATGCCGGCGGCGATTTCGGCATTGAGGCGGTCGATCGCCGGCTTCGGCGTGCCGCGCGGCGCCGACATTGCAATCCATTGCACGGTCTCAAAGCCGGGCACGCCGCTCTCGGCAATCGTCGGCACCTTGGGCACCGCCGGTGAGCGCTTGGCCGAGGTCACGGCAATCGCGCGCAGCCGGCCGCTGACTGCATAGGCGTGCACCGAACTCATGGTGGCGAACATCAGCATCACATGACCGCCGAGGAGTTCGGTCGCCCCCTGCGCCCCGCCGCGGTAGGGTACGTGCAACAGATCGACACCGGCCGCCAGCTTGAACAGTTCAGCCGAAAGATGTCCGCCGGTGCCGATCGACGGCGACCCGTAAACCAGCCTGCCCGGCTGCGTCTTCGCCAGCGCGATCAGTTCCTTGATGTTGTGCACCGGCAGTGACGGATGCACGACCACCATATAAGGCTGTGTGGCAAGCATCGAAACCGCATCGAAATCGCGCAACGGATCATAGGGCACGTTGCGCTTGAGATTGGGCACAATGGCCAGCGTCGTCTGGCTCGAGACAAAAAGGTTGTAACCGTCGGGCGCCGCGCGCGCGGCGATCTCGCTGCCGATGATAGTGCTGGCGCCCGGACGGTTGTCGATGAAAAACGTCTGACCGGTGCGGCGCGTCAGATCATCAGCCACAGCGCGCGCGATGATGTCATTGCCGCCGCCCGGCGGGTAAGGCACGATTACGCGCACGGTTTTGACGGGGTAGCCGGATTGCGCAAACGCCGGCACCGGCAATACGGCGCACAGCCCGAGTAAACAGCTCACAGCAATACGGGACAGCCTCGAACTCACGCCAGACACCTCACGGATCTTCCTTGTGCCTCATGCCTTGCCGAGCAAGGCTTCGCGAAAACGCAGCTTGAGCAGTGTGCCGTCGCGCGGCGGCAGCACCAGCGGCTTGTTCTCCATCGCCACTTTGATATTCATGAACACCGGGCCCGTCTGATAAAGCCGGGGCAGCGCCACCTTCAACCCGGCCGCGGTTCGCACGTTCAATGCAACGCCGAAACCCGCCGCCTTCGCCATGCCGGCGAGATCGGCACCGAACTGCGTATGCGTGGACTGCATGCCCGTTTCACCGTAATGCTCGTTGTCCATTACGGCAATCGACAGATTGCGCGGCCGCTGCGCGGCAATCGTCGCCAGCGAGCCGATTCCCATCAGCATCTCGCCGTCGCCGGTAATGACAATCACGCGGCGCTTCGGCTGCGCCAGCGCGAGGCCAAGGCCCACCATCGCCGCGCCGCCCATGCCGCCCCAGGTATAGAAATTCAACACATTGTCGCCGACCGCCGCCGTGTCCCAAGTCGGCGCACCGAGGCCCGTGACGACCAGCGCATTGCCGCGTTGTGCCAGAATCTGCGCCACGACCTTGCGCCGGTCGAGCACGCCTTTTTTCGCCGGCGCGCTCATTTGAAGGCCTTGGTGCCGATCGCGCGCTGGGCGATCTGCACCGCAACCACGCGATTGGAATTGAATGCCATGCGCGCCGCGGCATCCACGTTGGTTGCAATGTCCGCTTCCTGATCGACGCATTGCACAATCACGCCGATCGCACCCAGCACCGCCGACGAGGACTGCGCCATCGGCAACTGCCACGGGTTGAATTCGCCCCACTGCCCGCGCATGGTGACAATCATCAGCAACGGGATGCGGCATTCGATCGCCATGCCGAGCATGTTGATGCAATTGCCGACACCGCTCGATTGCATCAGCACCGCGCAGCGCTCACCGCCGAGCCAGGCGCCGGTGGCCAGTGCAATACCCTCTTCTTCTGTGGTCAGCGGCACGGCGCGCATCGCCTTGTCGGCACGCGCGAGTGCGATCAGTCGTTTGAGTCCGCCATCGGGGACATAGCCGATCTGGCGCACATCCTGCGCGCGCAAAACGCCATGCACTGCTCTCGACCAGTCGCTTGATGCACGCATCGGATATACCGGATCCCTGCTTTCGGGCCTGCACGATTGCAGCCCCGGCGGATGGTTTTATCTGCGATAAACCGGACTGTCAAGGCGCAGCCGTCAGCGCGCCTTCCACACCGGCCTGCGCTTCTCCTTGAATGCCTGAATGCCTTCGCGCGAGTCCTCGCTCAGCAATACCCGATCCGCCACATCCCGTGCCAGGTAGGCGCGCTTGTCGAACGGAATCTCCTGGCCGCGGCGGGCCGCCTCCTTGATCGCATGCACGGCAAGCGGGGCATTCTCCATGATTTCTGCAGCCCAGCGCTTCGCCGCAGGCAGCAGTTCTTCATGCAGGGTGACTTCGTTCGCAATCCCGAGTTTGAAACATTCCGCAGCCGGAATGAACTTGCCCCGCATCAGATAACCCATTGCCTGGTTCCACGGAATCGCATGCGGCAGCAGCGTCGGGCCGCTGACCGACGAAATGCCGCGCTTGACCTGCGGCCAGCCCAGAGAAGCGCGCTCCGACATGATGAGTATGTCCGCATTCAACGCAAAGCCGCCGCCCTGCGCCAGGCAGGGCCCGTTGATGGCGAGAATGATCGGCTTGAAAATATTGCGCTGAAAAATATACAGCTCATCGTTCGACATCACGCTGCCATCCTCGTCCTCGGGCGCGGTTTTTTCGAACAGGTCCTTGCCGGAACAGAACACGTCGCCGTTGCCGGTCAGTATGGCAACCCAGATATCCCGGTTGAATTTGACGTCCGTATAGGCAAGCTGAAGTTCCTTGCGCATGGCGCGATTCAGCGCATTTTTGGCCTGCGGCCGGTTCAGGGTGATCAGTGCAACGTGATCCTTGACCTCATACAGTACGGCTTCGCCCATTGCTCTCTCCGCTATTCGGGTTTGATTTTGGCCTCACGGACGACGCGCGTCCATTTGGCAATGTCGGATTTGATGATGGCTGCAAATTCTTCCGGCGTGCTGCCTGCCGGCTCGATGCCCTCGCCGGCCATGCGGTCGCGTATCTCCGGCATTGCAAGCGCCGCGACAATATCGCGGTTCAGCCGCGCGATCACGGTGCGCGGCGTTTGCGCCGGCGCCAGCGCGCCGAACCAGCCGGTCACGTCGTAACCCGGCACGCCGGACTCGGCAATCGTGGGAATGGCCGGCTCGCCGGCGACACGCCTGCTGCCTGTGACCCCGAGCGCGCGCAGGCGTCCGGCCTTCACCTGCGCGAGGGCGGCAGGCATGGTTGAAAAGTAGGCCTGCACCTCACCGGCAATCACCGCGGTAATCGCCGGCCCGCCACCCTTGTAGGCCACGTGCACCATGTCGATGCCCGTCATGTTCTTGAACAGTTCCCCCGCCAGGTGCCCGAGAGAACCGACCCCGGGTGCAGCGTAATTCAATCTGCTTGACGGCATTTTTCCGAGCGCAACCAGTTCGCGTACCGACTTCGCCGGCAATTGCGGCTGCACGACAAGCACCAACGGGGTCGCGGCGAGTGTCGAAAGCGGCGCAAAATCGCGCAGCGAGTCGTACGGCAGCTTTTGATACAGGCTCGGATGGATGGCAAAGTTCACGAACACCATCAGGATGGTGTAACCGTCGGCCGGCGCCCTGGCGACAATCTCCGTGCCGACGGTTCCGCCGGCCCCGCCGCGATTGTCGATCACCACGGGCTGCCCGAGGCGCTCGCTCAACTGCGCGTTCATCACGCGCGCCACAAAATCGGTGCCCCCACCGGGCGCCGCCGCAACAACAATGCGTACCGGTTTATTCGGAAAGCCCTGTGCGCAGGCGCCTGTCACAGCGCCGCAAAACGCAACCACTGCAAACAACCGCAAGCACGTCATTCCTGCTCCTTTTTGGCGTTATCGGCGCCGAGCCAGTCCCGCAACACACCCGCCGTATGCTCGCCCAGCAGCGGCGGCGGCGCCAGCGGGCTTTCCGTCAACGACATCTTCCACGGCGGACCGATAACACGAATGGCCCCCGAAGTCGGATGCTGCAGGGTGCGCACCAGGCCGCGGTGCGCCACCTGGGGATCCTCAACCGCCTGCATATAGTCGTTGACCAGAGCACAGGGTATGCTGTGTTTTTCGAAACACGCCTGCCAGTATGTGGAATCCCGCTGTGCAATGACCTCACCGACCGCGGCATCAACCGCAGCCCGGTTTTGAACGCGCAGCGCCATCGTGCGAAACAATGGCGCATCAAGCCAGTCATCACGCTGCAGCGCCCTGCAAAACGGCGTCCACTGCGCCTGATCGTGGACCATGGTCGCAATATATCGTCCGTCAGCACAACGATAGGTATCCGCGGGCACGCGCATCGGATTTCCATTGCCCAGACGCCCCGGCGCGATGCCTGCCTGGAGTGTTTCCCCCATGCGTGTGCCGACCGTGGCGAGCATCGCATCCTGCATGCTGAGGTCGATGTACTGGCCGCCGCCATCCGCCGTAACCAGACGCAGCGCATTGACGATTGCATAGGCGGCAAACATTCCGGCAATGACATCCGCCACCGGCGCCCCGATCATCGTCGGCTCGCCGTCGGCCAGACCGGTCACGCTCATGATCCCGGTGACCGCCTGAATGATGGGGTCCAGCGCGGGCCGGTTGCGGTACGGACCGGTCTGCCCGAAACCCGAGAGCGAACAATAGACCAGCCGCGGATTGCGCGCGTGCACGGCGTTCCAGTCCAGACCCAGCCTTGCCACGGTGCCGGGCGAAAAATTCTCCACCATGACATCTGCGCGCTCAGCCAGCTTCATTGCGGTCTCGCGCTGTGCCGGATCCTTCAAATCGAGGGCCACGCTTTTCTTCGACCGGTTCAGC
>CAZVDN010000218.1:0-6458 GCA_964625665.1 uncultured Streptomyces sp. | reverse complement strand
AAAGGCACGCTGATCGAACTTTGGCTGGTTGCATTGTTGACGTTGGTGTCTCTCCCGAGCGCCCCCTCCAGATAGCCCGTCAGGGTGGTTCGGCGGGACTGGGTGCGCCGGTTGATTTCACCGAGATAGCGCTCGATAGTCAGTTTGGCGGGCGCCGGCGGATTCTGTGCCAACACGACCCCGAATTCAACTCGCGCCCGATCGAAATCGCCCAATGCAAAATAGCTGCGTGCCAGATCTAGACGCGCCGCAACAAAATCCGGGTTGACCGCCAGCGCGCGCTCCAGCGCCAGCGTCGCCTTGTCCGGGTGCGCCGATTCAAGCGCAGCGACGCCGTACCAATAATCGAAATTCGGATTGCCCGAATGGTCAAACTCATAGGGTTCCAGCATGGCAAACGCTTCGGCGGCCTTGCCGGCACGCACCAATGCCTCGGCACGCGCCAGTTCCGGCAATGCCAACTGCGCAGAGGCCGGAGCAACATATACCAATAAAAACAATGACAAAACTAATATTGATCGACTCATATTCGCATCAACTGTTCGCGGAGAATTCCACAATAGTTTTGATGGTATTTATGTAATACCATTATTGTCAATTAGTTACGTCTTTTATCTATAGTAAGTTCTCGAAAATGTCGCGACAATGCCACACGACGCCAGATCAAAATCGATCAACCGCATGAAAAATATAAGATTTTAGATTCCGCCCGCCGCGATACGCGCGCAATTCAGCGCATCACACGCCAAAACGACAATAGCGCCATTCAGGCGCCGGGCAGGTGCGGAAATCGGAGAGAAAACCCGGTTACTTCTGGGCGACGCAGTCGACGTAGTAACGCGAGCGGCGGCTGGTTTCGTCGGCAACCAACCCGTGGATGTCTGTATCGAACCCCGGGAATTTCTGATTGAACGACTTCGCGAACTTCAGATAGCGCACGATGATTGCGTTGAAGCGCTCCCCTGGGATCAGCAGCGGGATGCCCGGCGGATAGGGGGTGAGCAGCACGCTGGTGATGCGGCCCTCGAGTTGATCGATTTCGACGCGTTCGATCTCGCGATGCGCCAATTTCGCCCAGGCATCGGCAGGACGCATCGCCGGCTCCATGTTCGAAAGATACATCTCGGTGGTCAGGCGCGCAATGTCATTCGCCTTGTAAACACCGTGGATCTGCGAACAGAGGTCGCGCAACCCGACCTTTTCGTACTGCGGATATTTGCTGACGAATTCCGGCAGGATGCGCCAGAGCGGCCGGTTGTTGTCGTAGTCGTCCTTGAACTGCTGCAACTCGGTGACCAGCGAATTCCAGCGGCCCTTCGTAATGCCGATCGTGAACATGATGAAGAACGAATAAAGGCCGGTCTTCTCGACGATGATGCCGTGCTCGGCCAGATACTTCGTCACCACTGCAGCTGGCATTCCGGGGTTGGAGAACGCCCCCGACACATCAAGTCCCGGCGTGATCACCGTCGCCTTGATCGGATCGAGCATGTTGAAACCGGAGGCCAGATCGCCGAAACCATGCCAGCGATCATTCGACTTCAGGATCCAGTCGTCACGGCTGCCGATGCCTTCCTCGGCCAGGTGATCCGGCCCCCACACCTTGAACCACCAGGACTTGCCGAACTCGTCATCGATCTTGCGCATGGCACGCCGAAAATCCAGCGCTTCGAGGATCGATTCCTCGACCAATGCGTTGCCGCCGGGCGGCTCCATCATCGCCGCGGCAACGTCGCAGGAGGCAATGATCGAATACTGCGGCGAGGTCGAGGTGTGCATCAGGTAGGCCTCGTTGAAACTGTGGCGGTCGAGCTTGCGCGTATCACTGTCCTGCACCAGGATCTGCGAGGCCTGTGACAGGCCGGCCAGCATCTTGTGCGTGGACTGCGTCGAGAAAATCATCGATTCCTTGCAGCGCGCGCGGTCGGTGCCGATGGCGTGCATACCGCGGTAGAAATCATGGAAGGTTGCATGCGGCAGCCAGGCCTCGTCAAAATGCAGCGTGTCCACCTTGCCATCGAGCATTTCCTTGATGGTATCGACGTTGTAGACCACGCCGTCGTAGGTGCTCTGCGTCACCGTCAGCACGCGCGGCTTAGATTTCGATTCGCGCGCAAACGGATTGGCGGCGATCTTCTTCTCAATGTTCTCCCATTTGAATTCCTCGAGCGGAATCGGGCCAATGATGCCAAAGTGGTTGCGCGTCGGCATCAGAAACACCGGGATTGCACCGGTCATGGTGATCGCGTGCAGAATCGACTTGTGACAGTTGCGGTCGACCAGCACGACGTCGCCCGGAGCCACCGTCGAGTTCCACACCATCTTGTTCGAGGTCGAGGTGCCGTTGGTGACAAAGAACAAATGGTCGCAGTTGAAAATACGGGCCGCATTGCGCTCGGAGGCCGCCACCGGCCCCGAGTGGTCGAGCAACTGGCCGAGTTCATCGACCGCGTTGCAGACGTCGGCGCGCAGCATGTTCTCGCCGAAGAACTGGTGAAACATCTGGCCAACCGGGCTCTTCAGAAAAGCCACGCCACCCGAGTGCCCCGGGCAGTGCCACGAATATGAACCGTCCTGCGCGTAATTGGTCAGCGCGCGGAAAAACGGCGGCGCCAGCCCATCGAGATAGGAACGCGTCTCGCGGATGATGTGGCGCGCCACGAACTCCGGCGTGTCCTCGAACATGTGAATGAAGCCGTGCAGTTCGCGCAGGATGTCATTCGGGATGTGGCGCGAGGTTTTCGTTTCACCGTAGAGGTAAATCGGAATGTCGGTATTGCGGAAGCGGATTTCCTCGATAAAGCTTCTGAGGTTGAGCACCGCGGGATCGAGTTCCGGCCCCGGCGTGAATTCCTCATCGTCGATCGACAGGATGAAAGCCGAGGCGCGCGACTGCTGCTGCGCGAACTGCGACAGGTCGCCGTAGCTGGTGACGCCGATGACCTCGACTCCCTCGTCCTCGATGGCTTTGGCCAGCGCGCGGATGCCCAGACCGCTGGCATTCTCCGACCGGTAGTCTTCATCGATGATGATGACTGGAAACTTGAATTTCATCGTCGTTCCTTCTTTGCTCAAACCGGTCGGCTGATTTGTCAGGCCAGCTAGGTATTCTGCACCACGATTTTTGGAAATATCGCCGAGTGGTCCTGCTGCTTTTCAGCAATTTTGACCGCGACGCGGCGTGCGATCTGGCGATAGATATCGGCAGCCCGCCCGTTCGGATCGGCCACCACCGTCGGCTGTCCGGAATCGGCCTGCTCGCGAATTTTGATGTCGAGCGGCAGCGAACCCAGGAGGTCAATGCCGTAATCCTTCGCCATGCGGTTGCCGCCGCCGGAACCGAAAATGTCTTCTTCGTGGCCGCACTTCGAGCAGATGTGCAGGCTCATGTTTTCGACCACGCCGAGAATCGGAATATTGACCTTCTCAAACATCTTGAGGCCCTTGCGCGCATCCATCAGCGCAATGTCCTGCGGCGTGGTGACGATCACCGCGCCGGTAACAGGCACGCGCTGCGCCAGCGTCAGTTGAATATCGCCGGTGCCCGGAGGCAGGTCGACTACCAGGTAGTCGACATCGCGCCAGTTGGTTTCATTGAGCAGCTGTTCGAGGGCCTGCGTCACCATCGGGCCGCGCCAGACCATCGGCGTCTCGACGTCAATCATGAAACCGATCGACATCGCCTGAACACCGTGGCCGACCATCGGCTCGATGCGCTTGCCGTCCTTCGATTCGGGTTTGCCCGTGATCCCCAGCATCATCGGCTGCGAAGGGCCGTAGATGTCCGCATCGAGTATGCCCACCGAGGCGCCCTCGGCGGCCAGTGCCAGCGCCAGATTCACCGCCGTGGTCGACTTGCCCACGCCGCCCTTGCCCGAAGCCACTGCGATGATGTTCTTCACGCCCGGCACCAGCTTCACGCCGCGCTGTACAGCGTGCGATACGATCTTCATGGTCACGTTCGCCGAGACCTTGCCGACACCCGGCAGCGCCTTCAGTTTGCCCTCGACGGCGGCGCGGATCGGCTCGATCTGCGTTTTCGCCGGATAGCCGAGCAACACGTCGAGCGAGACGTTGTCGCCATCGACCTTGATGTTGCGCGCTTCCTTGCCGCTGATGTAGTCCTTGCCGGTGTTCGGATCAAGCAGGGTGCTGAGTACTTCCTTGACCTGCTGTTCGGTGATTGCCATGGGGTGTCCCGGTTCGCTGCGATGAGGGCGGAATTCTAAACAATTACCACGGCAAAGCCCATAGGAAAGACTTAATTTTGCTAGGGGTTTGTTACAATCGCCAGCTTAATCCGCAAGCAGAAGCCATGACCCGCAAAATCTTCGCCACCACGGCGTTACCCTACGCCAACGGCTCCTTCCACATCGGCCACATCATGGAGTACATCCAGGCCGATATCTGGGTGCGTTTCCAGCGCATGCAAGGCCACGAAGTGCATTTCGTCGGCGCCGACGACGCCCATGGCGCCCCCATCATGCTCAAGGCCGAATCCGAGGGCATCACCCCGGAACAACTGGTCGGCCGGATTGCCGCCGAGCGCAAAAAATACCTCGACGGCTTCCACATCGCCTTCGACAACTGGCATTCGACCCATTCGCCGGAGAACACCGAACTCTCGCAGGACATTTACCGCAAGCTGAAGGCCGAGGGCTTGATCTACACCAAGTCCATCGAGCAGTTCTACGACCCGGTCAAGCAAATGTTCCTTGCCGACCGCTACATCAAGGGCGAGTGCCCGAAATGCGGCGCCAAGGACCAGTACGGCGACGCCTGCGAGGTCTGCGGCTCGGTTTACGCCCCCACCGACCTCAAGAACCCCTACTCGACGCTGACCGGCGCGACACCGGTGATGAAGTCATCGGACCACTATTTCTTCAAACTGTCGGACGAGCGCTGCCGGACGTTCCTGCAGCAATGGCTCGACGAAGCCGGCCACCTGCAGCCGCAGGTTGCCAACAAGGCACGCGAATGGCTGACCGGCGAGGGCGACAAGGCGCTCGGCGACTGGGACATCTCGCGCGACGCGCCCTACTTCGGCATTCCGATTCCCGATGCGCCGGGCAAGTACTTCTACGTCTGGCTCGATGCGCCGGTCGGTTATCTGGCGAGCTTCAAGAACTACTGTGCCAAGCAGGGAATGGACTTCGACGCCTTCCTCGCCGACAAGTCGACCGAACAGATCCACTTCATCGGCAAGGACATCATCTACTTCCACACGCTGTTCTGGCCGGCCATGCTGCACTTCGCACAGAAGAAGACGCCGAACCAGATCAACGTGCACGGCTTCATCACCGTCTCCGGCGAAAAGATGTCGAAGTCGCGCGGCACCGGCATCAGCCCGCTACGCTACCTCGACGTCGGCATGAATCCGGAATGGCTGCGTTATTACATCGCCGCCAAACTCAACGCGAGCGTCGAGGACATCGACTTCAATCCCGATGACTTCATGGCGCGGGTGAACAGCGATTTGATTGGGAAGTACGTCAATATCGCCTCGCGCTCGGCAAAGTTCATATCTGAAAAATTTGGTGGAAAACTTGCTGAAGTTAAATCCATCCAATGGCTTGGGGGTCTACCGCCACGACAGGAGTTGATTGCACAAATCGCCGGCGCCTACGACGCGCGCGAATTCGGCAAAGCCATCCGCGACTGCATGCAATTTGCCGACAAGGTCAATCAATACGTTGATGTGGTGAAACCATGGGCCATGGCGAAAGCGGGCGACAACAATGCTCGCCTGCATGAACTGTGCTCTGAATTCCTTGATTACTTCCGCGTCCTGACCGTCTTGCTGGCGCCGGTGCTGCCGCAGGTCCGGGACAAGGTTGAGCAGTTTTTGAACTGCAGCCTGCGCACATTTGATGACGCACTACAACCACTGCCCGGCGGACACCAGATTAACGCCTACGCCCACCTGATGACCCGCGTCGATGAAAAACAACTCGATGCCCTGCTCGATATCGAAAAGGAACCTGCCAAAGTGACGAATTCGACTTCGCATCCTGCTACGCCTGCCAAGTCAGGTGTGACGCCCCCGCCGCAACCCTCCCCCGCTAGCGCGGGGGAGGGAGTAATTTCCATTGACGATTTTTCCAAAATTGATCTGCGCATCGCAAAAATCGTCAATGCAGAAACGGTCGAAGGCGCTGACAAGCTGCTCAAATTGACGCTCGATGTCGGCGCCCTCGGCACCAAACAGGTTTTCGCCGGCATCAAGTCGGCCTACGATCCGGCGACGCTGGTCGGCCGCCTGACGGTGATGGTCGCCAACCTCGCGCCGCGCAAAATGAAGTTCGGCATGTCCGAAGGCATGGTATTGGCGGCCTCTGGCGACACACCGGGCCTGTTCATTCTCTCGCCCGACTCCGGCGCCCAGCCGGGCATGAAAGTGAAATAGGACCAGCGCCATGGCGCAGCGGCGGATTCTGATTGCGCTTCTCTGCGCTGCA
>CAZVDN010000217.1:5857-6574 GCA_964625665.1 uncultured Streptomyces sp. | reverse complement strand
CCAGCCACGCTGACGCGTTCGCGCCGGATCGCGCTCGATGCCGGCCTGCATTTCGTCTACACCGGCAACGTGCATGACACGGAGGGAGGCACCACCTTCTGCCCGCAATGCCACAAAGCACTCATCGTCCGCGACTGGCACCAGATCAATCACTACGCAGTTACGCCAGAAGCGAAATGTCCGCACTGCGCTACCCATATTGCCGGCGATTTCGAAGCGTTCAGCGGGCAGTTCGGAAGAAAACGCATCCCGATCTCGATCAATCGATCCTGAACGCGACCTGCGCCGGCGGCTGCAGCAAACGCCGGTATAATTGCGCCTTTTTTGAAGCAAGCAGCAGCAATCTGAATGTTGATGGAGGCATTGCCGCGCGGCCAGAAGGGCAGCGCGGGCCCGTTCCACGGCTCGGCTGACGCGCTCGCGATCGCCGAACTGGCGGGCAAGGTGCGTCCGCTCGCCGTGATCACCGCCACCGCCGCTGACGCGCAGCGGCTGCTCGACGAGATTCCCTTCTTCAATCCGGCACTCAAGGTGCATCTGCTGCCGGACTGGGAAACGCTCCCCTACGATCATTTTTCGCCGCACCAGGACCTCGTCTCCGAGCGGCTTGCCACGCTGTATCAGATCACCCAGCAGGCCTTCGACGTCGTCGTCGTGCCGGTGACGACGGCGCTCTACCGCCTTACGCCGATCGAATATCTCTCGGCGCGCACCTTC
>CAZVDN010000217.1:0-5847 GCA_964625665.1 uncultured Streptomyces sp. | reverse complement strand
TTCGACATCCAGAAGGAGTGTGCTCCGGCCGAGTTGGAGAGGGCCGCACGCACCTTCTTCTTCAAGCAGGGCGAAAAACTCGCCGCCAATGAGCTGCGCAAGCAACTCACCATCGCCGGTTACGCCCATGTCAAACAGGTGCTGACGCCCGGCGAATACAGTTTCCGCGGCGGCATTATCGATCTGTTTCCGATGGGCAGCGCCCTGCCCTATCGCATCGATCTCTTCGACGACCAGATCGAATCGATCCGCAGCTTCGACGTCGACACCCAGCGCAGCATTTACAAGGTGCCGGAAGTGCGCCTGCTGCCGGCGCGCGAGTTTCCGCTCGATGAAGACGGCCAGACGCGCTTCCGCAAAAACTTCCGCGGCCGTTTTGACGGCGACCCGTCGCGCTCGCGGCTCTACAAGGACGTTAGCAACGGCATCGCGCCGGCCGGCATCGAATACTACCTGCCGCTGTTTTTCGAGAAGACCGCGACACTGACCGACTATCTGCCGGAAAACACCACGGTCATTCTGCATGGCGACCTCGCACCGGCGATCGAACAATTCTGGCAGGACACGCAGGCGCGCTACGAACTCTTCGGCGGCAACCGCGCCGACCCGGTGCTGGCACCGCGCGAACTGTTTCTCGCCGCCGACGCGTTCTTCGGCGCCATCAAGCCCTATGCGCGCGTCGAATTCACCGCTGAAGGCGCCGCTGACAGCACACCCGAATCGACGACGCTGCCCGACATCTCGGTCGACCGCCGCGCCGACAATCCGTTAACACGGCTGCGCAGCTTTCTCGACGACTACAAGGGCCGCACCCTGCTGCTGGCCGAATCGGCCGGCCGCCGCGAAACCATGCTCGAATACTTCGCGCAGTACGGATTAAAACCGCTGCCCTGCGCAACCTTCACCGAATTTACCAACGCACCGGTGCCGCTGATGATCGGCGTCGCGCCCTGCGCGGCCGGTTTCATCCATGTGCGCGGCTTCGCCGTCGTCACCGAAAACGAGCTCTACGCATCGCAGGTGCGCGCCAAGCGCGAACGTGAAGCGCGCAAGACCACGTCCGAGGGCATGCTGCGCGATCTCTCCGAGGTCAAGGTCGGCGATCCCGTGGTGCATGAATCACATGGCATCGGCCGTTACCTCGGGCTCGAGAACCTCGACTTCGGCGACGGCGCCACCGAGTTTCTGACGCTCGAATACACGCGCGGCGACAAACTCTACGTCCCGGTCTCGCAACTGCATCTGATCAGCCGCTACAGCGGCGGTCCGGCCGAAACCGCGCCATTGCACGACCTCGGCAGCGGACAATGGGAAAAAGCCAAGAAGAAGGCCGCTGCGCGCGTGCGCGATACCGCCGCCGAACTGTTGAACCTTTATGCGCAGCGCGCGTCGCGCGAGGGCCATGCTTTCAAGCTGACGCAGCACGACTACGACGCCTTCTGCGAAGCCTTTCCCTTTGAAGAAACGCCGGACCAGCGCGCTGCCATCAACGCCACGCTGGCCGACCTGCAGCAGGGCAAGCCGATGGACCGCCTGATCTGCGGCGACGTCGGCTTCGGCAAGACCGAGGTCGCGCTGCGCGCGGCTTTCGTAGCCGTCAACGAAGGCAAACAGGTTGCCGTGCTGGTGCCAACCACCCTGCTCGCCGAGCAGCATTTCAATACCTTCTCCGACCGCTTCGCCGACTGGCCAGTGAAGATCGCCGAACTATCGCGCTTTCGTTCGCAGAAGCAGGTCAACGATACGCTGGTGGCCCTCGGAGAAGGCAAGGTCGATATCGTCATCGGCACCCACAAGCTGCTGCAAAGCGACATCAAGTTCCGCCAGTTGGGCCTCGTCATCATCGACGAAGAGCACCGCTTCGGCGTGCGGCAGAAGGAACAGCTGAAGCGCCTGCGCGCCGAAGTCGACGTGCTGACGCTGACCGCGACGCCGATCCCGCGCACGCTCGGCATGGCGCTCGAAGGGCTGCGCGACTTTTCGGTGATCGCCACGGCGCCGCAGCGCCGCCTCGCCATCAAAACGTTTGTATCGCGCAGCAGCAAGGGCCTAATCCGCGAAGCCGTGCTGCGCGAATTGAAACGCGGCGGCCAGGTCTACTTCCTGCACAACGACGTCGATACCATGGTGCAGATCGAGGAAAACCTCGCCCGCCTGCTGCCCGAGGCACGGATCCGCATTGCGCACGGCCAGATGCGCGAGCGCGAGCTCGAGATGGTGATGCGCGACTTCTACCAGCAGCGCTTCAACATCCTGCTCACTGCGGATGCGAACATTCATCAGCGTGCGCGTGACATTTTTACCAGCAGCGTTTCAACATTCTGCTCTGTACCACCATCATCGAAACCGGCATCGACGTGCCGACCGCCAACACCATCATCATCAACCGCGCTGACAAGTTTGGCCTCGCGCAGCTGCACCAGTTGCGCGGCCGCGTCGGCCGCTCGCACCATCAGGCCTATGCTTATCTGCTGCTGCCCGATGAGGGTGAAATCACCTCGCAGGCGAAAAAACGCCTCGAAGCGATCCAGCTGATGGAAGAACTCGGCTCGGGTTTCTTCCTCGCCATGCACGACCTTGAAATCCGCGGCGCCGGCGAAGTGCTCGGCGACTCGCAGGCCGGCGAGATGCAGGAAGTCGGCTTCAATCTCTATTGCACCATGCTCGACACCGCGGTGAAATCGCTGAAACTCGGCCGCGAGCCCGATCTGGCCGCGCCGCTGGGAGTCACTACCGAAATCAATCTGCACGCGCCGGCCCTGCTGCCTGACGCCTACTGCAACGATGTGCATGAACGGCTGGTGCTCTACAAGCGCCTGGCCAACTGCGAAAACGCCGACGAACTCGATCTGATGCACGAAGAACTGATCGACCGCTTCGGCCTGCTGCCCGAGCATGCCAAGACCCTGCTCGAAAGCCATCGGCTGCGCCTTCTGGGCAAACCGCTGGGCATCGCGCGCATCGACGCCTCCGAATCCTCGGTGCAGCTGCAGTTCGTGCCGAACCCGCCGATCGATGCCATGCGCATCATGCAAATGATCCATCGCAATAAAAAATACAAGCTCGCCGGGCAGGATAAACTGCGGGTCGAAGCGGACCTGCACGAAGTCGCCGAGCGCGTCGAGCGCGTCAAACAATTGTTCGCGGAACTGGCCGCGCCACCTGAACCCGTCAAAAGCAGACAACGATGAACCTGATCATTCAAGGCGCCAATATCGCCACACCGGACCTGAAGCATCTCGCCAAGCTTTCCGGCGCCTCGGCGATCGAAGCGATCACGCCGTCGGCCTTCCGTCTGTGCAATGCCTCGGCACACGAAGAAATTGCCCCGCACTGCGAGCGCGTGAAACTGGATTTCGCCTTCGTGCCGCCGGAACGCCGGCTCGAAGATATGCGCCTTGCAGTCATGGACATGGATTCGACGCTGATCACCATTGAATGCATCGACGAAATTGCCGACATGCAGGGCCTGAAACCGCAGGTCGCCGCCATCACCGAAGCCGCCATGCGCGGCGAACTCGACTATCCGCAAAGCCTGCGCGAACGCGTGGCCCTGCTCAAAGGCCTCGACGCGGCCGCGCTGACGCGCGTTTACAACGAGCGTGTGCGCCTCTCGCCGGGCGCCGAGATCATGATTGCGCGCTTTCGCAGGCTCGGCATCAAAACGCTGCTGGTCTCCGGCGGCTTCACGTTTTTTACCGAGCGCATCCGCGAACGCCTGCAACTCGACTGGACGCGCTCCAATGTGCTTGAAATCGCCAACGGCGTGTTGACCGGCAAGGTCACCGGCGAAATCGTGGACGCCGAGGTCAAGCGCCGCGCCCTGCTTGAACGCCGCGACGAACTGGGCATCACGCGTGAGCAGGTCATCGGCATGGGAGACGGCGCCAACGATCTGAAGTTCATGGGCGAATGCGCGGTCGGCATCGCTTATCACGCCAAGCCGGTGGTACGCGCCCAGGCCACGCATGCGCTGACCTGGGTCGGCCTTGACGGCGTGCTGAACCTCTTCAACTGAAATCAATACACCGCGAAACGGCTGCCGTCGCCCTGTAGCCGATGCGCCTGCCACGGGCCCGTGCCGGCGCGACACAGACCGTAGCGGAACGGCACCTGTTCGCGGCCCGGCGTGATAAAGCGCAGGTCTTCAAACCAGATGCAAAGATTCTGCCCCTCGCGGTCGAGACGATAAAACATCGGGTAGTCGGCAAACCAGCGGAAGAAGGCGAATGACGGATCGCGCCAGGCCGCCTCAATCAGCGCGCGATCGCCAGCATTGTCGCCATTGCCGTACAAACCGCGTTCGATCCACTCCACGGCCGCGAGCGGCTGATAGGGCGCGCCAACGCGCTCGAAAAACCCCGCACCATCGCCAGGGTCCGGCGGCATCTTTTCCCGCCACAGGCTGACATAGGCATACCGCAATTGCGACTGCTGCTGGGTGACCACCACCCAGTTATACGGCGACAGCGGACTCGGCAGGGCACGCACCCGCGCATCGCTCAAGCCTTCGCGTTGCGCATAGGCGGCGCCGAATTCCAGCGCACGCTCGCGCAGCATGGCCTGAAAGCCGATATAACAAACCACCGCCATGCAGGCGACCACCGCCGGCAGGCGCGAACGGCCGAAACGCAATGCGACCGCCAGCCCGACTGCCAGCAGTCCCATCAGCCAGAGATCGATGATGAAGGTGGTGGACAGCGTGAAGCGCGCATTGGTGAACGGCGCAAACACCTGCGTGCCGTACGAGGTAATCACGTCGCCGGCGATGTGCAGCGCAATCCCCATGGCGAAAATGCCGGCGTAATCGCGCCACAAGCGCAGATTGCGCGCGTGCAGCCAGGACCAGAGCGCCCCGAGCAGCATCGCCCACAGCGGCAGCATCACCAGCGAGTGCGTGACCCCGCGATGATGAAACAGATAGGACAGCGGCGAAATCCAGGTGACGACGAAATCGAGATCGGGCACCACACCGGTGGCCACCACCGAGGCCAGCATGCGCTGACCATGGGTCGGACTGCCGGGTCTGATGGTTTTCGGCGCAACCGCCTTGGCCAGCAGGGCCCCGCTCAGCGCGTGCGTGAGGTTATCCATGCAACCGCAGCGCAGTACGGCCGTGTCGTCAGGCGGCGACGACCTGGATGTCCGGCTCGACGGACTTCAGGAGGTTCTCTATGCCGGCCAGCGTGCCCGAAAGCGAGCTCGGACAACTGCCGCAGGCGCCCTGATAATGCACGGTCAGCAGGTTGCCTTCGAGCGAAACAACATAAACGTCGCCGCCGTCGCCCTGCAGATAAGGGCGGATTTCTTCGTCGAGCAGATCATTGATGCGGTCGAGCCGCGTGCGGTCTGCCTCACTCATATTTTCAGCGGGCTGGGCCACAGCCGCAGCAACCTGCGCGGAACGTTCGTCGGCCGCCACGGCGGCACGGATCGGCTCGGCGATCTTGCGCTTGAGTTCGGCCCAGTCGGCCTTGCCGTCCTGCGTCACAGTGATCCAGTGATCGACGTAGAACACGTTGGTCACGTGCTCAATCTCAAACAGCGCCTTGGCAAGCTCGTCTTCGGCTGCCTGCCCCGCATTGTCGTAGGAGCGCGCAATGCCCCAGGTCAGCGGCTCCTTGAGGATGAATTTCAGCGCGTTGGGGTTCGGCGTGTTTTCGATTTCGGCGATTTTCGGCATTGTTGTTCTCGTTACGCATCGCCAATCGGCGCTTGCATGGGATCTTGTTCGGCCTCGGTAGAGGTGCTGCCGGCGGAATTCAGCGCAGCGTGCAGCGTGTGCCAGGGCAGAATCGCGCATTTCACACGGGTGGGCAGGTCACGCACCCCGCCGAACACGGTGAG
>CAZVDN010000216.1:0-6606 GCA_964625665.1 uncultured Streptomyces sp. | reverse complement strand
CAGCAATTTCGAATACAAGGTACCGATCAGCCTCAACATGAGCGCGCGCAAAGCCGGCACAACGCGTTGACAGCAGGCGCCGCGAGGCGTTAAGTTCAAAGAAAAAACCCGGCCTCAATCACGACCGCTGGCGCGCCGCGCCGGACCACAGGGAGTCCATTCATGCAGGACATTTCGAACCCGCAAGCCTACGGCTTTCTGACAAAGCCCGAGGTGCAGTTTCTCGACGCTGCCGTCGAGCGCCTGATTCCGACCGACGAACTCGGCATCGGCGCGCGCGATGCCGGGGTCACCGTCTACATCGACCGCCAGCTCACCAGCACCTGGGGCATGCACGGCCGCAATTACCGCAGCGGCCCCTGGCACCCGGGAACACCCCAGCAGGGCTTTCAATCGCGGCTGACGCCGCAGGAAATTTATCGCTGCGGCATCGCTGAAACCGACGCGCACTGCAAGCAGCAATACGGCAAGGCATTCCGCCTGCTGGCCGCCGAGCAGCAGGATGAAGTGCTGAAGGCGCTCGAGAAAGACGCCATCGCGCTGCCCTCGCTGCCGGCGAAACTGTTTTTCGGTCTGCTCTGGCGCAATACCGAAGAGGGATTCTTCAGTGACCCGATGTACGGCGGAAACCGCGACAAGGCCGGCTGGCGCCTGCTCGGTTTTCCGGGCGTCGCGGCATCGAACTACGGCGAACTGCTCTATTCGCAGACCACCCCCTACCGTGTCGAGCCGGTGAGCATTCTCGACATCGAAACCGGACGCGCAACGCTCGACAACCAGGGCAATCCGAAACACCAGCCCGTGAAAGCAAAGAACTGACATGGCCGCTACCAAACTCAAACCCGTTGATGCGGTCGTCGTCGGCACCGGTCTGGCCGGCACCATTTTGTGCAAAAGCCTCGCTGAAACCGGTCTCAAGGTGGTCGGCTTCGAACGCGGCCGCATGCTCGACACGCAACACGATTTCGCCATGCCCTATGTGCACGACGAACTCAAATACGACCGCCACAGTGACGTGCTGCAGAACCTGTCGCGCGAAACCATCACCTTCCGCAACAGGATGGGCGATCTCGCCCTGCCGATGCGTGAATTGGGTTCGTTCAAGCCCGGCGAATGCGTCGGTGGCGCAGCCGTGCACTGGGGTTGTCACGCCAAACGCTTCCTGCCCTGGGATTTCGAAGCGAAGAGCAAAACGCTCGAGCGTTACGGCGCCGCGCAAATGGCGGCCGATTGCACCAATCAGGACTGGGGCATTACCTATGATGACCTCGAACCCTATTACGATCAGTTCGAGCACCTCTACGGCGTCGGCGGCAAGGCCGGCAACCTGAACGGCGAGATTCAGCCCGGCGGCAATCCGTATGAAGGCCCGCGCTCGCGCGAGTTTCCCAATCCGGCATCAAAGACCACCGAGATCGGCCGGATTTTCGGCGATGCCGCGCGCAGCTTCGGTTACAACCCGCACTCCAATCCGACGGCGGCGATGACGCAGGCCTACACCAATCCCTACAAGCTGATGCTCGGCGAATGCGCGAGCGGCGGCTTTTGCGGCAGCCACGTCTGCGCCCAGGGCGCCAAGGCCAGCCCGCTCAACACCGTGGTGCCGGCACTCGTTCGCCATGACAATTTCGAACTGCGCACGCTCGCCAACGTCATCAAGGTCAATCTCGATTCCAGCGGCAAACGCGCCACCGGCGTCACTTACATCGACGCGCAGGGCCGCGAGTTCGAACAACCTGCCGATCTGGTGGTGCTGTCGGCCTATACGTTCAACAACGTGCGCCTGCTGATGCTCTCGGGCATTGGCGAACAATATGATCCGGCCAGCGGCAAGGGCACGCTGGGCCGCAATTACTCCTACCAGTCGCACGGCAAGGTGACGATGTTTTTCGACGACCGCACCTTCAACCCCTTCATTGGCGGCGGCGGACGCGGCACCGCGATCGACGATTTCAACGGCGACAACTTCGACCACGCCGGCCTCGGCTTCATCGGCGGCAGCTATATCGCATCGCAAAGCAGCGGCGCCGCGCCGATCAAAGGCAAACAGGTGCCGCCGGGCACACCGTCGTGGGGCGCGGCATGGAAAAAGGCCGCCGCGCATTATTACAACCGCAATTTCTCGCTCAACATCCACGGCGCCTGCCAGAGCTACAAGGACTGCTACCTCGATCTCGATCCGACCTACCGCGACGCCAACGGCCTGCCGCTCCTGCGCATGACCTTCGACTGGCACGACAACGAGCAGAAGATGATCAAATATGTGATGGAGAAGACCGCCGAAATCGCCAAGGCCATCGGCCCGGCGAAAATCGGCAGCCACGGTCTCGCCGCCAAGTACACCATCGTGCCCTATCAAAGCACGCACAACATCGGCGGCGCGGTAATGGGCGCCGATCCGTCCACCAGCGTAGTCAACAAATACCTGCAGTCCTGGGACGTCAACAACGTCTTCGTCGTCGGCGGCAGCGCCTTTCCGCAGAACAGCGCCAATCCGCCGACCGCCACCATCGGCGCGCTGGCCTGCTGGGCCGCCGATGCGATTCGGGAAAATTATCTCAAGAAGCCGGGCTTGCTGGTCTGAGACTGTGATGACCGCCCTGTGCGCGCGTTGTTTACTCGGTGCAGCCGCATTGGCCGCCGGCGGACTCTGCAACACGGCTCATGCCGCAGCGCGCGACAGCGTCTATCCCGATCATCCGGTACGGCTGGTGGTACCGGCGCCCTCAGGCGGAAGCGTCGATGTCATGGCGCGACTGCTCGCGCGGCAACTCGAAACACAACTCGGCCAGACCATCGTCGTCGATAATCGCGGCGGTGCCAACGGCATCATCGGCATCGACATCGTCGCCAAAGCTCCGCCCGACGGCTATACATTGCTGAGCTCGGCATCGGTATTCGCCATCAATCCGGCGATGTACCGCAAACTGCCCTACGACACCGAGAAGGATTTCGTGCCGGTCGCCAATTTTGCCAACGGCCCCGGTTACGTGTTCGTCGCGCATCCTTCCGTGGCCGTCGCCACGCTCAAGGAACTGGTTGCGCTGGCCCGCGACAAGCCGCTGCGCTACGGCACCGCCGGTATCGGCAACGGCCAGCATCTGGTCGGAGAGCTCCTCAACATGAGCGCCGGCATCCAGTTGCAGCACGTGCCCTACAAGGGCGGCGGCCCGGCTTTCAACGCCGTGGTCGGCGGCGAGGTGCATGTGCATTTCGCCGCGGCCATCACCGCCCTCGCCCACGTCAAGGCCAACCGCCTGCGCGCTCTAGGTTTCACCGGTAAATCGCGCCTGCCCGCGCTGCCGGAAGTGCCGACCTTCGTCGAAGCCGGCTATCCGGGTTTTGTCTATCAGACCGGCTGGCACGCGTGGTTTGCACCGGCGCGAACTCCGGCGGCGATCGTTGAAAAACTGCATGCGGAAATCCGCCGCGCGCTCAATGCACCTCAGTTGCGCGACAGCTTTCTTGACGCCGGTTCCGAACCCGTCAGCGACTCGCGCGCGGAATTTGCAAAAATCCTGCGTGACGACATCCGGCGTTATGCCGAGATCGTCCGCGCGGCAAAAATCGAACTGCAATAATTTTATCGGGAGTGTCCCCATGAAATGGTTTATTGCGTCTGTGATTGCCTGCGCCGCCCCGGTTGTCCCGGCATCGGCACAGGATTTCCCGAACAAACCGGTGCGCGTCATCATTCCCTATGCCGCCGGCGGCGGCTCCGACATCACCACACGCATCGTGCAGGCCAAAGCGATGGAACTGCTCGGCCAGTCGCTGATCGTCGACAACCGCGCCGGCGGCGGCACGCTGATCGGCACGCGCATGGCACAGACTGCCCCCGCTGACGGCTACACGGTCGGCGTGATGGACCCGGCCTTCATCATCAATCCGACGCTGGTCAAGGACGCCGGTTACGACTCGCTGAAGGACTTCACGCCAGTGACGCTGATCACCGCGACGCCGCTGATCCTCGTCTCACCGCCGTCGTTCGCACCGAAGACCGTGCAGGAACTGGTTGATTACGTCAAAGCCAATGCCGGCAAGGTCAACTACGGCTCGCCCGGTGACGGCAGCGCCGGTCACCTCGCGATGGAACAGTTCCGCAGCCACTTCGGTTTGAAAATGGTCCACATTCCCTACAAGGGTGCGGGCCCTGCGGTCACCGCCGTGGTCGCCGCCGAAGTGCCGATGCTGATCGCCGGCTCCGGTGGCGTGCCCTTCATTCAGGACGGCCGGCTGCGCGGACTTGCTGCCACCAGCGCCAAACGCCTGCCGGCGATCCCCAATGTACCGACGTTCGCCGAACTCGGCTTTCCGCAAATCAATGTGCAGACCTTCGCCGGCGTCGTCGCCCCGGCCGGCACGCCGCCCGCCGCGATCAAAAAGCTGCACGCGGCATTCGCGGGCGCCACACAGACGCCGGAAATCAAGTCGCGCCTCGAACAGCTCAATCAGTTTCCCGTCGGCAATACGCCCGAGGAATTCGGCACTTTCCTGCGCGACAACCAGGCGCGCCTCGTCAAGGTCGTGCGCGAGTCGAACATCAAGCTCGAACATTGATGAAGCCCGAGCTCGTCATCATTCGCGCGATCTACGAACCGACGATCGCCGAACTCGAACGCGACTTCACGGTACACCGCCTGTGGCTGCAGACCGATGCGGATGCATTCCTGAGCGACCACGGCGGCAAGGTGCGGGCGGTGGTCACGACCACGCCCTATGGATTCAGCCTCGCTGATTTCGCCCGGTTTCCAAAACTGGAAATGCTCGGCTGCTTCGGCCCGTACTACACGCTGATCGACCGCGCCGCCGCGCAACAGCGCGGCGTCAAAATAACGCACACGCCGGGTTCGACCGCCGAACCCGTCGCCGATCTCGCCATGGGCATGATCATCGCGGTGATGCGCCGGCTTTGCGAGTCGGACCGCTTCGTGCGCGCCGGCAAATGGACAGCCGGCGTGTTTCCCGCCGGCACTGAAGTGCGCGGCAAGACCTGCGGCATCATCGGCTTCGGGCGCATCGGTCGTGAAATAGCGCGGCTCGCCGGCGCCTTCGGCATGCGCATCTGTTATCACGGACCGCGGCGCAAGGACGATGCCGATTTTGAATATTTTGCCGACCTTGAAGCCATGGCGCGCGCCGTCGATTGCCTGGTTGTCACCTGCGCGCTGACCGAAACGACACGCGATCTTGTGGACGCGCGCATTCTGACGGCACTAGGACCGGACGGTTATCTCGTCAATGTCGCACGCGGCCCGATCGTCGATGAAGACGCGCTGATCGCAGCGTTAGGCAGCAGCGGCATCGCCGGTGCTGCACTCGATGTGTTTCGCGACGAGCCGCAGGTGCCGGCCGCCTTGCGGGACATGGAGAACGTGGTGCTCGCCGCGCATATCGGCACTTCGACCAAAGAAGTGCGCGAAAGCCGTCACCGCATGCTGCTCACCGACATGCGCGCCTGGCTTGCCGGCCAGCCGCTGCAATATCCGGTACCGCTTTAATCCGCCTTGATATTGGCGTCCTTGATAATTTTCGCAATCTTGTCGTAACCGCTGCGCGTCTGCGCCGCCAATTGCTCCGGCGTCGAGGTCGCCGGCTCCAGCGCCGATTTGACCAAACGGTCTTTCACCGCCGGATCGTTGACGGCCTTCACCATCTCCGCGTGCAGACGATCGATGATCGGGCGCGGCGTGTTGCGCGGCGCGTAAATCGCCTGCCACGTTGCATAGGTGAAACCCTTGACGCCGGACTCGTTCACCGTCGGCACGTCCGGCAGCAGCGGCGAACGCTGCAGACTGGTGATACCGAGGGCGCGCACCTTGCCGGCACGGATGTTTTCAAGCACGGGCGCCAGCGAGGTGATCATAACCGGCACGCGTCCGGCCATGACGTCGAGCACGCCGGTGATTGAACCACGGTAGGGGATGTGGTTGAGCTTCACGCCGCTCATCGACTTGAACACCTCCATCGCCAGATGCATGGGACTGCCATTGCCGCCCGAGGCGTAATCCATCGGGTCTTTCTGTGATTTCGCGAGTGCCACAAATTCTTTCGCCGTCTTCACCGGCAGCGAGGGATGCGACATCAGGACGAAGGTCACCCACGCCGTCAGGCCGACCGGCGCAAAACTGGTGAACGGATCATAGGGCACGTTCGGATAAAGCAGCGGCACGCCGTTGACCACCGCGTCGCTGAAGCCGCCGATGGTGTAGCCGTCGGGCGCAGCGCGCGCGACCTTCTCGCCGCCGAGCATGCCCGCGGCACCGGGAATGTTCTCGATGGCGAACTGCTGGCCCATGTTCTCGCCCATTTTCTGCGTGACAATGCGCATCACCACATCGGTCGCACTCGCCGTGGCCAGCGGCACAACCATCAGGATGCCCTTGTTCGGGTAATTCTGTGCTGCCGTCTGGCCGGCCAGCAGGAGCGCCAGCGCGGCAATGCAGACTTGGAGTGATTTTGCATTCATGAATATCCCCTGACCGTTTGAGTCATTAAACAGATTTCAATTCAGCGCTTCGCGCAGCGCTGCCGCAGCGCGCTCGACATCGGCGCGCGTCACATCGAGATGGGTGACCGCACGGAATGTCGTGCCGCCGCGCATCG
>CAZVDN010000215.1:6326-6643 GCA_964625665.1 uncultured Streptomyces sp. | reverse complement strand
CCACGATCCCGATCTGCTCGACGTCGTCGCCAAGGTAAAAGCCGTTCCGTCCGAGGAAGCCGCCCGCCGCCATGGCGAAATCAATCTCTGTGAACTTGAGCTGGTCCTGAAATCAGGACAACGCAAAACAACCCGTGTCGAATATCACCGCGGCCATTGGAAAAACCCGATGACCGAGGATGAACTCAGCGAAAAATTCCGCGGACTTGCCAGCCGGCACCTTTCGGCGGAACGCGTTGAACGGCTGCTTGCACAACTCTGGAAATTCGATGAAATGCCACGCGCCGGTGACATTATCGAAATGACGCGCGTTTGAT
>CAZVDN010000215.1:0-6316 GCA_964625665.1 uncultured Streptomyces sp. | reverse complement strand
CCTTTCGGTTTGGCCTGCTGCTTTCATCGAAAAGCAGCGGATCAAGCTCCGTGCGATAGAGTCGCAGGGTTCGGAGATCCGGTTTCCGTGCCGCCCCGCGGGCTTTCTTGACACTCGCGCAGCGTGCAAGGTATACCAAATCACCCGCGCAGCGATTTCGCCGCAGACGGGAAACCCAGACGAGGCAACCATGAACCGCAAAGTCACTCTGGTGACGCCGGATGCGCCGCCGCCGAAACCTGCGCCCGCTCCCGAAGTCACGCGCCGCAAGCTCGATCCGAAAGGCATCCGCCTCGGCGTGCTCGACAACAGCAAGGGCAACGCCGACCATCTGCTGGCGATGATCGTCGAAGGCGTGCGCGCCGAAATCCCCGTGAAATCGGTGGTGTCGCTGCGAAAACCGCACGTCACCTTTCCGGCGACGAAGGAAGTGCTCGACCAACTCGAAGCGGAGGCTGATGTCGTCATCAGCGCGATGGCCGATTGAGGGGCCTGCACGTCGTGGAGTGTCCACGACATGACCCAGATGCATAAACGCGGCGTGCTCGCCGCCGTGATCTGCTCCGACCCGTTCCGCACGCTCGGCACGACGCAGGCGCGCGTGCTCGGCGTGCCGGCGCTGCCGCTGGTGATGATTGCGCATCCGCTTGGCGGACTGTCGATCGAACAGGTGCAGGGCCGCGCACTCGTCGCCATTCCGCAGGTGATCAAACTCATCAAGGACAATCTGTCGTGAGCCAACTCAACGACTTGTTGAAAAACGACGGCGCGAGCATCAACGCCGACGATGATTTCGAGGCGATCAACGCGCTCTATTACGAGCGCGGCTGGAGCGACGGCCTGCCGATCGTGCCGCCGACCGAAGAACGCGTCGAAAAAATGCTCGCGTTCTGCGACCGCCCGTGGAATGAGCCCATCGCCAAAATTCCGCCGCGCTGGGGTGAGGCCACACCGCTGCGGCTGGCCGCCAATGCGGTGATGGCCGGCTGCAAGCCCGAATACTTTCCGCTGTTCATGCTCGCCATCGAAGCGATGTGCGAAGAGAAGTTCAACCTCTACGGCATACAGGCGACCACGCACATGGTGGCACCGCTGGTCATCGTCAACGGCCCGATCGTCCGCGAACTCGGCATCAACGGCGGCCACAATGCCTTCGGCCCCGGCACGCACAGCAACGCAACCATCGGCCGCGCGATCCGGCTGGCGCTGGTCAACATCGGCGGCGCGATTCCGAAGACCGGTGACATGTCCACCTTCGGTTCGCCGGCGAAATACAGCTACCTCGTCGCCGAGAACGAAGTCGAAAGCCCGTGGGAACCGCTGCATGTCGAACGCGGCTTTCCGCGCGAGGCGAGCACCGTCACCGTGGTCGGCGGCGAATGCCCGCACAATGTCAACGATCACGAAAGCCTCACCGCCGAGGGTATTCTCACCACCATCGCCGGCACCATGATGGACGCGGGCTCGAACGACCCCTGCTACGAAGCGCAGCCGGTCGCCGTGTTCGGCCCCGAACATGCGAAGACCGTAGCGCAGGACGGCCTGTCGAAAACGGATGTGAAGAAATTCCTGCAGGCGCACGGCCAGCTGCCGCTCGGCAAGTTCTCGAAAGAGAACATCGAGCGGCGCCTGCGCGTGAAGATCGCCGACCGTTTCGCCAACGCGCCGCTCGACGCGCCGGTGCCGATGGTGCAACGTGCCGAAGACCTGATCGTCGTCGTCATCGGCGGCGCCGGCAAACACTCCGCCTATATCCACACCTTCGGCGCCACGCAATCCGTGACGCGGGCGCTGAAAATCAAAGACGGCGCGCTGGCGAAATCGGTGCAGGATTTCAGGCAAAATTGAATACTTACCGCAAACAACAAATTCCCGAGAGGACTTGAAATGAAAATCAAACGCATCGAACACGTCGGCGTCGTCGTCAAGGACGTTGAAGCCAGCCGCGCGCTGTGGGAAGGCTGTTTCGGCATCAAACTCGACAGCGTCGAAGTCAATCCGGTCAAGCCGGTCAAGCTGGCGATTTATCCGGTCGGTGAATCGATGGTCGAACTGATCGCCGGCACCACGCCCGACAGCAAACACCAGAAGATGGTCGCCGAAGGTAAAGGCGGCATCAACCACCTGTGCTTCGAGGTCGAGAACATCGACGAAGCGCTGGCCGAACTGAAGCAGAAAGGCATTCCGCTGCTCGATGAAGTGCCGCGCCCCGGCCACGCCGGCTGCCGCATCGCCTTCATCGATCCGAAAGCCACCGAAGGCTGCCTGATCGAACTCGCCGAACTACCGAAGGGCGGCGCGCACGCGCACTAGAATTTTTTAGTTCAGCACCGGGCGGCGCAGGCCGCCCTTTTTTCATTTTTATCCGCAGGTATTCATGGCCCGCCCGCTAGACGACATCACCGTTATCGACCTCACCCACGCCCTCGCCGGCCCGTTCTGTTCAACCATGCTCGCCGACTACGGTGCGAACGTCATCAAGCTCGAACCGCCGGGTGCGGGCGATCTGGCGCGCGTCTGGGGCGCGCCGGTGCCGGGCCCGGACTTTTCCTACTTCGTCACGATTCATCGCAACAAGCGCAGCATCGTCGTCGATCTGAAAAAGCCCGAAGGCAAGGCGCTGTTCTTCAAGCTGATCGAAAAAGCCGACGTCGTGCTCGAAAACTTCCGTGTCGGCGCGCTGAACCGCCTCGGCCTCGGCTACGACGAAGCGAAGAAACGCAATCCCGGCATCATCTACTGCTCGGTTTCGGGCTTTGGCCAGGACGGCCCTTATCGCGACCGCGCAGCACTCGATCTTATTCTGCAGGCCGAGTCGGGCATGATCAGCGTCACCGGTGAAGCCGGTGGCCGCGGCGTGCGTTGCGGCGTGTCGATTGCCGATCTCGCCGCCGGCATGAACGCCGCCTACGGCGTGATGCTGGCCATCCGCATGCGTGAAAAAACCGGCGAAGGCCAGCATGTCGATGTCTCGATGATGGAAGGCCAGCTCGCACTGCTTTGCACCACCATCGGCAACTTCTACGCCAATGGTGAGTTGCCCAAACCGCAGGGCACCGCCTATCCGGTGGTCGTGCCGTATCAAACGTTCCAGACCAAGACACGCGATCTGGCCATCGCCATCGCTGGACAGAAACTGTGGAAGATCATGTGCCCGATCATCGGCGCGCCCGAACTCACAGATGATCCGCTGTATGCCACCGGCCCGCTGCGCATGAAGAACCGTGTGCCGCTGATCGAAAAGCTGCAGGCGATCTTTCTGACCAGATCCTATGAAGAGTGGGAAAAGCTGCTGCTCGACAACAACGTGCCGGTCGGCGCCATCAACGACATCGCCCAGGTTGTCGAACATCCGCAGGTCAAGGCGCGCGGCGCCATCATCGAAACGAAGCACCCGAAAGCGGGCAAGGTCAAACAGGTGCGCTCGCCGCTACGCCTGCCGAAAATGCAGGACATGCCGAACACGCCTGCACCGCTGCACGGCGAGCACAGCTCGGCGATTCTGCGCGAAGTCCTGAACATGAACGACGCCGACATCGCCGCGCTGAAAAAAGCCGGCGTGGTCGGCGGCGAATAACTGCCGGGCCCGGTGGTGCGCCGGTTCGCCGGCGCCGGCCATCAGCACGCCCCAAACAAAAAGCCCCGCAATGCGGGGCTTTTATTTTGCGGTGCGATCAGCGTTACGGCGCGATCACCGAACGCACATACCAGGGGAAGACGTCCCAGCTGACCAGGCGTTCGCTGCCGTCGAACAGCGCGGCGATTTTTCCGCCGCCGGCCTTGTACGAAAATTTCTTCACGTGGTCGGGCGGATTGGTCGTCACGTTGCGCATGATGTCGATGGCCTGATCGACCTTGAAGGTCAGATACTTCGAGGGATCATTCGGGTAAAAAAACTTTACTTCGGGATTGCCCTTCACCAGCGGGCCGCGCTCGTACTCGATGTGCACTTCCATGCGCTCGCCGCCGGCCGCGGCAAATTCCCAGTCTTCACTGCCGCTCGGCGCGCCGCCCGCGGCGGAAACCGTGCGCGACATGCGGGCCGTTGCAGCGTACTGATACGTGCCGAATTCGCCCGGCGCATCCGCGGCATGATCAACCAGTCCGTGCACGATCATCTGGCCGGCCACGCTGGTGCCGGTTTGTTTGACCGGTATGGCGAGGTAAACCAGACGCGCCGTCGGCCGCGCCGCGGGTTTGCCGTCGCGGCCGATGATGCCCATGCGGTCGATGAAAATCATGCGCAGGTTGGCGTCCTTCGCCGGCCCTGCGGTGGCGATCACGGTTTCCCAGCCGGCCGGCAGCATTTTCGCCAGTGCCGCGTCGTTGACGCGGAAATCAAGTTGCAGGCGATGCTCCGCGGCGACTTCCAGCGTGGTCTGCGCGAACGCCGTGCACGACGCCAGCACCAGCCCGGTTGCAATCAGAATATTTTTCATCAGGTGTTTCATGCTTCCCCCTTGTTTAAAACGGATGACAGGCCGGCGCGCAGCCGGCCTGCGGCCCTGTTATTTCTCTCCGGCGACCACGTAGGCCCACAGCGCCTTGATGTCGTCGGGCTTCAACACATCGCCCCAAGGCGGCATGTTGCGCACGCCCTCGGTCACCGAGTTGACGAAGCGCACCGGCTCATCGCGCGGAAATGTCGCGAGATCGATCGCCCACGGCGGGTTCTTCATTTTCTCGCCGTGACAAACGGCACAATTCGCCGCAAACAACTCGCCGCCGCGTTTGATCTGCGCCGCCGCAAACTGCTCGGCGCCGAACACCGGCGCCGCCAGCGACAGCGCACCGAGCAGAACAGCATTTTTCACAAACAACGTCATTTCAGATTTACTCCGGCATCAGGGCAAAGGTATGCACCGCACCGCCGGCCGGCACCACATTGCCCGCCGAACGCGTCGGATTGCTGCCGCCGCGGCCGACCAGCACCGTTACGTATTGCACGCCCTTGTGCGTGTAGGTGATGGGCGGCGAATTGACGCTGGAGCCGGTCTTGAACTGCCAGAGCTGCTTGCCGGTGTCCTGATCGAGCGCGATGAACTCGCCCGTGAGTTTGCCGGTGAAGAGCAGACCGCCGTCGGTGGCCAGCGTGCCGGCCGAAATGGCGAACTCTTCAAGCGGCTGCTTCCAGGCGATCTTGCTGGTGACCGGGTTGATGGCAATCGTGTAACCCGGCGCCAGATGGGACGGGTTCTTGTAGCCGCCCTCGATGCCGGTGTAACCGCTGCCGACTTCGAGTTTGACGTCAACGAACTTCATCACACGCATCGCTTCCCAAGAATTAATGAACAGCAAGCCGGTCTTCGGGTTGTAGGCCGACAGCGTGGCGTTAGTGGCGCGCGCCGGCGACATCTCGACGGTTTCGCCTTTAATTGCGCGGTCGAGCAGATCGGTCAGCACGGGACGCCCGGTCTTCAGGTCGATGTGCCTGGCCCAGTTCTGCGCAACAAACGGCGTCGCCGAAATAAGCTGGCCGTTGGTGCGATCAAGCACATAGAGAAAACCGTTCTTGTTGACGTTGAACAGCACCTTGCGCGGTTTGCCGTCGATCTGCACATCGGCAAGGATGCTCTCGGCCGTGCCGTCGAAGTCAAAGGAATCGTTCGGCACGAACTGGTAATACCAGACGATCTCGCCGGTCTTCGGCCGGATCGCCAGCAGGGAGGCCGCAAACAGGCTGTCCATGTGCGCGCGGTATTTCGGATTGTAGGGCTCCGGATTGCCGGTGCCGATGTAGAACAAATCGAGTTGCGGATCATAGGAACCCGGCTGCCAGGTTGCCGCGCCGCCGTACTTCCACGCATCAGGCATGTCCTTGTTCGGCCATGTCTCCGAACCTTTTTGTCCGGGCTCCGGCACCGTCCACGTGCGCCACAGGCGCTTGCCGGTTTCCGGGTCATAACCGTCAATGAAGCCGCGCGCGGTGCGGTCGCCTCCGGCCATGCCCGAAATCAGCACGCCGTTGACAATGGCAGGCGCCACGATGCCGGCGTAGCTTTCTTTCCACTCGCCGAATTTCGTTTTCCAGATTTCCTTGCCGGTCTTCATGTCGAGCGCCAGCACGTGACCGTCAATGGTCTGGCGGAACACCTTGCCATTGTAGATGGTCGCTGCGCCGCGCATGTAAGCGCCGCCGGTGGTCATGCGCAACGCGCCCCGGTCATAAGTCACCGGCGTGCGCCAGATCTGGCGGCCGGTGCCAACGTCGATGGCGAAGGTCCAGTTGCCGTTCACCACATACATCACGCCGTCGTAGATCGTGGGCTGCGACAACTCGCCCATCTCGTTAGAGAGACTAAAGGTCCAGAGCGGC
>CAZVDN010000214.1:0-6644 GCA_964625665.1 uncultured Streptomyces sp. | reverse complement strand
CCGACAGCAGCGTATAACCGCCGGGCGTTGCCTTGGCGACCAGATCGGTGCCGATGATGCCGTTGGCACCGAGACGGTTATCGACCACCACCTGCTGGTTGAAGGCTTCAGAGAGTTTCGCTGCGGCAAAGCGCGCCAGTGTGTCGCCGGTACCGCCGGGCGCCAGCGGCACGATGATGCGGATCGGTCTCGACGGATATCCCTCGGCCATGGCGGGCGCCGCGAACAACGCGGTTACGCTCAAGCCAGCCGCACTGATTGCGGCTCGCATGAACTTCTTCGCGACGCGGCTACTCGGCACGGATGCCGGCTTCCTTGATGATTTTTGCCGTCGAGGCAATTTCCGCCTTGATCATTGCCGCCAGTGCCTCGGGGGTGTCTCCCACCACCTCGATCTGCGTTTCATGAAACTTGTCCTTGACGTCGGCGCGATTGAGCACGCGCACGATCTCGCGATTCAGGCGCGTGACGATGGCGGCCGGCGTGCCGGCCGGCGCGAACATCGCCAGCCGCGATGCCACCTCGTAACCGGGCAATGTGTCGGCCACCGGCGGCAGTCCCGGCAACAGAGGCGTGGCACGCGCGCCGGAAATTGCCAGCGCACGCAGGCGCCCGGCCTTGATATGCGGCGTCAATGAACCCGGCACACCGAACATGAATTGCGTCTGTCCGGAAATCAGTTCGGTCAGCGCCTGCGAGGCGCCCTTGTAGTTGATGCGGGCGACATTGATGCGTGCCATCGATCTGAATAGTTCCCCGGCGATATGTACTGAACTGCCATTGCCCGAGGTGGCGAAATTCATCTCGCCCGGCCGGCTGCGCGCGAGTTCGATAAGGGCCTTTACCGATTTCACCGGCACGGCCGGATGCACCACCAGTATGTTGGACGTTTCGGTCGCCGTCACAATCGGCGTGAAATCGGTAACGTTCGACCCCACGTTGTCGCGCATGAACGGCAGCAGCCAGAGGGTCTGGCCGCTCAGCAGCAGCGTATAGCCGTCAGGTGCGGCCTTCGCCGCGACATCCGCCGCGAGCAGGCCGCGGTTTTCGACGATGACCTGCTGGCCGAGCGCCGTCCCCAGCGGCCCGGCGATCAGGCGCGCCGCGAAGTCGCTGCCGCCGCCGGCGCCCGCCGTGACGATGCGCACGTGCGTCGCCGGCCAGGTCTGCGCCTGCAGTGCGCCTGGCGCGCCGGTTGCGATGCATGCCATCAACATCAGAGTTTTTTTCACATCCACCCCTTGAAGTTCAGTGCACCGACATTATCGTGCAACCGCGCCTCGCGGGGAATCCGTTGCAGTCGCTATAATCGGGCAACAACGGTTTACCACGCCTTGCCATGAAAAGGGGTTCGACTTGAGCAGACTCAATACCGTGGAACGCGATTCGCTTCCCGAAAACCAACGCCGCTTTCACGACGCTGTCCGCGCGATCCGCCGCCGCCCGATTACCGGCCCCTTCATTGTGCTGATGAACAGCAGCCCGGACCTCGCGGCGCGCTTCGCCCACCTCGGCCATTATTTTCATTCGCGCGGACAGGCCGACGAATCGGTGCTCAACATGCGCGTGCGCGGCTTCGCTTCTCTGATCGGCTCGCGCGCGCTGAATGCGCCCTATGAATGGAGCGCCTGGGTCAACTGGGCGATCGAGGCCGGCGTGCCGCAGGACACCGTCGACGCCATCCGCGAAAGCCGTCCGCCGCAGAACCTGACGGCTGAAGAGCAGCTCATCACCGATTTCTGCATGCCGCTGATTTCGGGCAACCATCGCCTGAGCGACGCGACCTTCAAGGCCGCGCTCGATCACTTCGGCGCGCAGGGCGTGGTCGAACTCGTCGTCACGCTTGGTTACTTCGCGATGATCGCGCTGCCGCTCAACGCTTTCGAAATGCGCATGTCGCCGGACCAGAAAAAAATCCGCAAGCCATTTGCGCCGCTCGACGTCACCGGCACACCGTGGACCGGCCCCGACGCGCCGCGCGCCAACCTGCCGTCGATCACCGCTGCGGTCACCACGGCACCGCGGCTGAAGCCGCTGTCAACGCACGACGACGTCGCCCCCGAGCACCAGCATTTTCTCGACCGCGTGATCCTGACGCGCGGCTGGATTTCCGGCGCCTTTCAGATGCTGATGCACACGCCGGACGTCGCGGCGCGCGTCGCCAACATCGGCGCCTACTTTCTCTATGAGACCCAGTTGCCGCCGCGGCTGCGCGCGCTGACCTGGCTGATCGCCGCGCGCGATCTCGATTGCAATTACATCTGGCAATCGAGCCTCGGTGCCGCGCGCGCCGCCGGCGTCGACGACAAACTGATCGCCGCAATCGAAGCCGACAGCATGCCGGGCAACCTCTCAGCCGAGGACCGGCTGCTGTTCGAATATTGTTATCAGTTGCTGCGCGGCAATCACCATGTCAGCGACAGCAGCTACGACGCGATCATCAAACAATTCGGCGTGCCGATTGCGGTGCAGATCGCCGCCAGCGTCGGATACATTGCCATGCTGGGCGTGCTGGTCAACGCCTTCAACGTGGCGCCACCGCCCGACGACAGCCAGCCCGCGCTCTGAAACCGGCACTGAAACAAAAAGGGCCGTGCAGTGCTGCACGGCCCTTTTTCATTGTATTGCGCGCGGAATCAGCCGACGACGCCGATGTTCCAGGGCACAAATTCGTGATCTCCCAGACCGAGCAGTTCGCTCTTGGTTTTTTCGCCTGACGCGGCACGCAGCAGGTATTCGAAAATTTCCTGCCCCACTTCCTGCAGTGTTTTTGTGCCGTCGAGAATGGTGCCGCAGTTGATGTCCATGTCGTCGGTGAGCCGGTTGTACATCGGCGTATGGGTGGCGAGCTTGATCGACGGCGATGGCTTGGCGCCGAACATCGAGCCGCGGCCGGTGGTGAACATGATCATGTTCGCACCGCCGGCAATCTGCCCTGTCGCCGAGCAGGGATCGAAACCCGGTGTGTCCATGAAGACGAAGCCCTTCTGCGTCACCGGTTCGGCATAGCGATAGACTTCCATCAAGGGGCCGGTGCCACCCTTCATCGAAGAACCGAGCGACTTCTCGAAAATATTGGCGAGTCCGCCGGTCTGGTTGCCGGGGCTGACGTTGCCGTTGATCTGCGTGTCGCGGCCGACCGTGTAAACGTCTTTCCACCAGCGAATGCGCTCGACGAGTTTCTCGCCGACCTCGCGGCTGCGCGCGCGACAGGTCAGCGTGTGCTCGACGCCGTAGATTTCCGGCGTTTCGGAGAGGATCGCCGTGCCGCCGTGGCGCACCAGAATATCCATCGCGTTGCCGAGCGCCGGATTGGCGGTAATCGACGAAAAGCCGTCCGAACCGCCGCACTGCAGACCGATCGTCAGATGGCTGGCGGACACGCGCGTGCGCGTCACGCGGTTGGCTTCGGGCAGCATTTCTTTCACTGCGGCGATGCCGGCAGCAATCGTTTTGGTGGTGCCGCCCTCGTCCTGCATCACAAACGATTTGACGCGTGAATCGTCGGCGATGCCTTCGGCGGCGTAGAGCTTGCTGATCTGGTTGCGTTCACAACCGAGCCCGACCACCAGCGCGCCGGCAAGATTGGCATGACGGATGTAACCGGCCATCGTGCGGCGCAGGAGGTCCATCGGCTCACCGGTCATTTCCATGCCGCAACCAATGCCGTGCGCGAAGGCAACCACGCCGTCGATGTTCGGGTACTCGGCGAGGCGCTCGGGCGTGAAGTATTCGGCGATCTTGTGCACCACCGTTGCCGAGCAGTTCACCGTCGCCAACACGCCGACGAAATTGCGCGTGGCAACCTGGCCGTTGGAACGCACGATGCCCATGAAGGTCGCGCGTTCAGCTTCCGGCACCATAACCACCGGCTTGTAGTCGCGCGCATGCGCGTAGTCGCGGTCGAACTCGCGGAACTCCATGTTGTGCGAGTGCACGAAGGTGCCGGCCGGAATGTCGGCGGCAGCAAAGCCGATCGTCACGTTGTATTTGAGGATCGGCTCGCCCTTCTTGATGTCGCGCGAGGCGATCTTGTGGCCCGAAGGCACCTGGCTCTTGCAGGTCAGCCCGCCGTCGAGCTTGGCGCCAAGCGCGACGTTCGAGCGCGCAATGATCACGTTGTCGTTTTCCGCCAGGCGGATGGTCTGGCCGACAACCGGCGGCTTGTTGTGAATTTCAATCATTTCTGCACCTTTTGAATTCGCGTCAGATAAATGCGCGGCGACAAGGCCTGCGGGGGCTAAAGTTTGCCATAACGGCGCCCGGCCCACAGCAAGGGATTGCGCCGGCGCTCCACTGATGCGGGCAGCGGAAACGACCGTTCGGGAGTGGCCGGCGCCACCGCGCCGGCAACAGGGTCTTAGGCGCCGAGATATTCGACCAGCTGGCCGCTGGTGGCACGCAGGCGGCGGCTGATCTGGCGCGCGATGCGCAGCGTCAGATGCAGGGCCAGCGTCGGGAACAACTCGCCGAGTTTGCGGAAATTGTCGCGCGTCAGGCACAACAGGGTCGAAGGCTCGGTCACCACGCATGTCGCCGAACGCAGTTCGCCGTCGATCAGCGCCATTTCACCGATCGAACGCCCGCCGCTTTCGACGGCGATGACCGCGCGGTGACAGGAACCGTCTTCCTTGCGCGTTTCGACGCGGCCGCTGACCAGAACATAAAGCGCTGCGCCCGGCGTGCCCTCGGTAAAAAGTTCGTAGCCGGCGTCAGCCTCATGGGCGGTGACAAACTTCGACAGGGTTTTCAGCTCTTCCCACTCGAAGCCGGCAAACAATTCGGCATCGTCGAGCATTTCACAGAGCGTATCCTGAAATGCCTGCCCCGAGCCGGCGAAACGCAGGCCTTCGGCATGATGCGCTGCGGCACTGATCTGCATGGGTTTTCTCCAATCCTCCCATGCACTATCGGCAGGACCGGAGAAAACTGTAGGCCCGCCACGGTCAGTCCACCTTGGCGCCGGTGTCCTTGATCACCTTCGAATACCGCGCGATGTCCTGCACGATGAATTTGGCGAACTGCTCGGGCGTGGCGCCGAATTTCACCGGTTCCCAGCCCGTTTCGGTGATTTTCTGCAGCACGACCGGGTCTTTCATGATGGCGGTGACTTCGGCGCTCAGTTTGGCGATCAGCGCCTTCGGTGTGCCGGCCGGCGCGACAAGGCCGTTCCAGCCGTTGGCTTCGAATCCCGGCATGCCCGCCTCAATCATGGTCGGCAGATCCGGCAGTTGCGGCGAGCGCGCCGCACCGGTGACCGCCAGCGCGCGGATCTTGCCCGATTTGATCTGCGCGAGCGAGCCGGGGCCGGTCTGGAAGAACATTTGCACCTGGCCGCCCATCAGGTCGATCATCGCCGGCGCCGCACCCTTGTAAACGATATGCACGATGTCGATCTTCGCCATGTTCTTCAGCATTTCACCGGCGAGATGCGGGCCGGTGCCGTTGCCGGCCGAGGCGTAATTCAGCTGGCCCGGCCTGGCCTTCGCCAGTGCAATCAGTTCCTGGATCGTGCGCGCCGGCACCGACGGGTTCACCGACAGAATATAGGGCGACATAACGCAAAGCGCGATCGGCGCAAAATCCTTGACGATGTCGTAGGTGGTTTTCTGCAGCACCGCATTGATGGTGTAGGACGAGGTAATCATCAGCAGCGTATAACCGTCGGCCGGGGCCTTCGCCGCCAGTTCCGCCGAAATCACGCCGCCGCCGCCCGGCCGCTGGTCGACCACCGTCTGCTGCCCCCACGACTCGGTGAATTTCTGGCCGATGATGCGCGACAACACATCGGGGCCGGGGCCGACGATGATGCGGATCGGTTTGTTCGGATAATTCTGCGTCTGGGGTTGCGCCTGCGCCGGCAGGGCCAGCAGTGCCGCCAGCGCCATCCAGCAGGCGCGGCGTGATTGCTTCGCTTGCATTGTTTCACTCCGGAAATTTTTCACCGGGCGATTTTACGTTGAACCGCCGCTCAGGCGAAACGGTGCAGCATCTCCAGCGCAATCCGTGCCACGCCGCTGACCAGCAAGGCGACGACGACCGACAGCACCACCGAATAGAGCGCATCGCGGCGGCCGAGCGTTTTCACCATGACGGCGAAGGTCGAAATGCACGGCACGTAAAAGGTCATGAACAGCAAGAAGGTCATGATCTGCACCGAATTCATGTACTGGCTGACCTCGAAACTGCCGAGCGCCTGATAGATCATCACCAGCGAGAGCTCCTTCCTCAGCACGCCGAACAGCAGCGGCACGCCAAGCACCATCGGCAACCCCAGCCACCAGGTCGTCACCGGCATCAACAGCGTATTGATGGTCTTGTCGGCACCGACGTGTGTGAGCAGCGCCAGCACCACGCTGCCGCCGACCAGCAGCGGCGTGACGATGGTGAGAATGTCGCTGGTGCGCGCCCAGGTCTCGCGTAACATCGGTTTCAGGCGCGGCATTGCATAGGGCGGGATCTCCTGCACCTGCCCGGGCCCGCCGCGCGGCAGGCGCCGGCGCATGATCTGTCCGAGCAGCGCGATGACGGCAAGCGTGAGCAGGAAAATCGCGCAGACACCGAGCGCGCCGAGATATTTGCCGGCCAGCGCAAGAATGATCGCCGAACGCGCCGAACACGGCACGAAGGTCACCAGCAGCGAC
>CAZVDN010000213.1:0-6649 GCA_964625665.1 uncultured Streptomyces sp. | reverse complement strand
CGTGGCGCGCAATGAAGATGCCGTTCTGGTATTCGGCGGGAAACATCCGGCCGGCATAAAAGCGCATGCCGAGCGCGGCTGTGTGCGGCCCCAGCAACGCGGCAGGCTTCTCGAACTCACTGCAACTGCGGCCCCAGCCCAATTCGCGATCGGTGAAATCGCCCTGATGGCAGTACGGGAAGCCGAAATGCTGGCCCTGTTTCGTCACGCGATTCAATTCGTCGTTCGGCAGGTCTTCCGACAGCCAGTCGCGGCCGTTGTCGGTGAAGTAAAGCTCTTTCGACACCGGGTGCCAGTCGAAGCCCACCGAATCGCGCACGCCGCGCGCGACGACTTCGGGATTGCTGCCGTCGAGATTGATTCGACGCAGCTGGCCGTTGGTTTCCGGCGGTTCGCAGATATTGCAGGGCGCACCGACGTTCACATAAAGCTTGTTGTCGGGCCCGAGACCCATGAACTTCCAGCCGTGCGACTGGTGGTTAAGGAAATCGCTGTAGATCACGACCGGTTTCGGCGGATTGTCGAGGTTGTCCTCGATGTTCTCCATTTTCGAAATCTTCGTGCCCTCCGCGATGTAGAGCGTGCCCTTGTGAAAGGCAAGGCCGTTCGGACGGTCGAGTCCGGAGGCAATCACCTTGTTCTCGCGTTTGCCGTTTTTATCAACCACCGCCCACACCTTGTCGAGCAGGCGGTTGCTGACGAACAGCGTGCCCTTGTCGCCCATGCGCATTGAACGCGCGTTGGCGATGCCGCTGGTGTAGACCTCGACCTTGAAACCCTTGGGCACTTTCAGCTCACCCAGCGGCAGCTTGTCTTCGGCCACCGGGAACGGCAGCGGCGGCGTATTGCGCAGCTGCTTTTCGACTTCAGCGTTCGGCACGTCCGGCCGGCCCGGCACCGTAGTCGGCACCGGCTGCATCGGCGGGATCGGTTTCGCAGCCGGCGCGTCGCCTGCGGCCTGGGCCCACACGGCCGGCGCCGCTGCGATCATCGCAACAGCGAGCACTACACGATTGAAGACAGTAGTCGTTTTCATTGGAACTCCTCCGTTAAGGATTTGCGTCGCGGTCGGCGGGGTGCGTCCGCGCGTATGGATTTGCGCCCATTCTGCCACAGCACCGGAATCGCAGCGGCAGTTTGCGGCAGGCGCAGACCGCACCTGCCGCAACGGGCTATTTCGCCTGCAGGTCGACAGCGCGCGACTGCAGCGTCTTGTCGGCCTTGAGCTTTTCCTTGGCGACCTTGTGCGTCGGCGTATGCGGCAGCTCGTTGACGAACAGCACATAGCGCGGCACCTTCATCGCCGCCAGCCGCTCGGCACACCACGCACCGATGTCCTGTGCAGTGGCTTTTTCGCCCGGTTTCAGGATGATCGCCACCAGGATTTCGTCCTCGCCGAGTTCCGACGGCACCGCGACCGCGGCCACCTCGTAGACGGCTGGATGCGATTGCACCACGCGGTCGATTTCCGCGCCGGCGATGTTTTCACCGCGGCGGCGGATGATGTCCTTCTTGCGCGAGATGAAATGGTAATAACCGTCGGCGTCGCGTTTGACCAGATCGCCGGTCATGAACCAGCCGTCGCGAAACGAATTCTTCGTCTGCTCCGGATCGCGGAAATAGCCCTGCATGACGATCGGATGCTTGACCCAGAATTCGCCGATCACATCGGCGCCGACTTCATTGCCGTCGTCGTCGACCACCTTGCACTGCGCCCACGGCCGCGCCGGATCGGGGTGCCGGCCCGGCGGACCCATCGTGCCCTGCTTGTTCGGGCCTTCGAAGGGATTGCAGCAGACGCCCGGAATTTCGGTCATGCCGAAACCGCCGAGCAGGTGCGGAATATGAAACTCCTTGCTGAACACCTCGACGATATCGGCGCGCGCGCCGTAGAGTTTGGTGACCTTGTGTTCGGGCCTGAATTCGCTGCGCGGACGGCGCGCCAGAATGCGGCCGACCGCCTCGATGATGTTGACCTGCGTGATGCCATGCTCGACGCAGGCGTTCCAGAAATCGGATGCGGAAAAGCGCTGCATCAATACCAGCGTCGCCCCCGCCGCCACTGCGCCGGCCAGCGAATAGAACAGCGCATTGACGTGAAACATCGGCAGCACGACCATCATGCGGTCGTCGGGCTGCAGCCACACGCGCGAAATGTTCGCTTCACCGGCGGTGATGAAATTGCGCTGGCTGTGCATCGCGCCCTTCGGAAAGCCCGTGGTGCCCGAGGTGTAGATGATGAGGCAAGTGTCGTCGGCCCCGGCGGCGGCCGGCAAGGCCGTATCACCGCCCCGCCCGATGAGGTCGAAGAAATTCGGCGCGTCCTTGTCATTGCCATCGACCAGCGCGAACCACGGCGCCGGTTCAACACCGGCAACCGCTTCGCGCGCCACCGCGAGGTTTTCAGTGCCGCAGATCACCGCCGACACCGCGGCATGTTTGAGCACATACCCGAGTTCCTGCACGCCGAACTCCGGATTGCTCGGCACCATGATGGCGCCGATGCGCGCGCATGCGAACAGCAAGAGCACGTGCGCATCGCTGTTGCGCGCAACAATCGACACGCGGTCGCCCTTTTTGATGCCGCGCGCCGTCAGCGCGCGCGCCAGCTTCAGGCCGGCATCGCTGAACGCTTGCCACGACCAGCGCCGGTCCTGATGCACGAGAAATTCGCGCTGCGCGCCGGCCTGCTGGCGGCTGGCGAACACGCCGGCCAGCGTGTAATCGTGCTGCGGATAAAGTTTAAGTACTTCGAGCGGTGTTTTCATCGGCGCTTACAGGTGCGAGTAGAGCGCCTTGCCCGCCACCGGCAATTGCACTTTGAGAATCACGCCGTGCTCGGCTTCGGTGATATAGAGCGTCTTGCGGTCCGGCCCGCCGTACGCGACGTTGGTCGTGCGCATGCCGGCGCAGGATTTGATACGGAACAGCGGTTCGCCGAGGCGGCTGAAAATCCACACCGTGCCGAAGCCCGCGTGCACGATGGCGAGATTGCCCTCTTCATCGAGCGCCATGCCGTCGGGGCCCGTCGGGCTGCCCGAGAGCTGGATAAAGATGCCGCATTTGCTCACACCTTCGTAGTCCGGCAGCAGCGGCAGGCTGTTGATGCGGTTGCGGCGCGTCTCTGCGACGTAGAGGATTTTTTCGTCTTTCGACAGCACCAGTCCGTTGGGGCCGGCAAAACCCTTGAACAGCAGATCAAGTTCGCCGGTGGCACGCAGGCGGAACACGCGGCCGGTCGGGTCTTCGAGCGCACTCTGGCCCTGGTCGGTGAAATACAGATCGCCGTTCGAGGCAAAGGTCAGATCGTTGAGGCCCTTGAAGCCTTCATGATGCGGACGGTTGAGCACCACGCTCATCTTGCCGGTGGCGATATCGAAGGAAAGCAGTCCGAGCTTGTGGTCGGCGACGAAGAGGCGTTTGCCGTCTTTATGCACGCGCAGGCCGTTGGGTTCGCCGTCGAATTCGGCGAACACCGTCCACTTGCCGTCGGGCGTGATCTTGAAAATGCGCCCGTAGGGAATGTCGGTGCAATAGAGATTGCCATCGCGATCGAAGGACGGGCCCTCGAGGAAGGAGTGCAGCTTGCCGGCCCGGCGCTCGGCCACCCACGGCGAATACTTCTCGGTGTTGTGCAGTTCCTTGGGCAGCGTGGTGAAAATTTCAGTCTGAATGACGGGCGGTGCAGCGTACATGAGAACTCCCTCTGAAAGTGATGACGCGTCTGTGCTTACTGGTTTTGGCGCGCGGCGCCGGGGCGACTGCAGCCATCTCGCCTATAATCAACCGCGTCAGCCGTTGGACGAAAGCCGGAACTTTACACCACCACGCGGAGTGCCGTCATGACCCTTACCAGGAAAACCGCCCTGCTCGCTGCCGCCACACTGGCTGCAACCGGTGTTGCCACTGCGCAGGCACAAAACTATCCGTCCAAACCGGTACGCGTGCTTGTCGGCTTCGCGCCGGGATCGAGCACCGACGTGGCAATGCGCCTGATCGGGCCGCGGCTCGGTGAAATCCTCGGCCAGAACGTGCTCGTTGATAACCGTGCCGGCGCCGGCGGCAACATCGCCGCAGAAATGACGGCCAAAGCGCCGGCCGACGGCTATACACTTTTGTTCGCCAACGGCGGCATCGCCATCGCACAGTCCTACTACAGCAAACTCGAATACAGCGCGCTTAAAGACCTCGCCCCCGTGGCGCTGGTGACCTCGATGCCGCACATCCTCTGCAGCAATCTCGCCTTCCCGGCAAAAACGATCAAGGAACTGGTCGCGCTCGCCAAGACGCGGCCCGGCGACATCCTGTTTTCATCGGCCGGCATCGGCAACTCCGACCACATGGCCGGCGAACTCTTCGGCTACATGACGGGCACAAAATACACTCACGTGCCGAACAAGGGCGGGCCGCAGGCCCTGCAGCAGGTGATCTCCGGCGAAGTGGTGTTCTACATGGCCGGCCTGCCGGTCTGCCTGCCGCACGTAAAATCCGGCCGCGTGCGCGGTCTCGCGGTGACCACGGCCAAACGTTCGCCCGCCGCACCCGACATTCCGACCATGCAGGAGGCCGGCGTCAAAGGTTATGAACACAGCCTGTGGAACGCGGTCTTCGCGCCGGTCAACACGCCGGCCGCCATCGTGACCAAAGTCAGCGAGGAATTCGGCCGCGCCGTGAAGTCGCCCGAGGTGCTCGAAAAATTCGCCTCCTTCGGCATCGATGCCGTGGCCAACTCGCCGGCGCAGTTCGATCAGTACTTCCGCAACGAAGTCGACAAGTGGGCAAAAGTGGTCAAGGCCACCGGCATCCGCGGCGAATAATCGACAGCAGCGACGAAGCACCGACAGTTTTCAACGACGCGCCGCGCGCAATGTGTCTCGCATAAAAATAAAACGCGAGACGTAACTGCATTGCGATTTTTTTATCGCGCAATTTTGCGTTTTGTGCGTTTTGTCCTGTCCGAAGATTCATGCGATGCGTATCTTCACGCCATCTTTAACCGACGTGAGGATGTTTGATGAAACGTTTCACCCGCCTGCTGCTCGTATTGATGTGTGTATTGGCCGCGCCCGCGCATGCCCAGATACAGGATGAGGTCCGCGGCATGTTCAATGTTTTCGCGCGCGAAGCGAATGCGCGCAGCGTCGCATCAGTCGGACAGATGCTGCTCGATTCACAGGAATTTTCGTGGCAGCCGCAACGCGGCGCGCCGGTCAAGGGCCGCGATTCGGCACTGGCCTATCTCAACGGCATCTTCCGCGGCACCTGGCGCATCGAAGCCAACATGCCGGCAATGGCCATCACCACGCAGGGCACGACCAGCGCACAACTGCAGGTGCCGGTACGGCTGACCTTCGGCGAAGCGGGCAAACCGCCGGAAAGCGATTTCTATCTGCAGACCCAGGTCTACGTGAGCACGCCGATCGGCTGGCGCATTGCATCGATCACCATGACGCCGCTGCAGCGGCAGTGATTGCCTAGTCGGTCTTGAGTCCGGCGCTTTTCACCACGCGCGCCCACTTCTCGATCTCACGCTTGATATAAGCACCGAATTCGGCCGGCGTATTGCCGCCGGGATCGGTGCCTTCGGCGGCCAGCCGTTCGCCGATGTCTTTAGCGCGCAGTCCCTTGACGAGTTCGCCGTGCAACCGCGCCACGATAGCCGGCGGCGTGCCGGTCGGCACGACGATGCCCTGCCACGACGACGATTCATATCCAGCCAGCCCCGATTCCGCAATCGTCGGATACTCGGGCAGCGCCGCCGAACGTTTTGCACTGGTAATCGCCAGCGCCTTGACCCGGCCGCTTTTCAGGTGCGGCAACACGATCAGCGGCTGGCTGAAGCTCATCTGGATCTGCCCCGCCATCACATCCGTGAGGGCCAGCGCCGCGCCTTTATAGGGAATGTGCGTGAGTTCAATCCCCGCCATGGCACGAAACAACTCGGCCGACAGATGTGCGCCGCCGCCGGCGCCCGAACTGCCGAAATTGATCTGCCCCGGCTTCGCTTTCGCCAGTGCGATGAAATCCTTCAGGGTCGACGGCATGCCCGCGTTGACGGTGACGAAATACGGCGTAGCCGCCGCCAGCGTCACCGGCGCGAAATCGCGCAGGGGATCGTAGGGCAGATTTTTGTAGGTGCTGACGTTGGTGGCGAGCGTGCTGATGGTACCCATCAGCATGGTGTAGCCATCGGGCGGCGATTTCGCCGCCATCATCGCCGCAATCGTGCCGCCGCCGCCGGCGCGGTTATCGACGACCACCTGCTGGCCGAAGACGTCGGAGAGTTTCTGCGCCAGCGCACGGGCGATGATGTCGGTGGCGCCACCGGGGGCGAAACCGACGATGAAACGGATGGGTTTGGTGGGATAGCTCTGTGCGTGGGCTGCAGCCGCGACAGACATCGCAGCCACCACCATCAGCGTTCGCCCGAAAAATTGCTTCATCAATTTCCCACCTTTGCCATTCCCGATATCGAAAGAAGACGTCGAGCCTCAACACTTCCTCCCCCTGAGAGCCGCCGAGCAGCGCAGCCGCGCCGGGGGAAGTCGGCGAGGACTGTCTGAGCCCTCGCGGTTTCATCGCGAGGGCGAGTTCCGCAGCCGCCCGGCGTGGCGAGCAGCGCAGGGGAGTCCGAAGGACCGGCGAACCG
>CAZVDN010000212.1:0-6653 GCA_964625665.1 uncultured Streptomyces sp. | reverse complement strand
CCGGCTGGAACTACAACGACGCCGCGATGGACGGCACGAGTTTTCTGGTGCTGCCGCGCTGGCTCAACTGGTTCACCGCCAACATCGGCTATCACCATATTCACCATCTGTCGGCGCGCATCCCGTCCTACCGGCTGGCCGAATGCCACGACGAAAACCGCGCCTTGTTCGCCGGCGTCAAACGCATCGGCCTCGCGCAAATTCCGCATGCGCTGAAATACATCCTCTGGGACACTGCAGCGCACCGGCTGATTTCGGTGGCGGAATTCGAAGCGCGCGGGGCCGCCGCCTAATCGAGGCAACCAAGCGCGCGCAACTCGCGCTCGCACTGCGCCGCATTTTCGAACCGGATGGTTTTGATGCCGAAAGCCTGCGCCGGCGGCAGATTGACCGGCGTGTCGTCGATGAACACGGTGTCCTCGCCGCGCAGGCCGAAGGTTTGCAGCAGGTATTGATAAATCGCCGGCTCCGGTTTGATCAGATTGATGCGCGATGAAATCACCGCGCCACTGAATACATCCCAGTAGTCGTGTTCGCGTTCGAGATGCGCAATCGAGGCATGCTGCATGTTCGACAGGCAATACAGCGGCACGCCCTTCGCATGCACACGGCGCATCAGCGCCACGGTCTCCGGCATCACCGTCAGCGCCGGCGGCACGCGGTCGAGAAAATCGAGCACCTGCCGCGCGGACAATCCGGTGCGTTGCGCGCCGCGCGCTGCGGCTTCTGTTTTTTCGAGCACGCCGCGATCAAGCGCCAGCCAATCGGCATGATCGATGATTTCGCGGCGCACCCGCGCGCGCATTTCCGCATCGTCGAACACCGATGCGATCAGCGCATCGGGCTGCCAGCGCACCACCACGCCGCCCAGATCAAAAACCACGTTCATGCGTTCCGCTCCGCCAACATTCGCGAGGAAAATCATTTAACATAGAAGCCATGCCTGTTCAAACTTTACGCGCGCGCGCCGCAGTGTTGCTGACGGCACCGATGCTGGCCGTTGCCGCTGCTGCATCGGCGCAGAACTATCCGGAAAAGCCGATCCGCGTTTACACGACCGGCGTCGGCGGCAGTTCCGATCTCTCGACGCGCCTCATCGCGCAGGCGATGGGCGGCGCCTTTGCACAGCGCATGATCGTCGAGAACCGCGCACTGGTCAGCGTCGAAACCGTCGCGGGCGCGGCGCCCGACGGCTATTCGCTGCTGCATTACAGCAACGTGCTGTGGCTGATGCCGCTGCTGCAGGCCAATGTGCCGTGGGACACCTTTCGCGATTTCGCGCCCATCGTGCTCACGGTCAATACACCCAACCTGCTGGTCGTGCATCCGTCGCTGCCGGTGAAATCGGTGAAGGAACTGATCACCTTCGCCAAGGCGCGCCCCGGCGCGCTGAATTACGCCTCGACCTCGCTCGGCGCCGGCAACCACGTCGCCGCCGAACTCTTCAACAGCATGGCCGGCGTGAAAATCGTGCGCATCAATTACAAGGCGATGAGCGCCGGCTTTACCGACGTGGTCAGCGGTCAGGTGCAGGTGTTTTTCCCGAGCGCCAACTCGGCCACGCAATACGTGAAGTCGGGCCGCCTGCGTGCGCTGGCGGTGACCAGCGCCGAACCCTCGTCCCTGGTGCCCGATTTGCCGACGGTCGCCGCCGCCGGTTTGCCCGGCTATGAATCGGTGGCAATGACGGCGATGTTTGCACCGGCGAAAACGCCGGATGCCATCGTGCGCAGGCTCAATGCCGAAATCAACATTGCCCTGAAAAAGCCCGAAACGCGCGAACGCTTTCTCACCCAGGGCACCGAGGCGATGGGCGGCACGCCCGAACAACTGACCGCCGTCATCAAGACCGAGATCGCGCGCCTGAGCAAAATCATCAAAAGCAACGCCCTGCAGTAACAAAAACAACGCGGAGGACGCAGTGGATTTTTCGCTGAACGAGGAACAACGCGCCTGGCAACTGAAGGCACGCAAATTTGCCGACGAGGAAATCCGCCCGCTCTCGGTCAAGCGCGACGCCATCGCCGCGCCGCGTGAAACTTTCGACTGGGCCATCATCAAACGCGGCTCCCAGCTCGGCTTTCGCACCGCTGCAGTGCCCAAGGCCTGGGGCGGCGCGGGCATCGATTACGTCACCCAGGCCATCGTCATGGCCGAACTCGCCAAAGCCGACAGCGCGATTTCCAAAACTTTCAGCCAGTGCTGGAAGTGGAGCCAGCTGATTGCCGAATTCTGCAGCGAAGACCAGAAAGAACGTTTTCTCAAGCCCTTCATGGCCGACGACGGCTATCTGCTCGGCAGCGCGAGCACCGAGCCGAACGCCGGCTCCGACAAGCGCGTGCTTGTCGACAGCGACATCAAGACCGGCTGGCGGCTGCGCGCGGAAAAACAGGGCAGCGATTGGATCCTCAACGGCGAAAAGACCTTCATCGCCAACGGCCCGATCGCCAAGCTCTTTTTCGTCAACACGCGCAGCAATCCGAACGTCAGCATCAAGGAAGGCACAACGGTGTTTCTGGTGCCTTCGGACACGCCGGGCTTCCGCGTCGGCAAGGTCTTCAACAAGCTCGGCTGGCGCTTCTACCAGAACGCCGAACTCATTTTTGAAAACGCACGCGTGCCGGAAACCAACATGGTCGGGCGCGTGCACGAAGGCTACAAGATGCGCGGCGGCGGCTTTTCCGATTTTGAGCTGGCCGCCAACGCAGTCGGCGTCTGCGACGACGCCGCTGAAACCGCGCTGCGTTTCGCCAAACGCGAAAAACGCGGCGGCCGGCCGCTGGTCGACGAACAGATCGTCCAGCTCAAGCTCAACGAAATGTTCATGCTGACCGAGGCCCTGCGCAGTTTCGTCATGCGAGTGGCCGCCGACACCGACGGCAAGTGCGACCTCAAATCGCCGTCGGCCAACGTATTGGCAATGAACTTCGCCACCGATGCGATCCAGCGCGTCACCGCCCTTGGTCTCGATATCCACGGCATGGCAAAGGGCCGCGCCAACGCGCATGCCGACAAGCTCACGCGCGATAGCATCATCTGGACCCACCTCGCGGGCGATTCGGTGCAGCGCATGAAGGCCGTCGACAAACTGAAAACGGAAGTCCGGCTGTGAACACGGCACGCGCAGCGCTTGCCGGCGCGGTGCTGCTGGCTTGCGCGGCACTGCCGGCGCAGGCCGACTACCCGGAAAAGCCGCTGCGTCTGGTCGTGCCCTTCCCGCCCGGCGGCAGCACCGAACCGCTGGCGCGTATTCTCAGCCAGAAACTCGGCGAGGCCTTCGGCCAGCAGTTGATCGTTGATAACCGGCCCGGCGCCGGCAGCACCATCGGCGCCGAGATCGTCGCCAAATCGCCGCCCGACGGTTACACGCTGTTTCTCGGTTCGATCTCGAACGCCATCAGCGCTGCGCTCTACCCGAAACTCAATTTCGACATCGTGCGCGACTTCGCGCCGGTCACGCTGCTGGCGACGACGCCCGGCGTGCTCGTCGTCCATCCGGCGTTGCCGGTGAAGACAGTCAGGGAATTGCTGGCGCTCGCCAAGGCCAGGCCGGAACAACTCGCCTACTCGTCGGCCGGCAACGGCACACCGCCGCATCTGTCGGCCGAACTGTTGAGCGGCATGACCGGCATCAAGCTGATCCACGTGCCTTACAAAGGCGGCGGCCCGTCGATCATCGCGCTGCTCTCCGGCGAGGCGCAGCTGTCGATCGCCTCGCTGCCCTCGGCGATCGGCCATATGCGCAGCGGCAAGCTGCGCGCGCTTGGCGTCACCACGCCGCAGCGCACACCCTCGCTGCCCGAACTGCCGACGATCGCAGAAGCAGGCGTGCCCGGCTATGCCGCCGAAACCTGGCTGGGGCTTGCGGTCGCCGCGCGCACGCCGAAGGACATCGTCGCCAGACTGCATGCCGCCACGGCCAAGGCGATGACCCTGCCCGATGTAAAAGAGCGGCTCGATGCGCTCGGCTACGTCGTGCGGGTGGGCAGCCCGGAAGAGTATTCAAGTTTTGTGCAAAGCGAAGTCGATAAATGGCGCCGCGTGGTGAAAACCGCCAACGTGCGCGTGGACTGAATTCAGAACGGAGAACCGGCATGGTTGAAATCCCATCGATCCTGAACCGCGACATGGTGATGAAGGAACTCGCCTTCGACAGTCAAGGCCGCTGGGCGGTACCGGCGCTCAACCGCATGTCGGTGGTCGATCCGAACCTGCCCAGACACAAGGTCATCATCAAGGACGACACTTTCCGCGAATCGACCAACATGCCCGGCGCCTCGCCGACCAATGCGCAAAAGCTCGCGCTGGCGAAAAAACTCGAGTCCGTCGGCGTCACGGAAATCGTTGCCGGCCACGCCGGCCTCAAGGGCCAGTGCGATTTCATGCGCATGGTGAAGGATTCCGGTTCGAAGCTGATGGTGCATTCCTACGTCGATTTCGGCGACTGGAAAAACGGCATCGAGAAATCGGTGGCTGCCGGCGCCGATGCGATCTGGATGCCGGGCGCACTGAACCCGAGCCCGATTTTCGCCGCCAAGCTCGGCTCGAAATACGGTTACTGGAGCGCGGACTTCGATCTCTCGGCCGTGCTGCAGACCATGGATTCGGCGATCAAACTCGCCAAGGACCACGGCAAGCTCATCACGGTCGGCCGCGCGCCGATGATCCCGGATATTTTCCACAAGGCACTCGACGCCTACGTCAAAGCCGGCGCCGACCGCATTTGCATCTTCGACGACCGCGGCAACTACACGCCGCAGACCATGGGCCACGTCGTGAAGATGCACCGCGATGCCGTCGGGCCCGACGTCAAACTCGAGGTGCACTGCCACAACGACTTCGGACTGGCGCTGGCCAATTCGCTCGAAGCCGTGCGTTCCGGTGCCGACGTCGTCGATTGCGTGCTCAACGGCTACAGTCACCGGTCGGGCAATTGCGCGCTCGAACAGATCGTCGCCGCGCTCGAAGTGCTCTACGACCTGCGCACCGGCTGCGACCTCAAGCAGATCATGTCGCTCTGCGAACTGGCGGCAGAAGTCTTCGGCGTGCCGATTCCGCCGCAGGCGCCGCATGTCGGCGCTTCGGCCTTTTCCTACGGCGGCGTACACATCAGCGCGCTGCTGCAGGAAGGCTGGTTCGTCTGGGAAACCATGCAGGCGGAAACGATCGGACAGAAGCGCCATGTCGTCTGGACGCCGACCTCGCTCGAACGCCACGGCATGGCCGGCCCGGTGGCGCTGAAAATCAGGCGCATGGGCCTCGCCTTCAACGAGGCGCAGCTCGAACAGGTGTTCGCCAAAATGCGCACCGCGATGGCCGCGAAGAAATTCGCCACCGACGAGGAACTCGAAGCCGTCGTCCGCGAAGTCCTCGGCTGACTCCCGGCTATCCGCGTCTAAGCGCTTGTTATTTCAAAGGCATTGTCTGCCCCGCGCCCGCCTGCGCGGGCGGGGTTAACTTTTCCCGCAACCGGCCGTTAACAGGAGTGATAGCACGTGCACCGGTCTGCAAGGCAGGCCGCTGTGCGGCGGCAACCCTGGGGGGACTCCCGTGCCGGTTTACAAGTGCAGGACACTGATTTCGACACCGCATGATCTGCTGCGCGTGGCAGGCCGCGTGCCGCGGCTCTCGTCCGTGTATTCGCGGGTGAAGCTGCTTTCATCGCGCAGCGAGGTGCCGCTCAAACTGATCGAGCGCGAAATCACCCGTGATCCGGCCATCTGCGCACGTCTGCCGCGCCTCGCACGCGCCATGTATCCGGCGCTCGAACGCGGTGCAACGTCGGTCAACGAAGTGCTGGCGATCCTCGGCGGCGAACGCATCAAGCACCTCATGCTGGTGACAGCGGTGGCCGCCGCCTATCGCAAAATCAATTCACCGCAATTCGATATGCGCCGTTTCTGGCGGCTGGCGGCGCGGCGCGCCCTACTGGCGCGCCTGATCGCGCACGAAACCGAACACGCCGACCCGACGCGCGCTTTTGTTGCCGGACTGCTCGGCGACGTCGGCCACCTCGTTTTGCATCTGGGCATTGCGGTGCCCGCGCTCGACGCGCAGAACCGCGCGAAACAATCGGGCCTGCCCGTGCATGAAGTCGAGCAGGCGCTGCTGGGTTTTGATTACGCCCAGGTCGGTGCGGTGCTGGTGCGCCGCTGGCGCCACTGCAGCGTGATCGAAAACGCCGTCGAGCACCAGATGCGCCCGCTCAATGCGCCGGAAAACCGCGGCGACGCCTGCGTGCTGCACATCGCCACGCGCCTTGCCGAGGCCGTCGAAAACGGCAATGCACTGCAGAACTGGGACGGCTCGATCCGCGCGCAGATCTGGGCCATGACCGGACGCACACATGCCATGCTGCAGCACATCGCGTTCAGCGCGGCACAGGATTTTGACGAACTCGCCCTGGCACTCGCCCCGGAAGTAAAGCTGCCGGAAACGGACGCACCTGTGCCACGTTCCGCCGATGCTGCCGTGCCGATCGCCCACGCGCGTGCGAAAAAACTGCTGCACATGCCGCCGGCCAACGCGCCGCAGATGGACCGCAAGGTCAGCTAGCCGCAGCAGACAGCGGGCGCGATCACCGCCGGCTAGTCGGCGCGTATCCCCGTTTCCCTGATCAGCTTGCCCCACTTCGTCATTTCGGATTTCAGCAT
>CAZVDN010000211.1:0-6680 GCA_964625665.1 uncultured Streptomyces sp. | reverse complement strand
GCCGTCGATCACACGGTGGAAAATGGTGTTGTCGTAATGGCCCGATTTCACATAGCTGAGAAAATTCTCGGCGGTAACCGGGGCTTTGGCGGCGTCGAGTTCGATGCTGATGACGCCATGATTGGTGTGCAGATTGATCATGATGGTCCTTATTTGGCGGCGGGTTTGTCGGCGCCGAGAATGCGCGCGTCTTCAATGATGACTTGCTGGCTCGGCACGTCCGAGGGGAAGGGGCCGCGCGGGCCGGTCGGAATGGCGGCGATCTTGTTCACGACATCCATGCCCTTGACCACTTTGCCGAACACGGCGTAACCCCAGCCCTGCGGCGTTGGCGCGCTGTGGTTGAGGAAGTCATTGTTCTTGTGGTTGATGAAGAACTGCGCGGTGGCCGAGTTCGGGTCGCTGGTGCGGGCCATGGCGATCGTGCCGACATCGTTTTTCAGCCCGTTGTTGGCTTCGATCGGAATCGGCGCGCGCGTCTTTTTCTGCATGAAATCCGCGCTGAAGCCGCCGCCCTGGACCATGAAGCCGGGGATGACGCGGTGAAAAATCGTGCCCTTGTAATGGCCGTCTTTCACATACTGCAGAAAGTTTTCGACCGATTTGGGCGCTTTCTCGGGGTTCAACTCGACGACAATGACGCCCACACTGGTCTTCAGTTCGACCTGGGGATCGGCGGCAAGCGCATTGAATGCGAACAGCGACAGCACAAGCAAAAGAATTTTGGCGTTCATGTGTGGGTCCGGTGTGAAGGTTGAAGAAATTCCGCCGTCAGGCGGCGTACAACGGCGCTGCCTCAGGCAGCGCCCTCGTAGAGAATCCGCCAGCCGCTTTTTTCGCGCAGCCAGTACTGGCGTTTGGCCATCTGGTTGGAAAGATTGCTGCTGGTGTAGTCCTGCTCGAACGTAACGACGGCAAGATCGTCGCGGCCCGGATAAAGAAAAACGCTGATGCGGTCGAGGCCGACCTTGATCCAGGTCTTGCCGGCGTTGACGCTGCGTTTTTGCTGCGACCATGCGGCGAGGTCCTGCGCGCCCGAGGTGAAGCCCGGCGCGTAATGCTTGAGATAGGTCTCGGTGTCGAGGCTGGCCCAGTCACGGCGCCAGTTCTCGACCGCGCCGAGCAGCTCCTTGCGCAGCGTTTCCACGGCATCGGGTTTGACCCACTCGATGCCGGCGCTGATGATCACCGGCGTCACGCCGACGCGCAGGTTCTTGCCGATGACGTTGAGGTCTTCATTGGTCAGCGCAACGCAGCCGTCGCTGGCCCGCGGCGGGCGGCTGTAGGTGTCGGTCGGCACGCCGTGCAGCCAGATGCCCTTGCCGCCGCGGCCTTCGCGTTTGTCGAATTCGTTCGGATAACTGATCGGGAACGCGCCGCTGCCGTAGAGGTCGGCGAGTTTCGCGCGCGGAAGATTGTCGGTGACGTGATAGACGCCGAGCGGCGTTTTTTTATCGCCTTCCTTGAACTTGTCGACGCCGTTTTTGCCGATGGTGACATAGTAATCGGCAAGGTAGTGCGGTTCGCCATTGCGGTTTTCGAACACGTAAAGGGTCGATTCGCGCGTATCGACGACCAGCGCGTGCTTCTGTTCCGGATTCAGTTGCAGCAATACTTTCGGTACGCGGTCGGTCGGGCGCTCGCGCTGGTAGCGGGCAAGACGCACGCGCACTTCGTCGCGCAGGTCTTCGACGCGGTCGCGTGGCGCGTTGGGTGCTTCACCCAACTCGCGCAACGGGCGCGAACGGGCCAGCAGCAGGTCACCCTTGATCAGGTGTGCAAGACGGAAATTGGGGTAGCTGGCGAGCACTTTTTCGACCTCGACGAGCGCGCTGTCGAGGCGGTTGTTGCGGATTTCGCTCAGCGTTTTGATCAATGCCGTTTCGGGCTCGACCGCGGCGGACGAAGCTGCAGCGACGGATTCGGATTTTTTGAGGGGCTTGCGCCCCATGGCGTCGGCGGCAGTGCAGATCAGCGATACCGCAGCCACTGCTGCGATCAACCGCCAGGGCCGTTTGACATTGACGGAGGTGGAAGCGGTCATGCCGAACATCAACTGCCGACGAGTTCCTGCTGAATCAGCCAGCGGTTGCCGCTTTTGATCAATACCAGCGTCTTCATGCTGGACACTTTCAGGTTGGGCGAATTGTAGTTCTGGCGGAAGGTGACGGAAACCCGGTGGTTATCGGTGAAGCTGACCTTCGGGATCTCGACTTTGACTTCGATTTTCTTCGGTTTGGCGATGCGTGCCTTGCGCGAGGCTTCCCAATCGCTGCGTGGTTCGCCGCGCGGCGTCTGGAAATCGGATGCGTAATAGCCGAGATAGCCGCCGACATCGTTGTTCGACCAGGCCTGCGCCCAGCCGTTGACCGCTTTCATGACCTCGGTGGAGGCATCGCCGGCGGCAGCCGCTTTGGCCGGCTCGGCTTTCGGTGCCACTTCGGCCGGCTTGACGGGAGCAGGGGCAGGCGCCGCGGCCACGGGGGGCGCAGCGACCGGCGCAGGCGCCGGTTTGGCGGCAGCGACCACGGTTGCGGCGACCGGTTTGGTCTCGGCTTTGCCGGCGCTCGGTTTCGTGCCGCGCGAAGAATTGGTGAACAGTTCCTTGATCAGGCCGAGTTTTGTCTGTGCGCCGGTGTTCGCTTTGTCGAGCTGCAGGGCCTTGTCGTAGGCCTGCGAGGCCATCTTGGCATAGATGTCGCCGAGATTTTCATGTGCCGTCGCATAGCTCGGGTGGGTGCGGATCGACAACTCCAGCGCGTTGCGCGCTTTGTCGTACTGCCCCTGTTGCGCATACAGCACCGCCAGGTTGTTGTAGGGTTCGGGCAGTTCAGGGTAGTCCTCAGTCAGGCTGTTGAAGACCTTGATGGCATCGGCCGTCTTGTTCTGCTCGGTGAAGATCAGGCCCTTGAGAAAACGCGCGCGCGCGTCTTTCGCATTGCCTTTGAGAAAACTGTCGACGCGTTCAAGGGCCTGCGCGTGCTGGCCGGCGCGGAACAGCTTTTGCGCTTCCGCGTAGTCGTCGTTTTGTGCGCCGGCTGAACCGGCGAACAGAAATGCCGCAGTAATGGCGGCAACAAGGGGCATCCGGGCACGCAGGGACATGAGCATCATTGTGCTATACTTTTCGTAATTTCAGGGCGTTAGTCCGCGAATCCCAACAATTTTACCAACTTCCCCGGCTAATTTAAACACGTATCGTTGTTATGGATTAGGGGCCTTGCCCGCAGTCCCGGCGCTGACCGCCGGCGACACGCCAGGCCGGGGCTGAACGGGGCCCGAACAAGCTTCGCCAAACCGCATGCTGAAGATCTACAACACCCTGAGTCGCGAAAAACAGGAATTCAAGCCGCTGGTTCCCGGGCAGGTGCGCATGTACGTCTGCGGCATGACCGTTTACGACTACTGCCATCTCGGCCACGCCCGTGTGATGGTGGTGTTTGACATGGTGACGCGCTGGCTGCGGGCCGCCGGCTATCAGGTCACCTACGTCCGCAACATTACCGATATAGACGACAAGATCATCAAGCGCGCGGCCGAGAACAAGGAGCCGATGGATGCGCTGACGGCGCGCTTCATTGCCGCGATGGACGAGGATGCCGCCGCTCTGGGCGTCATCAAACCGGATTTCGAACCCCGCGCGACGCAGTACATTGCGCAAATGCAGGACATCATCCGCCAACTGGAAGCGAAAAAACTCGCTTATCTGGCGCCGGACGGGGACGTTAATTATTCAGTCCGTGATTTTCCCGGCTACGGCAAGCTCTCGGGCAAGTCGCTCGACGATCTGAATGCCGGCGAGCGCGTCGAAGTCACGCAGGCCAAACACGACCCGCTAGATTTCGTGCTGTGGAAACACGCCAAACCCGGCGAGCCGGCATGGCCCAGCCCCTGGGGCGACGGGCGGCCCGGCTGGCATATCGAGTGTTCGGCAATGTCCGGCGCCTTGCTCGGCCAGCAATTCGACATTCACGGCGGCGGGCAGGACCTGCAGTTTCCGCACCATGAAAACGAGATCGCGCAGTCGGAAGGCGCGCATGGCCACACCTTCGTCAATTACTGGATGCACAACGGCTTCGTCCGTGTGGACAACGAGAAGATGTCGAAGTCGCTCGGCAACTTCTTCACTGTGCGCGAGATTCTGGCGCGCTTCGATGCCGAGGTGGTGCGGTTTTTCATTCTGCGCGCGCATTACCGCAGCCCGCTGAATTATTCGGACCAGCACCTCGACGACGCGCGTCAGGGGCTGACGCGCCTCTATACGGCGCTCAAGGCGCACGATGTTGCGCCGGCCGCCGTGGACTGGAACGATCCGCGCGCGGCACGCTTCCGCGAATGCATGGAAGACGATTTCAATACGTCTGAAGCGTTGGCCGTCCTTTTCGATCTGGCCAACGAGGTCAACCGCAGCAACGATCGCGCGGCCGCTGCATTGCTCAAATCGCTGGCGGGGGTGATCGGTTTGTTGCAGCGTCAGCCCGATGCGTTTCTGCAGGCCGCAACCGGCAGCGACGAGTGGACGCCGGACCGCATTCAGGCCGAGATCGATGCACGGGTGGCGGCCAAGAAGGCGAAAAATTTCGCCGAAGCCGACCGCATCCGCAAGGCGCTGCTCGACGCGGGCATCGTGCTCGAAGATTCCGCCAAAGGCACGACCTGGCGCCGCGCCTGAGCGGCGTGCCCTGATATGGACCATTGGCAGAGCGCATTCGGGTTCTGCTGCATCCTGCTGCTGGCGTGGTCGGTCGGCGAGAACCGCCGTGTCATCGCCTGGCGCATCGTCATCAGTGGCGTTCTTCTACAGGTTGCGCTCGGCGTCCTTTTGCTCAAAGTCCCGGCGACGCAGCAACTGTTCCTGATGCTCAACGACGGTTTGCAGGCGCTGGAACGGGCGACACAGGCCGGCACAGCCTTTGTATTCGGCTTTCTGGGCGGTGCGCCGCAGCCGTTTGCCGAGAGCGGTAACGGTTCGACCTTTGTGCTCGCGTTTCGGGCACTGCCGATCATTCTGGTCATCAGCGCCTTGTCTTCGCTGCTTTTCTACTGGCGGCTGTTGCCGTGGATCGTGCGCATGATTTCCCGCGTGTTCGAACGTACCATGGGCGTCGGCGGGGCGGTGGCGCTGTCCACGGCGGCCAATGTGTTCGTCGGCATGGTCGAGGCGCCGTTGTTTGTGCGGCCGTACTTGACCCAACTGTCGCGCGGCGAGTTGTTCATTGTCATGACCTGCGGCATGGCGGGCATCGCCGGAACCATGATGGTGCTCTACGCGAGCATACTCGGGCCGGTCATCCCCGATGCGCTGGGCCATATCCTGATCGCGTCCATCATCAGTGCGCCGGCAGCGGTAGTGATCTCGGTGCTGATGGTGCCGCCGACAGGCGCGCCGACTTCGGGCGAACTGGTGCCGCCGCAACCGGCCTCCAGCAGCATGGATGCGGTGACGCGCGGCACGGTCGACGGCCTGAATCTGTTGCTGAATGTTGTCGCGCTGCTGATCGTGCTGATTGCTCTGGTCACATTGGCCAATGCGCTGCTCGGCTGGTTGCCGGCACCCGGCGGTGAGCCGCTGACCCTGCAGCGCTTGCTCGGGTATCTGCTCGCGCCGCTCGCCTGGCTGATCGGTGTGCCGTGGAGCGAAGCACCTGCCGCTGGGGCATTGCTCGGTGTGAAGACCGTGCTGAATGAATTCGTCGCCTATCTCGATCTTGCGCGTTTGTCGGATGCAACGCTGTCGTTGCGCAGCCGCCTTCTGATGACCTATGCGCTGTGCGGATTTGCCAACTTCGGCAGTCTGGGCATCCTGATCGGCGGCATGGCGACTATGGCACCGGAGCGCCGCGATGAAATTGTCGGCCTCGGCATGAAGTCGATCGTCGCCGGCACGCTGGCCACCTGCCTGACCGGCGCACTGGTCGGCATTCTGTGGACTGAATAATGCGAATGGCCCCGATTCTGTCGTGCGCGGATTGGCCTTCCCTGATTGCCGTCCTCGCGCAGGACATGGCCTTCAAGGCACTCAATGATGCACGGCCTGAAACGGCAGCCGCTGTGCTGGCCGCACCGGCGGCCATTGCGCGCTGGATTGCAGTCAAGGCGCCGGCGATGGCGGAAAAGCCGCGGCTGAAGCTGCTGGTGCTGGGGGCCGAATCCACCGATGCGGTCGACAAGGGCCGTTGGTATCAGGCGATACCGCGCCTGCTGGGCAATGACGCGACGGTCGAAGTGCATTTACTCGGTGCGGAACTCGCAGCGGATTTTTCGTCATCGCTTGCGGCGCATGCGCCGCCGGTCGCAGCGCACACGCAACGCGCCGTGTTGGCTGATTTTCTTGCCGCGTGTGGCGGGGAACGATTCGATCTCGCGGTCCTGTTTCAGCCTGGATTTCAAAAACACCGCGGCTGGCTGCAGGAAGGCGGCATCGGGGGCCTGCTGGAGGCGGGCACTCTGGTGATGGGCGCCAGTTATGCCAGCGACGAGTATGAGATGGAGCGTTTCGTGCTGGCGTGTCACGGGTTCACCGCCAGCACCTCGAGCATGCCAAATCCGTTTTTTCTTGAGCTTGGCGATGCGCAATCGTCTATTCGCTGGGGCGGCGAGCTGTGGCAGATTGATACGGCGCCCGCGCGCGGGTTCCAGCGGGACGATGCGCGCTTGCTGGCGCTGGAGAATTTGAACCG
>CAZVDN010000210.1:3011-6688 GCA_964625665.1 uncultured Streptomyces sp. | reverse complement strand
CGGATTGAATTTCGGATTGGCGAATTCGTCGTTGGCAACATTGCCGCCGATGGCGGCGCCGCGCATGTTGTATTTCTTCACCGCCGTTTCGAGCTGCTGCACGGCGAGGTCCGGGTGCTGCAGGGCGAGCGAGGCAAAGGCGACAAAGCGGTCCGGATAGTTGCCGCAGAGTTCAGCGAGCTTTTCGTTTTGCACCTGCACGACTTTGGCGGCGAGGTCGCGTTCGAGTTTGTACCAGGTCGGGTTGATCGACAGCGCTTCCATGTCGATGCCCTGTTCGTTCATCGCGCTCAGGCGCTCTTCGATGACGATGATCTGCTGCGCCTGGCCGCGCGTCTGGCCGTTGAATTTGTCGCCGTGCAGCGCCATTGCTTCGGGGATCGCGCAGTGGGCGTGGATGTCGATGGTCTTGATGCGGCGCCCGCCGACCGAGATCTCGCGGCGTTTCGAAATCGGTTTGTTCTGCGCGTGCGCGGCATCGAGCAGCGCGCAACTGGTGAAAGCGATGCCGGCAGTGGCGGTCGCGGTCGATTTCAGAAACTCTCTGCGGGTAGTCATGGCGGTGTCCTCCGGTTGTGTGATGGGCGAGCCGGTCATTTCGCTTGTTATTGTTGAAAGCAGCGCTGACGGCGTCGACGCCGAATTATGGCATGTGCCATGGGGCCTCGCGACGGGTTTATGATGCGGGTCATGTTGCGTGAACTGATTACCTTAAGCTGCGGCATTGCGCTGCTGGCGGCAATGCCGCTGCAGGCGCAGAGCTATCCGTCAAAGCCGGTACGCATGATCGTCGGCTTCGCGCCCGGCGGCGGCACCGACGTCACGGCACGCGTGATCGTGCAGGCGCTCTCCGACGGGCTCGGCCAGCGCGTGGTCATCGACAACCGGCCCGGCGCGAACGGCGTGCTCGGCACCGAACTGACGGCCAAGGCGCCGCCCGACGGCTACACCATCCTGATGGTCAACTCGGGGCACACGGTCAATCCGGGCATGTATCAGAAGCTGCCCTATGACACGTTGCGCGATTTCGCGCCGATCAGCCTGGTGATGACGATTGCCAATCTGCTGGTGATCCATCCTTCGCTGCCGGTCAGGACGCTGCCGGCTTTCGTGCGGCTGGCGCGCGCCAGGCCCGGTGCGATCAACTACGGCTCGGGCGGACACGGCGCGAGTTCGCATCTGGCGATGGAACTGCTGAAGAAAACCACACAGATTGACCTCGTGCATGTGCCGTATAAAAGCGGCGGCGTTTCGGCGACCGCGCTGCTGGCCGGCGAGGTTGCGGTGTCCTTCAATACGATTCCCTCGGCGTTGCAGTACGTGAAAGCGGGGCGTTTGCGCGCCATCGGTGTGTCGAGCCTCCAGCGTTCGATCAGCGTGCCGGAGGTGGCGACGATTGCCGAGCAGGGTTATCCGGGATTTTCGGCGAGCGGGCTCGCCGGTCTGGTGGCGCCGGCCGGCACACCGGCGGACGTGATTGCGCGACTGAACGCGGAAGTCGTCAAGCTGCTGAAGCAGCCGAAGGTCGTCGAGCAATGTCTGACGCTGGGGCTTGATCCGGTCGGTGATACACCGGCGGAGTTTGCGCAGTTCATCCGCAGCGATATGGACAAATGGATGAAGCTGACGCGCGCTCTGAATCTCACAATGCAATAACGCAGGGGAGTGGTGATGGACAAGTACGATGTGGTCAGCCCGCTGGGCATCGAAGTGGTCAAAAGAAAAGGCGTGTCGCCGCGTCTCGCCGATCTCAACGGCAAAACCGTCGCCGAGGTGTGGAACGGCGTCTTCAAGGGCGACCAGACCTTCCCGGTGATCCGCAGACTGCTCAAGCAGAAATTTCCGTCGATCAACATCATCCCGTTCACCGAATTTCCGCATTACGCCGGCGGAGACAATCCGAAAGAACAGCGCGAGCGCGCACAACTCGTCGCCAGAATGGCGAAAGAGAAGGGCGTGCACGCATTGATTTCGGGCAACGGCGCCTGAGGCAACTGCGCTCCGGCCGCGGCGCGGCCGGCAACCGAAACCGAAAAAGCCGGCATCCCCTGCGTGGTGGTGACGACGACGGGGTTCTCACTGCAGGCCTTGTTGACCGGCAAGGCCGGCGGCATTGACGATCTGCGCATTGCCGAATATCCGGGGCCGCTGGGCATTCACAGCGCCGAAGAGATCGAGCGCCACGTCGATGCGACCCTGATTCCGCGCATTGTCGAGGGGCTCACCGGCGCGGCGGGCGGCACTGCGGTCGCACAAACGGGCGCGCGCGATCCGCGGGCCACGGTGTTCAGCGGCAGCAGCGAAGAGATCAATCGCCATTTCATCGAGAAGGAATGGAGCGACGGCCTGCCGGTGGTGGCACCGACCGTCGAACGCGTCGAGGCGTTTCTCGCGCAGTGCGACCGCGCGGCCGACGAGGAAATCGCCATCATGCCCGGCGCCAATCTGCGCGTGACGCCGTGGACCATCGCGGTCAATGGCGTGATGGCGGGCTGCGAGCCGGCGCACATGCCGGTACTGGTGGCGGCCGCCGAGGCGCTGGCCGATGAGCGCTGCAAACTTGCCAGCATCGGCAGCTCGTCGGGGATTTTTCCGTACGTGCTGGTCAACGGCCCGATCGTGCAGACGCTCGGCATCGACAGCGGCGCGCAGCTGGTTTCGCGCGGCCCCAATCCGGCGCTCGGACGTGCCGTCGGTCTGATGGTGCGCAATCTCGGCGGCTTCCGTCCCGGCGCCACTTATATGGGCACCTTCGGCTATCCGCTGGCTTTTGCGATCGCCGAGAACGAAGCTTTGAGTCCGTGGCAACCGTTTCACGTCGATCAGGGCTTCGGGCGTGAGGACAGCGTGGTGACGATCGGCGTCACCAACAACTTCGGTCCGGCACCGGCGCCCTACGACACGGCCGACAAACCGGGGGCGCAGACGGCGATCGAACTGTTGTCGAAGGAAATCACCAAGAAGACGCGGCTGTTCAACTTCCCGGGCCGCGGCCCGAAGTCGGAAGAGGTGATGATCACGCTGCTGATCTCGCCGTCGGTGGCGAAATCACTGGCCGATGCGGGCTATACGAAGGAGAGCCTGCGCCAGGCCGTCTATGAGCACACGACCATGCGGCTGGGCGATTTCGAATGGATATTCAAATACACGACGGTGACGCGCATGACGCTGAAGCAGCGTGTCGACGAAGGTGTGCTGCCGGAAGAATTTCTCGGCAGGCCTGACGACATCGTGCGCGTGCTGTCGAGCCCCGACATTCTGCACATCGTCGTCTGCGGCGATCCGCACCGCAACCGCATCATGGTGCTCGAGGGCGGGCATACGTTGCCGACGAGCAAAAAAATACGCCCGTCAGTTGCCTGACGGGCGTATCGGCAGTTGTTGCCTGTGCGGGCGATCAGCCTTTTACGTGCTTCTTGAAGAACGCCATCGTGCGCTGCCATGAGAGGTCGGCAGCCGCTTTGTCGTAACGCGGCGTGGTGTCGTTGTTGAAACCGTGGTTGACGTTCGGGTAGATGAACGCTTCGTAGGTCTTCTTGTTGGCCTTCAGTGCAGCTTCATACGCGGGCCAGCCGGCGTTGATGCGGTCATCGAGGCCTGCGAAGTGGATCTGCAGCGGCGCCTTGATGTTGACGACGTCCGCAGCGGCCGGTTGGGCGCCGTAGTAGGGCACCGAA
>CAZVDN010000210.1:0-2981 GCA_964625665.1 uncultured Streptomyces sp. | reverse complement strand
CAGGTCGGGCATGCGCGTGGCGAAGATGTTGCAGATGCCGCCGCCGAAGCAGAAGCCGACGGCGCCATAGCGGCCGTTCGATTCGGCGTGGGTCTTGGCGAAGTTGGCGCCGGCGATGAGGTCATTGAGGCGCAGCACCGGATCGAGCGTGCCGAACATCTTCACGGCTTTTTCTTCGTCGCCCGGGTAGCCGCCGAGCGGCGTCATGGCATCGGGCGCGAACGCGAGGTAGCCGTCGAGCGCAATGCGGCGGGTGATATCTTCAATATGCGGGTTGAGGCCGCGGTTTTCATGAATGACGACGATCGTCGGCAGCTTGCCTTTGGCATTGACCGGCCGCGCGAGATAGCCCTTCATGGTGCCGGTGCCGAGCGGCGATGAATACGACACGGTGTCGATTTTGAGGCGCGGGTCGTTTTTCGGAACCTGTTGCGCCAGCGCGTAGTTCGGGCGCAGCGCTTCGAGCATGGCCGCGGCGGAAAAGCCGCCGACCGCGTATTTGGCGGCGCCATCGAGAAATTCGCGGCGGTCGAGCATGCCGTGCACATAGCCGTCGAACAGTTTCAAGACTTCCTGCGGAAAATCACTGGCTCTGAGGCGATCCATGGTCAACATTCCCCCGGTAGTTGTAATTGGAACGCGCATGGTAAATGGAAATCCGGCCGCGGCATAGTCCGCGCCGCAGGTGCTGTGCGGGGCCTGTTCCGGGTTCGTCCGGAGTTGATGCGCCGCGTCATTTTGCCGGTGCGCCGCGCCGGCGTTGAGCACGCGCGGCGCCGCCGGTCATTTCTTCGCCAGCACTTCGGGGTTCAGCACATTGACCGGATTGCCCGCGGCGTAGGCGAGGATCTGCTCGACGCCGCCGGCATAGACCGCCTCGTAGCTGCTTTTTTCGTTGTAGCCGAGGTGCGGCGTGCACAGCGCGTTTTTCATTTTCAGCAGCGGGTGGGCGGCGCCCAGCACCGGTTCGTCCTCGAACACATCGACTGCGGCGAAACCCGGGCGGCCTTTTTTCAGCGCCTCGACCAGCGCGCCGTCCTCGATGATGGGCGCGCGGCTCGTGTTGACGAGCAGCGCGGTCGGTTTCATGCGCGCGAGATCGGCGGCGGTAACGATGCCGCGCGTGGCGTCGTTCGATTTGATGTGCAGGCTGAGCACGTCGGCGCTTTCGAAAAAGGCCTCGCGGCTGGCTGCCACCTCGAACCCCTCGGCACGCGCCTTGGCCAGCGAACTTTCGCGGCCCCAGCAGACGACCTTCATGCCGAAGGCGCGGCCGACGCGCGCCACGCCGCTGCCGATGTGGCCGAAGGCATAGATGCCCAGTGTGCGCCCGTGCAGGCGCGAGCCGATGGTGGTGTGCCAATGGCCCTGCTTCAACTGCTCGACCTCGTACGGCAGATGGCGCAGCGAGGCAAGGATCAGCGCCCACGCCAGTTCACCGGTGACCGTGAACGGGTTGTCGCCCTCGTGGCCGCCGGCCGAGACGAGGATGCCGAGGTCGGTGCAGGCTTTGACGTCGAGGTGGCTGACGTTGCGGCCGGTCTGGCTGATGAACTTGAGCTGCGGCAGCTGTTTGAGGATGTCGCGCGTGATGTTGACGCGCTGCTGGGTCAGCAGCAGCACATCGAAGCCCTTGACCTGTTCGACGACGCGCGCCGGATCGAGGTAGGGATCGTTGTAGATGACGACTTCATGGCCCTGCAGTTTCGGAAAGGCGCGCGTCTTGCGCAGCGCGTCGGCGTAGTCGTGTATGACAGCGATTTTCATGGGGCATGTCCTCAGTGATGTGCGGCGAGCGGCAAGCTTAGCGACGGGCGCGGGAGCGGTCAAACGGCGCTGCGCGCTGTGCTAGGATGTTCGGCAACAGAAGCACAAAAAAATGGCAATCGGAGGACGCATGTCGCGAAGGTGGCGCGTATTGCTGATTGGAGGGTTGTTCGGCGCAATGGTCGTTGCCGTTGCGCAGGCGCAACCCTATCCGTCGCGCCCGATCCGGCTGGTCATTCCTTTTTCGCCGGGCGGCGCCACCGATGTGCCGGGGCGGCTGATCACACAGAAACTCGCCGAACGTTTCGGCCAGCAGATCATCGTCGACAACCGGCCCGGAGCCGGCAGCGCCATCGGTTCGGAAATTGTCGCGCGCGCCCAGCCCGATGGCTACACGCTGCTGCTTACTGGCACGCCGTTCGCAGTGATTCCCGCGCTCTATCCGAAACTCGCCTTCGATCCGGCGAAGGATTTCGCGCCGGTGATGCAGGTGGCGCTGGCGCCCAATGTGCTTGTTGTGCATCCCTCGCTGCCGGTGCGTTCGGTGAAGGAGTTGATCGCGCTGGCGCAGGCACAGCCGGGCCGCATCAACTATGCCTCGGGCGGCACAGGCGGGGCGCAGCATCTTTTTGCTTCGCTGTTCATGACGATGGCCAAAATCAATCTCACGCACATTCCCTACAAGGGCAGCGGGCCGGCGACTGCCGATCTGCTGGGCGGTCACGTCAAGGTCGGCCTGCCGGGCATCAGCATCGCCATTCCGCATGCGAAGGCCGGCCGCATGGTGCCGCTCGCCGTGACCAGTGCGCGGCGCGCGCCGCAGATTCCGGAGGTGCCGACCATCGATGAGTCGGGCGTCGCCGGTTACGACGCGGCCGTCTGGTTCGGCATTTTTGCGCCGAAGGGCACGCCTGCTGCCATCATCGACGGCCTGCATGACGCCATCGTGCAGGCCGTCCGCATGCCTGATGTGGAAAACGGCTACCTGGCTTCGGGAAATGTCGCGATTACCTCGCGCCCGGACGAATTCGGCGCGTTTATCCGCAACGAGCTGGTCAAATGGGGGCGGGTGGTGCGCGAGGCGGGCATTCAGGGCGAGTAGGATATTGCCGTTGATTCATTTCAGAAGGCCGGCATTGCTGTCACAATGACGGGCACGGGACGGCGTGTCCTTGATACAGATTAAGCAGGCGGAAGAGACGGTAATGATCTGG
>CAZVDN010000209.1:3170-6731 GCA_964625665.1 uncultured Streptomyces sp. | reverse complement strand
TCAGGTTTGTTCCGCGAAAAGCATCGTCGATGATGCCGCAGGGCCGATTAAACACGGACCGGCCGGCGATGTCATTTTTATGGCGCGCGCAGGATGCGGTCGCCGCACCGCATGCACTATACTCAACAGCTTTGGCGCAATGTAATGCTGGACATCGAGGCGATATTTTCAGACGGCGGTGCGCTCGCGCAGACGGTGCGGGATTTCCGCGTGCGCGACGGCCAGATCGAGATGGCCGACGCTGTGGCTGCCGCGATCCGCGAAAACGCCGTGCTGGTGGCCGAGGCCGGCACCGGTACCGGCAAGACTTTCGCCTATCTGATTCCCGCGCTGTTGTCGGGCGGCAAGGTCATCATTTCGACCGGCACCAAGACCTTGCAGGACCAGTTGTTCGATCGCGATATCCAGGTCGTGCGCGAGGCGCTCAAAGTGCCCGTGACGGTCGCCTTGCTCAAGGGGCGCTCGAACTACATCTGCCACCATTATCTCGAGCGCGCACAGCGCGAAGGGCGCTTCGAGAGCCGCGACGACGCGCGTTATCTGCCCGTCATCGTCAACTTTGCCCGGAATTCCTCGACCGGTGACAGGGGCGATGTGCCGGATGTGCCCGAAAGTGCGACCATCTGGCCGCACGTCACCTCAACGCGCGAAAATTGCCTCGGCTCGGAATGCGAGCACTATGCCAAATGTTTTGTCATGGAGGCGCGCAAACAGGCACTGGCGGCCGACGTCGTGGTGGTCAATCACCATTTGTTTTTTGCCGACGTTGTATTGCGCGACGAGGGCGTAGCGGAACTGCTGCCGGCCTCCAACACGATCATTTTCGACGAGGCCCATCAACTGCCGGAAACGGCGGGCCTGTTCTTCGGCCATACGGTATCGACTGCGCAGATGGTGGACCTTGGGCGCGATATCCGGGTCGAAGCTGCGGTCTCGGCGCGTGACATGCCCTCGTTGCCGGCGGCGGCACAGGCCTTCGAGAAGTCGGCGCGCGACCTCCGGCTGGTTTTTCGCGAGGAGGTCGGTCGTTTTCCCTTTGCCGCTCTCGAACGTCTGCGCGATTTCGCGCCTGCGCTGGCGACCGTTGATGAAAAACTTTTAGCGCTGGCGACGGTGCTTGAGTCTCAGGCGGGCCGTTCCGAAGGGCTGGAGAAATGCTGGCAGCGCGCCCGCGTCCTGCTTGATGAACTTCGCGACTGGCGCGACAACGACGATGTGTCCCGTGTGCGCTGGGCCGAACTTTTTCACGCGACCTTGCATCTGAATGCGACGCCATTGTCGGTGGCGGAAATATTCAAAGCTCAGATTGGCGAACGCGCAAGGGCCTGGATCTTTACGTCGGCGACCCTGTCGGTCGGCGGAGATTTCGGTCATTACGCGCGGCAGATGGGCCTGACCGAGGCGCAGACGCGCAGCTGGGAAAGCCCCTTCAATTACGCTGAAAATTCGCTGCTCTACGTGCCGCGCGACATGCCGGAACCCAATACCCCGACTTACACCGAGGCGGTGGTCAAGGCCGCATTGCCGGCGATTGAAGCCAGCGTCGGTCGCGCCTTCATGTTGTTCACCAGCCTGCGCGCCATGCGCGAAGGGTATGACCGCTTAAAAGAAGCCTTTGCGCAGCGTGGCCTTGATTTCCCTTTGCTCATGCAGGGCGAGGGTTCGCGCACAGAACTGCTGGAGCGTTTCCGCCGGATCGGCAATGCCGTGCTCGTCGGCAGTCAATCGTTCTGGGAAGGCGTCGATGTGCGCGGCGAAGCGCTCTCGCTGGTGGTCATCGACAAACTGCCGTTTGCCGCACCGGATGATCCGCTGCTGGCGGCACGCATTGAAAAAATCAATCGTGACGGCGGCAATGCGTTCGTCGAATACCAGTTGCCACAGGCTGTGATCACGCTCAAGCAGGGGGCCGGGCGCCTGATCCGCGATGAAACCGATCGCGGCGTGCTGATGATTTGCGATCCGCGACTGTTCAGCAAAAGCTACGGCAAACGGATTCTGCGCAGCCTGCCGTCGATGAAAGGCACGCGGAAGATCGACGATGTGCTGGAATTTTTCGCGCGTGAAGCGCAGGCGCCGCAGGCGGCAGCTGAGGGCTAGGTGGCGTTGAAACGGGCCAGCAGCTGCTGGCCGTAGTGTTGCCAGAGCCAGCCGAAAAACAACATCCACAGCAGCATGATGACGACGGCCGCAATGATGCTGCGCGGTTTGGCATGGTGGCCGGCGATCCATTCGGCCGCCTGCGCACGCGCGTCCGCCAAAACGGCTGACGGGACCAGGCGCAGGATCAGGTAAATGCAGCCCGGCAGCAGGATCAGTTCATCGAGATAACCGAGCACCGGAATGAAATCCGGGATCAGATCGACCGGACTCAGAAAATATCCCACCACCAGCATTGCCAATATTTTCGGCAGCAGCGGCATCTGCGGGTGGCGGCAGCAGAACCACAGCGTCATGCCGTCGCTCTTGAGTGCGCGTGCCCAGCGTTTGAGGCGCTGCCACATGGTCAGACTTTTCCGGCGACGACGCCTTGCAGGTCGTGCGCATCGGCACCGGTGATGCGCACAACGGCGAACTCGCCCTGTTTGAGCGAGGCATGCGGCGCAATGTGCACGACGCCGTCGATTTCCGGGGCATCGGCAGCGCTGCGCGCGATTGCGCCTTCGGCATCGACGCCGTCGAGCAGGACTTTCATCGTTTTGCCGACTTTCTGTTTCAGGCGTCGGGCGCTGATGGCTTCCTGGGTGGCCATGAAACGCGCCTGGCGCTCTTCCTTGACGGCTTCAGGCACCTGGCCGGGCAAGGCGTTGGCGGATGCCCCTTCGACCGGCGAGTAGGTAAAGCAGCCGACGCGGTCGAGTTGGGCCTCCTCGAGAAACTCGAGCAGTTGTTCGAATTCCGCATCGGTTTCGCCGGGGAAACCGGCAATAAAGGTGCTGCGAATGGTCAACTCGGGGCAGACGCTGCGCCACTGCCTGATGCGCGCGAGGTTGTTCTCGGCGTTGGCCGGACGTTTCATCGCTTTGAGTATGCGCGGGCTGGCGTGCTGGAAAGGCACGTCGAGATAGGGCAGGACCTTGCAGTCGGCCATCAGTTCGATGACGTCATCGACGTGCGGGTAGGGATACACATAATGCAGGCGCACCCAGGCGCCGAGGCCGCCGAGCGCCGCCGCGAGATCGAACATCTTCGTTTTCAGCGGACGCCCGCCCCAGAAACCGGTGCGGTATTTGATGTCGACGCCGTAGGCGCTGGTGTCCTGTGAAATGACCAATAGCTCTTTGACACCGGATTTGACCAGGTTTTCCGCTTCCTGCATCACATCGCCGATCGGCCGGCTGACCAGGTCGCCGCGCATCGACGGAATAATGCAAAAGGTGCAGCGGTGATTGCAGCCTTCGGAAATTTTCAGATAAGCGTAGTGTTTCGGCGTCAGGCGGATGCCCTGTGCCGGCACGAGGTCGGTAAACGGGTCGTGCGGACGCGGCAGATGTTTGTGCACGGCGCGCATGACTTCATCGGTGGCGTGCGGGCCGGTCACGGCCAGCACGCGCGGATGGG
>CAZVDN010000209.1:0-3160 GCA_964625665.1 uncultured Streptomyces sp. | reverse complement strand
TGCCCTTGGCGCCGAGGCAGCCGGTGACGATGACCTTGGCGTTTTCAGCGAGCGCCTCGCCGATCGCATCGAGCGATTCTTCGACCGCCGTATCGATGAAGCCGCAGGTATTGACAACGACGAGGTCGGCGTCGGCGTAGGAGGGCGCGACGACATAACCTTCGGCGCGCAGTTCGGTGAGGATGCGCTCCGAATCGACCAGCGCCTTGGGGCAGCCGAGCGAGACAAACCCGACTTTTGCGGGTTGCGCCTGGCGTTTCGGGGAAGCAGACCGCGCGGCGGCCTTTGATGACGACTTAGGCGCCGTCTTTTTTGCCGCCGTCATCTTTGGGCGCATCCGCATCGGGCTGGGCGGCAGTGCCGCCCGGCGCTGCGAACGGATTGCTGCCCGCCGCAAAATTGGGGAAGGGGAAGCCGCCGAACAGATTGCGCGTCTGGTTCTGCATCTGGCGCTGCATCTCGATGAACGCATTGGCGCTTTGTTCGAGATAGTTGCCCATCAGGCCCTGCATGGCGGGGCCCTGCATTTTGAGAAACTCGGCCCAGGCATTGGCGTTCGGCGCGGGTTGCGCGGCATTGCCGTAAATGGCCTGCGACTGCTCCTGCAGGCGCTTCTGGATTTCGATGAAGGTCTGGATGTTCTTGTCCAGATAATTGCCCATCATGCCCTGCATGGTGTTGCCGTAGAAGCGGATGATGTTGGTCAGCATGTCGCATGAAAACATCGGCGCGCCCTGGGCGCTTTCCTCTTCGAGAATGATCTGCAGCAGAATGCTGCGCGTAAGGTCTTCGTGCGTTTTCGCATCCTCGACCTTGAACGCAACGTTTTCCAGAACCAGTTTCTTGACGTCGGCCAGCGTGATATAGCTGCTGGTCGCCGTATCATAGAGACGGCGGTTCGGGTACTTCTTGATGACTCGGACGTCCTCACTCATAACGGGCCTTGGCGTTCGTTGCGGTGCGACTTCGTGTTCACCCAGTTTTCCGCGCGACCTGTTTCGGTGCGGGCAACCGTCCAAATTGGTGCCGATTATGCTGCAATGCGGTAACCCGTGGCAACTGCCACGTGTTTACCGCAGTTTCGTCCCCTGCTATTGCATGTGCTGGCCGCCGTTGATGGCGATATTGGCGCCGGTCACAAAGGCCGCTTCCTCCGAACAGAGGTAGGCGACCAGGCCCGCCACCTCCTCGGGTTTGCCAAGGCGCCCGACGGGGATTTGCGGGATGATTTTCGAATCCAGCACTTCCTTGGGGATGGCCATGACCATTTTGGTGCCGATGTAGCCGGGCGAAATCGTATTGATGGTGACCCCTTTGCGGGCGACTTCGAGTGCCAGCGCCTTGGTAAAGCCGTGCATGCCGGCTTTGGCGGCCGAATAGTTGGTCTGGCCGAACGCGCCTTTCTGGCCATTGACCGAAGAGACGTTGATCACACGGCCCCAGCCGCGCCCGACCATGTCGTCCAGCACTGCCTTGGTCATGTTGAATACGCTGTCGAGATTGGTGCGCATGACGGCATCCCAGTCGACCTTGCCCATCTTGGTGAAGGTCTTGTCGCGCGTAATGCCGGCGTTGTTGACCAGCACGTCGATCGGGCCGACGTCCGCTTCGATTTTCTTCACCGCCTGCGCGCATGAATCGAAATCCGCGACATCGACCTGCACCGCATGAAAATTGTGGCCGAGCTTCTTCATTTCCGCGAGCCAGTCTGCCGATTTGGTGTTGCCCGGGGAAAAGGTGGCCACGACCGTGTAGTTCATGCCGGACAATTTGATGCAGATCGCCTCTCCCAGCCCGCCCATGCCACCGGTTACCACTGCGACGCGTTGAGTCATTGTCGGTCTCCTTGAAAAAGTTTCGGTTGCCTGCCGCGCCCTGCGGACTTTTGCAGCTTGGCCGGCAAATGCGGTCGGCACTGCCGGACTTGGTTTGACAGACTAGGTCTGAAGTTATTCTACCGCGTTGATCAATCGCAACGCTGCCGCACGTAGCGGCCCGGCGCGGGCTCAAGCGGGCGGTGGGCGGTAGAGCCGCAGTCCGCGGGGGCCGGCACCGGCGGGCCGGCGCGACTGCTCAGCCAGGTTATCCAGTGCGGCCACCAGCTGCCGGGATGGCGTTCTGCGCCGTCCAGCCATTCATCGGCCGTCTTTCCGTTGACATCTGCGCTCCAGAAATGGCGTTTTTTCTTGACCGGCGGGTTGATTACTCCCGCAATGTGGCCGCTGGCGGCGAGCACAAAGGTCTTGTCGCCGGGCAGCAGTGTTGTATTGAGCCAGGCGGTGTGCCAGGGCACGATGTGGTCTTCGCGCGCAGCCATCAGATAGACCGGCAGGTCTGCCTGCGACAGATCGAGCGGCACGCCGCACATCGACAGCCGGCCCGGCACGCGCAGGTTGTTTTCTAGATAGGTATTGCGCACGTAATACGCATACATGGCGCCGGGCAGATTGGTGCTGTCGCTGTTCCAGTAGAGCAGATCGAAGGCCGCCGGCGCCTGGCCCTTGAGATAGCTGTTGACGACATAGGGCCAGATCAGATCGTTGGCGCGCAGGCTGGCAAAGGTAATGGCCAGTTCCTGGCCGCGCATGACGCCGCCACCGGCGTACTGCGCTTCGCGACCGGCGACATAGTCCTCGTCGACGAATACGGCGAGTTCGCCCGTGTCACTGAAATCAAGCATGGTGGTGAGAAAGGTCGCGCTCGCCGCCGGCTGTTCACCTTTGGCATGCAGCACGGCCAACGCGGCTGCGAGCAGGGTGCCGCCGACGCAGAAACCGAGCGTATTGACCTGCTCCGCGCCGCAGATTTCGCGCGCGACCGTCATCGCACGGATGACACCGAGTTCCAGATACTGGTCCCAGGTGATTTGACCGAGTTCGGGTGGAACGTTGCGCCACGACACCATAAAAACGGTATGGCCGTTTTCAACGGCATAGCGCACGAATGAATTCTCGGGCTGCAGATCGAGAATGTAGTATTTGTTGATGCACGGCGGCACCATGACCAGCGGGCGCGCAAAGACATCCGCCGTCTGCGCGCGGTACTGGATCAGTTGCATGAGTTCGTTTTCGAACACCACCTCGCCCGGCGTGACGGCGATGTTGCGGCCGATTTCGAAGGCCGATTCGTCACACATCGTGATGCGCTTCTTGCGCAGGTC
>CAZVDN010000208.1:0-6739 GCA_964625665.1 uncultured Streptomyces sp. | reverse complement strand
GCGCGCCATAAAAATGACATCGCCGGCCGGTCCGTGTTTAATCGGCCCTGCGGCTTAATCGACGATGACTTTTCCGGAACGAATCTGACCATGACAATCGGCGTCATATCCGACACGCATGATTTGCTGCGCGCGCAGGCCGTGGCGGCGCTGCACGGTGTCGACCGCATTCTGCACGCCGGCGACATCTGCGGCAGCGCCGTGCTGCGCGGCCTCGGCGACATCGCACGCGTCGATGCCGTGCGCGGCAACAACGACCGCGGCGAGTGGGCGGCTGTCCTGCCGGAATCGGCTGCGTTTGAGTTCGATGGCGTCGCTGTCTACATGCTGCACGACCTGTCGCAGCTTGATATCGATCCGGCGGCAGCGGGGTTCCGCGCGGTCATCTCCGGGCACTCGCACCGGCCGTTGATCGAAATCCGTGATGGTGTGACCTACCTCAATCCGGGCAGTGCCGGTCCGCGCCGTTTCAACTTGCCGGTTGCCCTCGCGCTCCTTGATATTTCGAACGGCGAGTTACGCTCAGAACTGAAAATGCTGGCCGTTTAGCGGATCTCGTCGACCTTGACGAGGATTCTGCGGTTGTCCGCCGAGGTCTCGCGGGTGCTGCCGAGAATCACCGTCTGCTGATTGCTGCCGCCCTGAGTGACCCCGCCGAGTTCTATCCACTCGCCGAGGCGTCCCGAGACGACGGTCGCAGCGCGCTGGGTATTGATGCTGCCTTGCGGCAGGTTCTGTTCCGGCGCGGCGAAAGTGTCGCGCTGCGGATTGATTTCAAGAATGACCTGGTCACCATTCAGCCGCGGCAGAACATGGAAGCCGGTCTGCACATCACGATACTGGACCCCGCTGCTGACTCGATCTACTGCCTTGCCGTTGATGATGGTGCGCGTGACCTGCTGCTGCGCCACCGGCACCGATTGCCCGGTATGGATGAAGGCACTGTTGCCTTCGAGGACCTGGATGGTTTGCATGTTCCGGTCGTCGCTGAGCGAGCGTGTGTTGTCGATGCGCGCGCGCACTCCGCCGTCGCGCCCGGCGTCACCGACCACGACCGACCCGCTGCCGGTAACGATGCGCCCTGACGCCTGCATCTCGCTGCGGTCGCGGTCCACTGCCGCATCCTGACGCACCGAAATCATCAAACGGCGCGGCATCGCATCGATTGTGGCAAGGATCTTTTTCAACTCATTGAGGTTCGCCGGCGAGGTCCGCACGATCAACTGGTTCTGCATGCCGGTCATGCTCCCGGACTTGTCGAGCATCGGCCGCAGCAGCGGCATGACCTGCTCTGCGGTCCGGTATTTGAGCGTAATGACCTCGACCGTGCCGCTTTGGGCAAAAACGGAAAAATTCCCCAGCAGCGCCAAAAACGCCAACAAGCTGCAAAAAACACTGATTTTTTTCGTGAACATGGGCTATTAACGGCGATATCGGCTTTCAGTTTACCCTTTTGGCGCTGAATTCCGCGGTTTTGGCCTGGCCCATGGCACGGCCTGCAGACACAAGCCCGCGACAGGGGGTTCCCCCTGCAATAACAAGCTGTTAGCATTCGCGGCCATGAAGTATTTACTGATCATTCTGGCCTTCGCCCTGCCCCTGTCCATGCCGGCAACGGCAGCAGACAACGCGCAACAGCCTGCCGAGGACGCCGCGAACGCTGCAGCGGCGCCGAAAGGTTATTTCGACCGCGCGGGCGACCTCGTGATTCACGCCCTCGGCCTGATCGGCGTGAAATACAAATGGGGCGGCAATGATCCCGAGGCCGGACTCGATTGCAGCGGGCTTGTCAGCCATGTCTTTCATGAAGTCACCGGCATGGTACTGCCGCGTGATTCGCGCGCCATGAGCAAAGTCGGTTCGGCCGTCGATAAAAACGAACTAAAGCCGGGCGACCTCGTGTTCTTCAACACGCTGCGCCGGCCGTTCTCGCACGTCGGCATTTATATCGGCGAAGACCGTTTCGTCCATGCGCCGCGCCGCGGCCGTGAAGTCGAAGTCTCGGAACTGCGCGACGGCTACTGGAAAAAACGCTTCAACGGCGCCCGCCGCCTGCTGCCGTAATTCCTGCGGCCCTCCTCAGCGTGGCAATGTCTGCGCCGTCGTCTTTTCGGCGATTTTCCGCTTGATCGCGGCGATCGCCGCCAGTCCGGCTTTCTCACCCTCGATGATCGCCTGATGGCGGCTGTCGAAATCTGTCGCCCGCAATTGCGATGTGTCGGGACGCACGATGACGTCCGCCTCGGTCAATTCATAGGTGGAGATGCTTTGCCCCATGATGGCAAAGGTCTGCAGCATGACGTCGATGCTGTCGCGCGTCTTGCCGAAGCGCGGTTTGTTTGAAATATCCACTGCAATCACCACCTCGGCGCCCATCGCGCGCGCAGCGCGTACAGGCACCGGGCTGACAAGGCCGCCATCGACGTATTCGCGTCCGTTGATCGACACCGGCTGAAACACGCCGGGCACGCTGCTTGATGCACGCACCGCCATGCCGGTATTACCCGTGCGAAACACCACCATCTCGCCGCTTTGCAGGTCGGTCACGACGGTGGCAAACGGTTTATTGAGCTTTTCCAGCACACGGTTCTGCACAGCGCGATTGACGAAATTCTGCAGCGCCTCGCCCTTGATGAAGCCGCGATCCGGCAGCGACCAGTCGGCGATCACCGTATCGTCCATCTGCAATGCCACCCGCTGCAGATCAAAGCCGCTGTAACCACTGGAATAAAGCGCGCCGACCAGCGCGCCGGCACTGGTGCCGACCACGATGTCCGGCACGATGCCATGGGCTTCAAGCGCCTTGATCACGCCGACATGGGCAAAACCACGCGCTGCACCACCGCCCAGGGCCAGGGCAATTTTCGGCGGCACCAGACGCACCTCGGGTTTCGGCTGTGGCTCAACCACGGCCGGCGCCGGCTTGGCGGGCACCTCACTGCCGCGTGGCAAAACGCTGCAGCCCGACAACAGAACCATCAAAATCAGCAGAACTGAACGCACATGACCATCCGTATCGATTTTCGGCAGTGTAGTTTTATCATGGCTCGATCGCCCGTGAGCAGTGCGCGGCGATCAGCGCGAGGCCGGCGCGGCGCCCGCCTCGCCGCTTTGGGCATCATGCAGCCGGCGCAGTTCCCCGGCAATCTCGTAGACGGCTAGCGCGTAATTCACGCTGCGGTTATAGCGCGTAATGACGTAGAAATTGTTGAAGCCCAGCCAGTAGGCGGTGCCGTTCTCCGTTTCCGCGGCGAAGGCGCAGGCCAGCGCATCGTCGTCCGCAGCACCGGCCAATGAGGCGCCCGATTTGCGGAACGCCGCCACGCTGCTGTGGGGCTGGATGCCGCGTTCGAGCAATTGCCTGAATGCATCGGGCGGCGCTTCATTGGTGCGCTCCAGCGCCACCAGAACAGGCTGACCGCTCGCCCAGCCGTAGGCACGATAATAATTCGCGATGCTGCCGATGGCATCCGCGTGCGTCCAGAGGTCCCGTTTGCCGTTGCCATCGAAATCGACGGCATGCCGGCGATAACTGCTGGGCAGAAACTGCGGCACGCCCAGGGCGCCGGCGAATGAACCGCGGTAATGCAGCGGGTCGCTGTGCATTTCGCGCGACAGCAACAGCAGCTCGATCAATTCATTGCGAAACAGCGCAGCGCGCGGCGGATAGGCAAAGGCCAGCGTCGCCAGCGCATCGAACACCCGCCCCTTGCCCAAGGCGCGCCCGTAAACAGTCTCGATGCCGATGGTCGCGACAATGATCTCCGGCGGCACGCCGTAGGCCGCGGCGGCCCGCTCGAGCGCCGCGGCATGGCGCCGCCAGTATTCAGCCCCCTCGCGCAAACGCGCCGCCGTGATTGTCGAGGCGCGGAATTCATGCCAGGGCCGCGCAGTCGCCGGGCGCGCCATTGCCCGCAGCACGCCGTGCTGAAAACGGGCTTGCCGGAACAGGCGCTCGAGTTGGGCGCGGTCATACTGGTGCTCGTCGACCATTTGCGCAATGAATGGCTGGACCTCAGCCACCTCGTCAAAGCCGCTCTGCGCATAGGCCGGCAGCACGGTCAACACGGCGACCAGCGCAGCCGCGATACGACCCCAGCTCTCAGCGATGATCGGCACCGACCGCTGCGGAAACGGAAGTGAATCCATCGGTGCGCAGGCAGGCAGCAAGATCGCGCTTGATGTCCTCAACCATGCCGGGGCCGCCGTAGACCAGCGCCGAATACAGCTGCACCAGCGAGGCGCCGGCCCGGATGCGCGCATAGGCATCAGCACCGCTGGCGATACCGCCGCAACCAATGATGGGCAGTTTCCCGCCGGTCAGCCGGTACATGTCAGTAATGCAAGCCTGCGATTTGCCCTTCAGCGGCGCGCCGGACAAGCCACCGGTTTCCCCGGCATGCGTGCTGCGCAGTGTGGCCGGCCGGTCGATCGTGGTATTGCCGACAATCAGCCCGTCAATCCCGCTCGCCAGTGCGACTTCGGCGATGTCCTGTTTTTCCTGATCGTTCAGATCAGGCCCGACCTTGGCCAGCAAGGGCGGTAACACCGCCGCGCCGGGCATGGCGCGCGCGCGCGCCTCGAGCACGCGCCCGATCAGCGTCGCGATCTGCTCGCGGGCCTGCAGGCTGCGCAGACCCGGCGTATTCGGGGAAGACACATTGCAGACCAGATAGTCGGCGTGTTGGCAGACGGCCTCGATGCCCTTGACGTAATCCGCCGCGGCATCTTCAGTCAGCTTGTTTTTGCCGACATTGGCACCGACAATACCGCGCCGTTCGCGCGCCTTCAATTTCGCGACATACGGCGCCAGACCCTTGCTGTTGAACCCGAAACGGTTGATCACTGCTGCATCTTCATAGAGCCGGAACAGGCGCGGTTTTGGATTGCCGGGCTGCGGCAACGGCGTTACGGTGCCCGCCTCGACAAAACCGAAACCGAGCGCCAGCATCGCATCCATGACATCGGCGTCCTTGTCGAAACCGGCCGCGAGGCCGACCGGATTCGGGAATTCCAGATTCCAGACGCGCATCTTCAGCAAGGGGTCCGGCGCAGTGACCGCGCGGCCGGCGAGGCCCAACTGCAATGCGCGGATCGCCAGACCATGCGCCGTCTCCGGACTGAACATGCGCAACAACGGCATGGTTGCGCGAAACACCACATTTCCCATCTGTCTGGCTCCGATTTTCTGACCGCGGTATACGCGGAGATTAGCAGCAACACGGCATGGCGGGTAGCGCTCGGCGCTCTGGTAGAATCCCTTGCGTCAAACCGCGCTGTCACTCGAACAACGATTTCCGTCGGCGCGAAAAAATTCCTGTCTGAAAACCATGAACGACGCGCCTTCGGCCTTCTGGGATTTTTCCCTGCGCTTCTACGCCAAACCGGGCGTGCCCGCCGCCTGTCTGGAATTGCAGGATCGCGGCGGAGCGGACGTCAATGTGGTTCTTTTTCTGCTTTATCTCGCACGACGCGGTCGCCGCATTTCGCAGGCCGACGCGGCGGCCCTCGATGGCGCCGTGGCTGAATGGCGTGAGCAGGTCGTGCGCCCCTTGCGCACCGCGCGGCGACATCTGAAGACCGTCGGACTGCCCTTCGCCGGCGAACCGGCGGCGCAATTGCGCAATGACATCAAGCGCCACGAACTGGCTGCCGAACGCATACAGCAACTTGCTCTCGAACAACAATTCCCCTGCGCCACTTTTGGCGAAGCGGCAGATTCCGCGATTGCAGCGGCGAGCGCAAACCTGGAAGCCTACGCAACCCATATCGGCGCGCTGCCGGCCACGGCTGTCAGCAGCCTGCTCCAATCCTTTGATCAACCCTGAACCACGGCGGAGACCTCCATGATTCGAAACCTGCGGACCAAACGCGACGACCAACAATGGATGCTCGATCTGGCGCTCAACATGCGCGGACGCGTGCAGAACTTCGAAGTGGACGGCGGCGAAACGCCGGCCGGCAAACGCGCGCGCAATTACCGCATGTATTCCAAAGTCTGGCGCCAGGCCGCCGAACAGCATGAAGCGCTGGCCAAACGCGCGCAATCGCTCGGCCACAAAGCCACGGCCACAGCCCATTTCGACCATGCCATCGAGGCCTACCGCATGGCCCAGCATGCGATCTATTTTGACGATCATCCGGTAAAAAAGACGCTCTACCGCAAACTCTGCGAAATGGTGGACCGCCAGATCACCACGGCGGCCTACCCGATCGAGCGCGTCGAGGTCCCATTTGACGATGGCAAAACCATTTCCTGCCTGTTCCACATGCTGCCGGATCGCCGCAAGGCACCGACCATCATCTATGTGCCGGGCATGGACCAGACCAAGGAAGCCTTTCCGCGCGTCAATCACAACGTCGCGCTGGCACGCGGCTTCAACGTGCTGTCGATGGACGGCCCGGGCCAGGGCAGCTCGAACATGCAGAAAATCCGCGCCGTCGGCGACAACTACGAACGCGCCGGTGCCGCCGTGATCAGCTGGCTGCGCAAACGCAAGGAGGTCAATGCGCGCAAGATCGCCATCTACGGCATCAGCATGGGCAGTTACTGGTCGCTGCGACTGGCAAGCTACGACCGGCGCATCGCTGCGGTAGCCAGCGCGACTGCCTGCTTCAATCCGAACAACACCATCTTTACCCAGTCCTCGCCGCGCTTCAAGCAGATGTTCATGTATATGGCCGGTTACAAGGACGAAGAGAAATTCGACCGCGAAGTCGCGCAACCGATGACGGTGCG
>CAZVDN010000207.1:0-6761 GCA_964625665.1 uncultured Streptomyces sp. | reverse complement strand
GCCGGGCGCGAGCTACAAACTCTATCCCTGCTGCTACAGCACCCACGCCGCGATCGAGGCCGCGCTCAGTATCGTGAAGCAACACGGCACGCTCGATCCGCAGCAGATCGCGCGCGTCGAATCGCATACCGCCGATGTGCGCCTGATGCACACCGACCGCCCGGACCCGAACAGCGAACTTGATGCCAAATTCAGCGTGCAATACTGCGTGTTGCGCGCGCTGATCGACGGCAAGGTCGTGATGGAACATTTCGAGAACGAGGCTTATCGCGAAGCGGTGATCCGCGAGACCCTGCCGCGCGTGCAGGCTATCCCGCTGCAGGGCATGTCCTTCGACAAGGAAGACCCGTTCAACGCGCTGGTCAAAGTCACGCTGACCGACGGACGCACGCTGGAATCCTCAGTGGTCTTTCCGCTCGGCCGTACCTCGGCCAATCCGATCGCGCTCGCCGATCTGCAGGCCAAATTCGAAAACTGTGCCGGCCGCGTGCTGACGGCGAAGACCGCCAAGGCGGTCGCGCAATGCGTGGACGGCATGGAGTCGCTGAAAAGCGTGCGCGATCTGATGAACATGGCGGTGCCGTCCAAACCGGTGCAGATCCGCCGTTCCGCATAACCCTTAACACTGGAAACTGAATGGCAACAGCACAATCCACAGGTCGCCCGACGGTTTTCGTCACCGGCGCTTCGCAGGGCATCGGCGCCGGCATAGCCGTTGAAATGGCGCGCCAGGGCTACGACGTTGCAGTTTCATCAACACGCCCGGAAAAACTCGCGCCGGTGCTCGACGGTATTCGCGCTGCCGGTGCGCGCGCCGTGCCGGTACAACTCGAAATTCGCGAGCAGGCCAGCATTGACCGTGCGATGGCCGCGGTGCTCGGGGAATTCGGCGAACTCGATGTGCTGGTCAACAACGCGGCACTGGCCATGCGAAAACCCGCGCTCGACTTCACGCGCGATGAGTGGAATGCCGTCATCGATACCAACCTGACGGGGACGTTTTTCATGACACAGGCCATGGGGCGCCATCTGATCGCTAGCAAACGCCCGGGCGCCATCGTCAGCATCACCTCGACGCACGGTTTTGTCGGCATGGCCAACCGATCGGCCTACGGCATCACCAAGGCCGCTGTCATGCACATGACGCGCATGCTGGCGATCGAGTGGGCCGAATACGGCATCCGTGTGAATTCGGTCGCGCCCGGCGCGGTGATCACGCAGTCGCGCGCCGGCCTGCCCGAGGATCCGAACCATGCAAAGGTGCGCATGGCGCGCATCCCGATGAAAAAGCTCTGCACCATTGAAGAGGTTGCGGCCGCGGTCGCTTATATGGCGAGCCCGCTGGCCAGCTACATCACCGGGCAGACGCTGGTCCTCGACGGCGGAGTCACGTCACAATAATTCGTGCCGTGACGCGCGCGATGAAGCGCGCAGCGGCTGCTACAATCGGCACACCATGAGCACACCTTTTCCACGCAAGGATCTCGGCATTGCCGTGATCGGCAGCGGCCGCATCGGCACGCTGCGCGCGACGATGGCCTCCAACCACGCCGCAGTCAAATTTCTCGCCGTCGCCGACAAAGACCCGGCGCGCGCGAAAAAACTCGCCGAGAAGACCGGCGCGCAGTTTCATTCAACCGACAACCTCGAAGTCATTTCGCGGCCCGAAGTCGATGCCGTGGTGGTGGCGACCATCGAAGTCGAACATTCGCTGCCGATCCTGCAGGCGCTGCAGCTCGGCAAGCCGGTACTTTGCGAAAAACCGCTGGCGCTCGATTTTGCCGAGGCCGACAAGCTGCTCGCTGCCGCGAAGAAAGCGGGCGTCGATCTGCGTTGCGGCTACAGCCGCCGCTTCAAGGACAAATACCTGCTGGCCAAGGAGCAACTGACCAATGGCCGCCTCGGCCGCATCACCAGCGGCATGGCGCGTGTGTTCAATTCGCGCTCGCAGGCGGTGGCGACGCTGAGCCGGCTGCCGGCCGAGACCAGTTCGATCTCGGGCCTCGTGTATTACGTCGATCTGATGAACTGGCTGCTGCCCGGCAATCCGCCGGTCGAAGTCTTCGCGCGGGCGAACGGCGCATCGATCAAGGGGGCGGGATTCGCCAATACCAACGACATTACCTACGCGATTGTCACGCTGAAAGACGGCGCGGTGGTCGATCTCGGCGTCTGTTATGCGCTGCCGAAACATTATCCTTCGCTGGGCCACGCCGGCCGCGTTGAACTGATCGGCACCGACGGCGTGCTGATCATCGACGACGACCACACCGACCAGATGATGTACAGCCAGCATTCCGCGCCGCACGTCTATCTGCCCGATCACAATGTCGAGATGGTGTTTCTCGGCAGCGGCACGCCGGGCGACTGGGCGATGGGCGAATTCCAGGGGCCGGTGGCGACCGAAACGCGCAATTGGCTCGATTATCTGTCAATGGGGCGGCCGTGCATGCTGGCCACCGGTGATGATGCGCGGCGCACGATCGAAATCACACTGGCCATCGAGCGCTCGATCAAGTCAGGCGCACCGGTAAGCCTGCCGCTGACGGCATGAGGACCATCATGAATAAATTCATATCCTTTACGTTGACGGTTCTGGCGGGCTTGTGTTCCGCGGGTGTGTTTGCCGCTTCAGCAGAATGGAAACCCGAAAAGCCGATCGAAATCATCGTCGGCACCGGTGTCGGCGGCGGGCAGGACAAATCGGCGCGCACCGTGCAGCGCATCCTGCAGGAAAAGAAACTCGTCGAGCAGCCGGTGACGGTGGTCAACAAGCCGGGCGGCGGCGGTGCCGTCGGCTACACCTATCTCAATCAGCACGCCGGACAGGGCAACATCATCTATGTCGGCAATCCGACGCTGCTCACCAACCACATCGCCGGCCGCAATCCGGTCAACTACACGCACGTGACGCCGTTGGCGATTTTGTTCAGTGAGTCGGTCGCGGTGTCAGTGCGCGCCGAGTCACCGTTGAAAACGCTGAAAGACCTCTCGGCACGCCTGAAGCAGGATTCCTCGCAGATCAGCGTTGCCGTCGGCAGCAGTCTCGGCAGTACCAATCACATCGCCATGGCGATGATTGCCAAGGCCGCGGGCGGTGACGCGAAAAAACTGCGCACCGTGGTATTTCAGGGCGGCGGCGAAGCGATCACGGCCCTGATGGGCGGTCATATCGACGTCAATTCTTCGGCCGCGAACAATGTCGTGCCGCATAAAGAGAGCGGGAAAATCCGCGTTCTCGCGGTGGCATCGCCCAAACGTCTCGGCGGCATCCTTGCCGATGTGCCCACGCTCAAGGAATCGGGCGTCAACGCGCTGGTCACGAACTGGCGCATGGTCGTCGGCCCCAAGGGCATGACCCCTGCACAGATCGCTTATTGGGACCGTGTGCTGGCGAAAATGGTGCAGACGCCGGATTGGAAAAAAGACCTCGCCGAGAATATTTTCGAAGACACTTATCGCGCGGCGGGGTCGACCGACAAGTACATGCAGGCGGAATACGAGCAGTTTGCCGCGGCGCTTGGCGAACTCGGCATGGCGAAACGCTAGCGCCCGAAAAACTTCCGCACCGTTTCGTCGGCGACTCTCTGCACGAACTCTTTGGTGTCTTTATCCAAGGCGCCGAAATAATCGTAGGGGTTGCCGACCACTGATTTTCCGTAGAGGCTGCCGTAGACCACCGCAGCAGCCAGATACTGGCCGGCGAGCGTCGGGTGGCTGCCGTCGTAACCCATCTGCAGCCGGATGCCGGGCCGCTGGAGATAAGCCTCCTGATAGGCCATGGCAACCGGAATGACCAGCGCGCCGGTCTCATTGCCGACCGCCAGCATCATCTGCTCGCTCAGTTTGTACATGTCGCTTTCGGCGAGCGCGTTGGGTTTCACCACTGCCGGCAGCCACAGCAGCGCGGTATGCGCACCCGCCTTTCTGATCGCCGCATCGAAGCGGATCACCGTCTGCCGGTAACGTGCGCGGTCGGCCTCGGTCATCGCCTCCTGGATGCTGCCGGCAAGCACGACGATTTCGAACGGCTCCTTGAAGCCGACATTCTCCGGCTTCACCAGAAAATCAATCGGGTAGTGGTGCAGCCAGGCGCTGGTAATGTGCACTGATTTGTAACCGTCGCGCACGATCAGCGGCGGCGTCGCGGCCGCGGCGATGCGATGGGTGTGGGTCTGCAGCGCGCCGTTGTAGTAAACGAGGCTGTTGCCGATAAAGAGCACCCGTTTTGGGGTTTCGACCGGTGATTTCTTTGTGAGCGGCGCCGGCGTGCTTTGCGCGCTGACAGCGGCGGCGAGCAGGGCGAGAGGCAAGAGGGAACACAGAGCGGCAATCAGGCGTTTCATTCTTCAGCAGTTCTCCATTCCATTGTTGTCGGGAGCAATAAGCACCGCGCCGCTTCAAGACTTGGGCGGACAGGCCACCGGCCACACCACGCGGGTGCCGGCCGGATTCAGATTGCCGTCGGTGCTGGCATAAGGAATCGGCACTGCGCGTGAATTTGCCGGCGGTTCGCCCGCCGCCTCGCGATAGATCGCGAGCGGATCGAACAGGAAGAGCCCGCGCTCGGCGCCGCGCGGCCCGGCCGCGAGGTCGCCTCGATTGCTTTTCCGGGTGGTCAGATGCAGATGCGGGTAGCCGCTCATGCCGTAATGCCTGCCCACAGTGCCGGTCTTGCCGGCGTGGGCAACCAACTGTCCGACCGCCACCCGCGCGCCGTTTTCCAGTGTGGGCAGTGATTCGAGCTGCTGGTATTTCGAATAGACCCAGTAGGGCAGCCCGGTATCTTCTGGCACATGACGCAGCCACAGAAAGATGCCCTCCAACATGCCGCCTTCGCCCTTGCCGATGACCGTGCCTGCCGCGAGGGCCAGCAACGGGGTTCCTTCAGCAAGTGTGATATCGATGCCGCCGTGCAAACCACCGAACGCCCAGCGAGGCCGCGCGCTGCCGTCGTAACGGGTTGGCGATGCATAGGCCGAGGCAATCTGCGGACAGCGGGCTTGCGCAGGAAAATCCGGCTGCAAACCGCTCGGTGTAATGGTTTCCCTGCCGTCGGCGATTTCAGCGGCATCCGGCGCCTCATCGCGCGCAGCCGGCGGATTGCGCTGCGCGGCCGATAACGGCAGTGTGGCGGCGATCAGCATGAGCGCCAGCAGGGTTCTGGCTGCCGACGGGAAAATTGCCGGTTTAAACGTCATGTGAACCTCCTCCCGAACACCGGGCGAATACGCCCGAGAAAATACCCGGCAGTCCGAGGCAGTCAGGCAACGGCGGATACAAACAGAGGATCCGACAAGCACCACTTTATTGCGTCTACATCCAGTCATCAACCAGAGCCATCGCACCGACCACCCAGGCACCGATGGTCCATAACACCAACGCTGCAGCAAACAACCACAAAAAATCGCGGAAATCCGGAAACAGGAAAAATGCCGCGGCGACCGCAGGCAATTCCAGCAGGGCCAGCAGCGCCAGCACGGTGCTGCGCCGGGTCCAGCGCGAATTGCCGCGGTCTGCGCCGTAGTACAGGCCGGACCACAGGTGGACCGCGACGGGGCCGAGCAACAGCAGCGGCAGACGCGGATCGAGCAAAAATGCAAAAGCGCCGAGCGTGAGGGCGGACAGCGGCAGCACGTGAATCTGGCAAGCCAGCCCGAATGCTTTTTTGAGAAAGGCCATTATTGGGGTACGAGCAGCATTTTGTTTGATAACGCCGCTATTGTTTAAATTGATTTTTCTTCAGCTTTCGAGACGTTACGCCCTGAATGGCCATCGTGCAATCCGCAGAATGCTTCTGGTTTTCCATATTCATGCCCTGGTTTTGTTCGCCCGTTTAATCGATGGTTTCCATCTGCATAGGCAACAAATTGTCCATCCCACGAGGCTAGGAGATGTTTTTATTGTCAGGTTTTTGGCCTGATTTGTGGATATGGTCCGTTACCATATTGTGCAGGCGGATTGATAGCTTTCGCGAAAGTGCAATGAGTGGCTTGGGATCAAGAAATTCCGGGTACACCGAATATCTTTGGATACCAAGGGATTTCGTTTCCCTGTCTATTTCGGTTGGGAACTCGCTCCATTCAGCGTGAGCAATGGCTCTATTTCTGCGATCAATAAGGCGCTTATGTAATTCATGTTCATCTGAGGAGTAGCCCTCGATGACCGCTAGTGGGACGCGTGCCAGTGCATTTGCATTCAAACTCTTCTCGTTGCATGAGAAGGGGCGCGTATAGTGAATGATGGCGCCCATTATTAGGGCTTCGTACTCTATGCTCGTAGGAGCATACTTTTCCGCAGTCTCAAGAAATTCAATTGCCTTTTTAATATCCCACTTTGCAATATACAGGCGAGAAAGCGCTTTTTTGGTTCCCAAGGCCAAACCTCTCGGCATTACCGACGTTTTGGTGCGGTTGGTAGGTTTAGCTTTAAATCAAGCAGTTCGGTTTGGAGTCTACGAATATCCTCTTCGTAGTTGCTGTTTTTTAAGGCGGCGGTTGTCATTTGCCGAGACTGAAGTTCAATCTGAGCTTCTAGTACGTTAACTTTCCCGCGGAGTCTATCAATATCGGCGGCTTGCCCTTTGACGCGGGTCTCGATTTCGTCGAGGCATCTACCTAAACTTTGGGCATCTAGTAATAAGACCATACCGCAGGCCGCAAAAGTCGATTGGGAAATACTCATTGCCAATACCGCACATAAGACAAGTTTCATGCTTCCTCCCATTCTGAAACAGAAATCAAAGGTTGCGACTCCATGTC
>CAZVDN010000206.1:0-6778 GCA_964625665.1 uncultured Streptomyces sp. | reverse complement strand
GTGCTCGCCGACTGCCCCCGACAGGGCTGTGCTGCTCGGCGGCTCTCAAGGGGGAGCCAAACCAATCGGTGTGCTACTGCTTTCGGGAGATGTTGACGTTCGTTAGCACGAGGAAGATCCCCTTGTGAGACGCCGAGTAACGCAAACGCGCCGGGAGGGGTCGGCGAGCACTGTCTGAGCCCTCGCGGTTTCACCGCGAGGGCGAGTTGCGCAGCCGCCCGGCGCGTTGAGTAACGCAGGGAACCCCCGAAGGGGGCGTCTCACCAGGGCGGCCTTCTCTTTGCTTACTTTCTCTTGGCCGCCCAAGAGAAAGTAAGTAGCTGCCGGGCTACCCCCGGCCAATAGCGTTAAAATCTTCCGCCGACTCAAATAACAAAGCTGACCTTTGATATGCGCACCGCTCCGATCATCATTTCAATTGCCCTGCTCGCAACCGCAAACGCGCAGGCCGCGCAAACCGACGCCGCCGCCAACTACCCGTCGAAACCCATCCGCCTCATCGTCCCCTTCGCCCCCGGCGGCGGCACCGACCTCACTGCCCGCGCCATTGCGTTAAAACTCACGGAAGCCTGGGGCCAGACCGTGGTGGCCGACAACCGCGCGGGCGCCAACGGCACCATCGCCGTCGACATCGCCACCAAATCCGTGCCTGACGGCTACACCCTGACCATGATTTCGTCGAGCCACTCGGTCAATTCCTCGCTCTACAAAAACCTCTCCTACGATCTCGCGCGCGATCTGGCGCCCATCACGCAAGCCACTTCCCAGCCCTATGCGCTGGTCGTGCATCCCTCGGTGGCCGCAAAAACCATCAAGGAACTGGTCGCGCTGGCAAAAACCAAACCGGACGGCATGAGTTACGGTTCGTCCGGCATCGGCGGTTTGAGCCATTTGTCGGGCGCACTGTTCTGCTCGCTGGCCGACATCAAACTGATCCACGTCCCGTACAAAGGCGGCTTCCCCGCGCTGAATGATGTCGTCGGCGGCCAGATCCAGATGCTGTTCTCGACGCTGCTGCAGAGCGATGCGCAGCGCAAGGCCGGCCGCGTGCGCGCGCTGGCGGTGACGACGAAAAAACGTTCGCAAGGCGCGCCCGACCTGCCGACCATGCAGGAAGCCGGGGTGGCCGGTTACGAAGTGGCCGGCTGGTACGGCGTGCTCGCGCCGGCGAAAACGCCGCGTCCCATCGTCGAAAAACTCAACAGGGAAATCGTGCGCATCCTGCACAGCACCGACATTCAGAGCAAACTCGCGGCTGACGGTTCTGAACCTGTCGGCAACACACCGGAACAGTTTCACGCCCACATCAAAGCGGAAATTGCGAAGTGGGCCAAGGTCGTGCGCGAAGCCAATATCCGCGCCGAATAAAACAAACCAACTCCGACGGATACCGCCATGCCTTTCGCCCTCGACCTCGCCAAACTCATCAACGCGACGAACTACGACAACCTGCCGCCCGAGACCAGACACTGGGCGAAGGTCGGCATCCTCGACACCGTCGGCGTGACCATCGCGGGTGCCGCCGATCCGTCGGCGCGCATCTGCGCGCGTTCGCTCGGCTCGGCAACCGGCCCGGCATATGTCTTCGGCAGCGACGAGAAGGTCGGCATGCTCGACGCCGCGCTGATCAACGGCACCGCCTCGCACGCGCTCGACTTCGACGATTGCAACAACACGCTCGGCGGCCATCCCTCGGCACCGATCCTGCCCGCGTTGTTTGCGCTGGCCGACGAAATCGGCGCCAGCGGCCGCGATCTGCTGGCCGCCTACGTCACCGGCTTCGAGGCCGAGTGCAAGATCTCGATGGGCGTGAATTTTTATCAATACACGCGCGGCTGGCACCCGACCACCACCATCGGCGTGTTCGGCGCCGCGGCCGCGTGTGCACGCCTGCTGAAACTGTCTGACGAACAAACTGCTACCGCGCTGTCGATCGCCGCGTCGCTCGCCGCCAGCGTGAAATCGAATTTCGGCACCATGACCAAACCGCTGCATGTCGGCCACTGCAACCGCAGCGGCCTCTTCGCCGCACTGCTCGCGCGCGACGGTTTCACTGCCAGCGCAGTGGCCTTCGAACACAAGCAGGGCTACTTCGAAGTCTTCAACGGCGCCGGCAATTACGACGCCGGAAAAATCCTGCCGGCCTGGGGCAAACCCTGGGACATCATCGAGCCGGGCATTGCCATCAAGCAGTATCCCTGCTGCGGCAGCACGCATCCGGCGATCGACGCCATGCTGCTGCTGGTGCGCGAACACGATCTCAAACCCGACGACGTCAAGCGCATCGACGCCTGGACGCACAAGCGCCGCCTCGAACACACCAACCGCCCCGATCCGCAAAGCACCTTCGACGCCAAGTTCAGCGTGCAGTACGCGCTGTCGCGCGCGCTGGTCAACCGCAAGGTCGCACTGCCGCACTTCGAAGGCGAAACCTACAAGGACCCGGCGGTGCGCGCCATTCTGCCGCGCATCCATGTCGCGCCCTATACCACCGAACAGTTCCCCGCCGACAACCACTTCGCCGCCGAGGTCAACATCACGCTGAAGAACGGCACCGTGCTCAAACAGAAGGTTGATCAGCCCTTCGGCCGCACCTCGAAAAATGCCCTGCCGCCCGAGCTGCTGAAAGAAAAGTTCGTCAATTGCGCGACCATGGCACTGCCCGCCGACACCGTGGAAAAACTCTACGTCGCGATCCAGAACATCGACACGCTCGCCGATGTGCGCGAACTCACGGCGCTGACCGCACTGCCGAAAAAAGCGCCGCGCGCAGCAAAAGCCGCACGCGGTTAGTTTCCAGCAACCTTAGCGCAGGCTCAGCGTGTTGCGCTTCCACGCCGGGTCCTGCCAGCGCTGGAACGCGCCCATGATCGACGGGTCGCCGGCCTGACGCTCAACCGTCAGCGTGTCGAGACGGACAAGTTCGAAGTTACGTTTGTATTTGCCGTCGCCGCGCGCCTCGCGCGCCACCAGCATCTGTTTGCCGCCGGGCACCCAGCCGGCGAATTCGGCGTAGCCGAGTTCGGGGCTCACATTGGCCGGCGGCAATACGCTGACTGTCCACGCCCCGCCTTCCTTGCGAAACACCCAGAGTTCGCGCCAGCCGTCCATCGGTTGCACGGCCAATGCCAGGGCATTGCCTTCGCGATTGATCGTGACCGAGCCGTTCCACACCAGACCGTAGGTGCAGCGCGTGACCAGCGGGTTTTTTGCGTCATGCTGCTTCTTGTTGGCGACCGCTTCAGGCGCATTGTTTCTGGCATCGGTGAGATGCACACAGGTTTCGCCGGGCTGACGCGGTTCGGTGACGATGGTCAGGCCGCGCGGGTTGGTTCCCGCAGCCACCGAAAATGCCGCCCAGCGCGTCGCACTGACGCGCATCGCTGTGTCGTTGAATGCCGTCAGATCGTCGTCGGTCAATTCGGTTTTCGCGACACCGGCAAATTCGGTAAGCGCACGTGCTGCCGAGACCTCCGCCGCTTCGCCTGCACGCGCCTGCTGCCAGGCGATCGCGCTCCATACGGCGGCGCGGCGCATCAGCACGCGGTTCTTCAGATAACCGGGCAGCGTTACCACATCGACGCGGTCGAGCACCTCGGCGCGCCACGCATCGAGCTTCGCGCGCTCGGTCGGACGCAGATCGGGGTCCATGCATTCAGGGCGCGTCAGGCCGAGCACGGCATGTGCACGCTGCTCGGGTGTCGAACGCATCGCCAGCACGCGCCGGTAGACCGCGCCCTCGTAACAGATCTGCATACGACCATCGCGCTCGAAGCTGACGAAGTTGACACCGTAACGCGCCGCGACATCAAGATGCGCAGCCAGTGCAGCCTCGGCGTTGCGCGAGATCGCATTGGTCGGCGCGGCGGTCGAGGCGCGGCGTGCCAGCCGCTCGGCCACCGTGCCCAGCGCATCGAGCACCTCAATCCCGGCATCGCTTTGCAACACCTCGGCCGGCGCGGCCTGAATGAAGGCCGCCGCCAGGCCGATGCCCAGCGCTTCGGCACCCGGCGTTTCGCGCACGAAGCGCAGGATGGCCAGCAGTTCGGGCGTTTCGTCTGCGGTGAGGCGCATGCGGCGGACCTGGTTCGCGCGCACGAAACCGCCGCGCTCGCGCCGGTAATCCCAGACCTGGAGGTAATCCATGCGCTCGCCGCGGATCTCGACGACCTCGCCCTGCCAGAGCAGCGCCTGCTGCTGCGCGGCGTCGCGCGGTGCCGCGCGCAGCGAGGTCTGGTCGCGCACGACAATGCCGGTGGCAGCCGCCATCGCCGTGGCCAGCGGCGCGAAGAAACCGCTGAGGACAACGAGCACGGCCGCGATCTGATTGAGGGCCATGTTATTTCTCCGCCTTGTCGTTTTCTTCTTCAGCGGCGGCGGGCTGCGGCGCGGCGCGTTGCGCGCCTTGCAGCGTTTTACTGCCGAGCAGCGTCGCCCCGATGAAGCCGCCATCGGCCGGCGGCGGCGCGATGATGACCTGGATCTTGTCCGACAATTTGTCGGCCAGCGTCTTCTGGATCAGCAGCGGGTGGCGCGTCACCAATGCGCCTTCGCGCGACATCTGTTCGGCGTTGGCCTTGCCGACGCGTTCGAGACGGTAGGCTTCGGCGTCCGCCAGTTTCTGCCGCGCATCGGCTTCGCCACCGGCCTCGACGCGGCGCGCCTGCGCGCTGCCCTCGGCCACGCGGATGCGCGATTGCTTGTCGGCCTCGGCTTCGAGCTGACGCTGCTCGATCTGGCGCTGCTTGAAGGGCAACACGTGTTTCATTGCTTCTTCCTGGCCCTTGGCGGCGATGATCTGTTCGCGCGCCGCGGCCTCGGCGGCCTTTTCGCGGCGCATTTTTTCCGCTTCGCCGTCGAGTTCGGTTTCCTTGACGCGTTTGTCCTTGAGCTCCAGCGTGTAGCGCATTTTCTCGGTGGCCAGTTCCTCGGCGAGCAGCGCGTCCATGCCGCGGCGGTAATCGGCCGGCAGATCGACCTTGCCGATGTAGACCGCGCGCAGCAACACACCATCTGAAGCAAGTTTGTTCTTCAGTTCGGTTTCGATGGCCTGCTGAATCTCGACGCGTTTGCTCGAAAAGATTTCGCGCACGGTATAGCGCGCAAAGGTCTTGTAGATGATGCCCTGCACCGCCGGCTCGACGACTGCGGTCGAGACATCGCCGTTGAGGTTCTTCCAGTTCGCCGCGACCTTGCTGTCGTCAACGGCATAACGCACCGAGAGATCGACGCCGAACGACAGGCCTTCGACCGACTGCACCGGTGCGCCGCCGTCGGCGCGACGGATCTGTTCGGGGCGGTAGGTTTCGTCGCGCAGCGAAATCAACCGCACCTTGTGCAGGCCGGGCAGCACGAAGGTGCTGCCATCGCGCCATTCCTCGACGCTGCCTGTGAGCTGGTTGATGCGGATGCCGACTTCGCCGGGGCCGGCATTCTGAATCGGCGGATTGTTGACGAGCGCGTAGGCGGCGACACCGCCGACGCCGAGCGCGATCAGCGCGCCGCGCGCGGCGACAAGGCCGGCGGCGACGCGCGAGGCGCCGGCCTTCACCGCACCGGCTGCGCCACCGGCATCAACCGTATTGGTATTTTTTCCCGCGAATTTTTCTGCAAATCGTGCGCGGACCGATTGGACCATTTCTTTAAGGCGTGCAAGCATGATGTTCTCCCGTTATTGAATGAAGCTGTTGTTGCGCATCTGCGCCAGGTGCTCCGGGCCAGGGACCGGGGACCGGCCGTGTTGGCGTGAACCCTCGGGCCACGTCGCGGCGCTGCCGCGCAATGCCCCGATCACCGGCCCGCAGCACCCGGCGCGCTTTTCAGACACTGTGCATGGTCAGCATGACGACGAGGCCGCCGGCAATGATGGCGGCGGCCGCGCCGGTCACCAGCGCATCGACCGCCAGCCCGAGCATTTCGCGGGTGACGTCCGACGCCGTGTGGCCTCGGGCCCTGATCCTGATTTCGTTTTGCATTGCGCTTTCCCGCATGGTGTTCTCCTGTTCGTCCGCCAAAACGTGGCGGGGACAGTGGCATTTAATGCCTGCAATCAGGCGGGCAAACGCCGCAGCGGGGGCAATCCGGCGATCAATTGTGGCAACAATATGGCAGGCACCGCGGCGGGCGCCGGGGCGCCCCTGTGCTGGGGTATATTCAGCGCACCGAGAGGATTTGTTATGGGCAAACGCATCGCCATCGTCGAAGACGACCCGACCATCCGCGCCAATTACACCGACGCGCTGAAAAAACACGGCTACGAAGTGGCCGCCTACCCGGACCGCAAGACCGCCATCGAGGCACTGCGCACGCGCCTGCCCGATCTGGCCCTGCTCGACATCGGACTTGGCAGCGACGTCGACGGCGGCTTCGCGCTTTGTCAGGAACTGCGCGCGCTGTCGCCGCGTCTGCCGATCATTTTTCTCACTGCGCGCGACAGCGACTTCGACATCGTCTCCGGACTGCGCATGGGGGCGGACGACTATCTGTCGAAATCAGTGTCGGTGCCGCATTTGCTGGCGCGCGTCAGCGCGCTGTTCCGTCGCGCCGATCTGCTGCAGCAACCGGACCGCTCGGAGGATTTTCTCGAGCGCGGCGATCTGCGCATCGACATGAAACGTTTCGCAGTGACCTGGCGCGACAAGCCGGTGGACCTCACGCTCACCGAATTCTGGATCGTGCACGCGCTCGCCAAGTTCCCGGGCCACGTCAAGGGCCGCGAGGCGCTGATGGGCGAGGCGCACATCGTCGTTGACGACAGCACCATCACCTCGCACGTCAA
>CAZVDN010000205.1:0-6781 GCA_964625665.1 uncultured Streptomyces sp. | reverse complement strand
GCGGCATGGCGGCGCGCAACGGCATGTCGGCCACCACCATGGTGGCGGCGGGCTGTACGGGCGTGGAAGACGTGTTTTCCGGCGAGCGCAATTTTTACCATGCGTTTGATGAATCGCGGCGCATGAACGGCATCAAGCCCGACCCGCAGGTGCTGGTGCGCGGGCTCGGCAGCAACTTCGAAATCATGCGCACCAACATCAAGCGCTGGACCGTCGGCTCGCCGATCCAGGCGCCGCTCGATTCGCTGCTCGAACTGATCCGCCAGCACAACATCAAGGAAGCGGACGTCGAGAAGATGATCGTGCGTGTCTCGACCACCGGTGCCAATACCGTCAACAACCGCGAAATGCCCGATATCTGCATGCAGTACATGTGTGCGGTAATGCTGCTCGACGGCACCGCGACCTTCATCTCGGCGCATGATGAAAAGCGCATGACCCATCCGAAAGTGATGAAGGTGCGCGCCAAGATCGAACTGATCGGCGACGAGTATCTGCAAAGCCTGGTGCCCGAACGCCACGGTATCGTCGAAATCAAACTGAAGGACGGCCGCACGGTGAAGCACCATACGCGCGGCGTGCGCGGCACGGCGCAGAACCCGATGACCACGCCCGAGGTAGATGAAAAGTGTTACGACCTGATGGCGCCGGTAATCGGCAAGGCGCGCGCGCGCAAACTCTGCGACACCGTCTGGAACATCGAGAAGGTGAAGGACGTGCGCGCGCTGCGGCCGCTGTTGCGGGCCTGAGCGGGCGGGCGATGGCCGGCGCGCAGCGTATCGACACGGGGCAGGCATGAGCGAAGTGCAGAACCATCCGCTGGCGGTTTTTCTGTTGTCGCTGGGGCTGCTCTGGGCTTCGACCTGGATCGGGGCGACATGGCTGCGCCGCAAGCGCGTCATGCAGGCCGAGGAACGCGAGGATTTCGGCGTTGTGCTGGCAGCAACACTGACCCTGCTCGGTCTTATCATCGGTTTCAGTTTTGCAATGGCCATCAGCCGATACGATCAGCGCAAAAACCTCGAAGAGGGCGAGGCCAATGCCATCGGTACCGCCTTTGTGCGCGCGGACCTTCTGCCGCGGGACGATGCGGCGAAGCTGCGTTCGCTGCTCAAGGCTTACGTCGATCAGCGGCTGCTTTTTTACGCCACCGACGATGCGCCAACGATTGCCAAGATCAATGCGCGAACGGCGCAACTGCATGCCGAATTGTGGGCCGCAGTGCGCGCGCCGGCGACTGCACAACCTACGCCAGTGGTGGCGCTGGTGGTTGCCGCCGTCAATGACGTGCTCAATTCCCAGGGCTATGTGCAGGCGGCGTGGTGGAACCGCATTCCGCTGGCGGCCTGGCTGCTGATGGCGGCGATTTCGATTTCCTGCTGTGTGCTGGTCGGTTATGTATTGCGCAGCGACCGTGCGCAGGCGATATTGCACATGGTACTGCCGCTGGTGGTGTCGATGTCGTTTTTTCTGATCGCCGATATCGACAGTCCGCGCGGCGGGGTGATTCGCGTCAACCCGCAAAACCTGGCTGCGCTGGCAGAGTCACTGCAGCGCCCCTGATCAAGCGGGGCGTCGAAGATCTGGCCTGCTGCTGCTGCGGCAGTTCAAGTTTGTGCCGCCGCCGGTTATGATGCGGTTGCACGCGCGACCGTCGGGGTGGTGGATCCACCGTTCGTCAGGGGCGCGGCCGAATAAAAAATCCGGCGCATGCGCGCCTGCGGGGAGGTGCAATGAAACAGCGGTTTATTCAATGGGGCGCGGCGGGCCTTCTGCTCGCGCTTGCGACGGCGCCCGCTGCGCAGACCTATCCGGCCAAACCGATCCGCTGGATCACCGGCGGCGGTCCGGACGCCATGGCGCGCATTCTCGGACAGCGCTTCACCGACGCCTGGGGCCAGCAGGTGGTGGTCGAGGAACGCGGCGGTGGCGGCGGCCTGTTGTCGGCTGAGCAGGTGGCGCGCGCGGCGCCCGACGGTTACACGCTGCTGCTGGCGACCGGGACGCATACGATCAATCCGAATTTTTTCAAACTGCCCTACGACATGGTGCGCGATTTCACGCCGGTCATGCTGATTGCGACCATTCCGTTCGTGCTGACCGTGCATCCTTCGCTGCCGGTCAAAACCGTCAATGATCTCGTCAAACTGGCGAAGGCGCGGCCCGGTGAACTGAACTACACCTCGGGCGGCAATGGTTCGCCCGGGCACCTCATTGCCGAGATGTTCAAAACCATGACCGGCACCAACCTTGTCCATGTGCCTTACAAAACTGTGGGGCAGGGCGTGACCGGTTTGATTGCCGGTCAGGCACAGGTCATGTTTACGGTCGGCCCTTCGGCGGTGCCGCAGATCCAGTCGGGCCGCATTCGCGGCATTGCAGTAACGACGCTCAAGCGCACGAAATCGTTGCCCGATCTGCCGACGGTGGCCGAATCCGGACTGCCCGGTTTCGAGGCACCGGCGTGGAACGGTGTGCTGGCGCCGGCGGGCACGCCGAACCCTATCGTCATGAAGCTGCATGGCGAGATCATGAAAAACCTCAAGCAGCAGGAGTTCCTCGACAAGATTGCCGTGCTCGGCTTCGAGCCGGTGGGCAGCACGCCCGCGGAGTTCGGGGATTTTGTGAAAGCGGAACTGGCCAAGTGGGCAAAAGTCGCGAAGGATTCCGGTGCGAAAGCTGAATAGCAGACAAGTGTTTCAATTTATCGCCTGTGTGACAGTTGCATTGGCGGCCGCCAATGCGATTGCGCAGAGCGCCTGGCGGCCGGAACAGGCCGTCGAGATCGTGACGCCGTCGGCAGCCGGCGGCAGCAACGACAAGGTGGCGCGCGTCGTGCAGAAGAGCATTCAGGACGGCCGGCTCGTGCCGGTGCCGGTCACGGTGGTCAACCGGCCGGGCGGCAATCAGACGCTGTCGCGCCTTTACGTCAGCCAGCATCCGGGCGACGCGCATTACTTCGACATCGCCACGCCGTCGCTCACTGGCAATTACGTGATGGGCGTGTCGCCGCTCAAACACACGGATTTCACGCCGATCGCATTGCTTACCCACGAATACACAACGCTGACCGTCAAGGCCGATTCGCCGATCCGCAACGTGGCCGATCTGATCGAGCGGCTGAAAAAAGATCCGGAATCGGTGTCGATCGGCGTCAGCAATCTCGGCGGCACCAGCCATTTGACCGTGGCGGTAGCGGCGAAATCGGCCGGCATCGATCCGAAGCGCCTGAAGTTTGTGGTCTTCAAATCGGCCTCCGAGGCGATTACCGCGGTGATCGGCGGCCATCTGACCATGGTTTCCGGATCGATGCCTTCAGTGAATGCGGTGGTGCAGTCCGGCAGCGCGCGTGTGCTGGCCATCACCGCGCCGCGCCGCATGGGCGGTGCGCTGGCGACGATTCCGACCTTGCGTGAAAGCGGTGTGGCGAGTGCCGGCTCGAACTGGCGTGCAGTGATCGGCCCGCGCGGCCTGAGTGCGGCACAGGTCGCCTATTGGGAAGCGGTGTTTGCGCGTGCGGTGCAGAGCGACAACTGGAAAAAGGCGATCGAGGAAGAAGGCTGGGACGGCGCCTTCATGGGCAGCCGCGAGTTCGCCCGGTTTCTCGATGCCGAATATGCCGAATACCGCGCCATACTCAGCGATCTCGGTCTGGCGCGGCAATGAGTTTTTGCCGTGCGTATAGAATGGCGTCATACACGGTCGAAAACATGCCGAAGAGCAGGGGCCGTCTTGCCGGAGGTGGTGAAGCATGCAACGGTTTCGCTGGATTGCCCTGTTATTTGCCATGGTGGTGCTCATGATCGATATTTCGCAGGTGAAGGCGCAGGAACGCACGCTCGAAGAAGTCAAGCAGGAGGTGCTGCGCCGCACGCCGCGCATCAACCCGTTCGAAGGCATCAAACGTGAGGACGCTGAAGCGATCGTCAAATCGCTGACCAGCACCGATCGCGACCACTGGGCCGAGCAATGGTGCAAATACGGTCTCAAATACGAGGCCGAGGCCGATGCGCTGGCCAAACAGAACGGCGACGCCAAAAAACTCGGCGAGCTCTACGAACTGGCGTTCAACTATTGCCGCATCGGCCGTTATCCGGTGGCGAGCACGCCGGGCAAAAAAGAGGCGTATCGCAACTCGGTGCGCATGTACCTGAAGTTTGCCAAATACGCGGATCCGCCGATTCAGATCGTCGACGTGCCATTCGAGGGCGGCAAACTCACCGGTTATCTGCAGCTGCCGCAAGGCGCGCAAAAGCCGCCGGTGGTCATTCACTGGGGCGGGGTCGATGGCTGGAAGGAAGACCGCCAGGGCTCGAGCGCCATGCTGCGCCGTCAGGGACTGGCGTCACTTGCGGTGGACATGCCCGGCACCGGCGGCAATCCGGTGCTCTACGCCGATCCGAAAGCCGAACGCACGCTGTCGGTCTTCATCGATCATTTGCTGACGCGCAGCGATGTTGACGGCACGCGTGTCGGGGTTTGGGGCGGCAGCTACGGCGGCTACTGGGCGGCGAAGATGGCCTATGTCGAAGCGAAACGCCTCAAGGGTGCGGTGTTTCACGGCGGCAATGTGCATCTCGGTTTTCAGGAGAAGTGGCTGGTGCCGGCGTTGACGCAGACCGCATCGACCTATCTGTTCGGGCCGGCGAGCCTCTTCGAAGCGCGCAGCCAGGCCATGGGCGTGAAGACGCTCGAGGAATTTCTACAGGCGGCGCCGAAACTCTCGCTGGTGGCGCAGGGCCTCATCGACAAACCCTCGGCGCCATTGAGGACATTTACCTGCTGATGGAGCATGGCACGCCGAAAGAGGCGCGCATTTATCCGGACGGCGGCCATATGGGGCGCACGCCGGGCATGGATTCGGCAGAGATCGGCAACATGATCGCCGCGTGGCTCAAGCTGCGCCTGACGCAATAGGACGCCGTGACGATCGAAGAAAAAATCGCGGCACTGACGGCCGGCAATGCCGCACCGGCGGCGATCAGCGGGCTGAAGGCCGGGGTGCTCACGCTCGGTTTCATCGCGCTCGCCATCGTTGTTGCCGCCGATTACTACACCTCTTTCGAACTGCGGCTCAGCGCGCTTTATATGCTGGTGATGATCGGTGTCACCTGGCTGTGCGGGCCGTGGTGGGGCGGGTTGTTCGCATTTTTGTCCGCGTTCGCGCAGGTGCAGATCGGGCTGAACACCGGCACGACGTTTTCCGAACCGGTGTATTTTTATATCAGCAACGGCAACGGCCTGTTTGCCTATCTGGTGATCGTATTGCTGGTAGCTGCAGTGCGCTCGAATTACACACGACTGCAGCAGGCGGCGCGCATCGACTTTGTCACCGGGGTTGCCAACAGCACGGCATTCTACGAAAGCGTGACTGTCGAATTGGCGCGCCACCGGCGCAGCAAGGCGCCGTTTGCCGTGGCTTACATCAGCTGCGATTATTTCCGCGTCGTCAACGAGGGGCTGGGCCGCAGCGAGGGTGACCGCGTGCTGCATGCGATCGGCGAGGTGGTGAGCAACAATCTGCGCGAAACCGATGTGGTGGCGCGGCTCGGCGGCGACGAATTCGCGCTGGTGCTGCCGCACAGCGGCGAAGCCGAGGCGACCCAGGTGGTACGCAAGCTCTGCATCGAGCTGGAGAAGGTCATGGCGCGCCACGAATGGCCGATCACCTTCAGCGTGGGTGTCGGCGTGTTTCCGGCGGTGCCGGCCGGTAGTGACCAGGTCATCGGTTTCTGCGAGGCCGTGATGCAGCGCGTCAAGGCGTCGGGAAAAAACAAGGTCATGGTACGGATCTACGACCCGGACGAACTCGATTCGATCCGGCGCACGCCGCTGCGTATCGTGCGCTGAATTCAGGTACACTACCCGCCTTGCAGTCCAATCACCGGAAACCGTCGGGGGCATCATGAAAATCCAAATTTTTGCAGCAGCGGCCGTGGCCGTTTTGAGCGCAGGTGTGCAGGCGGCGGAACCGACCGCAGGCGCCACCTGGTATCTGGGGGCGGGCGCCGGACAGTCGCGCGCAAAAATTGCCGACGGCACACTGACCACTGCGCTGAGCGGCACGGGGGCCAGTGTGGCAACGGTCACGCGCGACGAAAAAGAGGGCAGTTACAAACTGTTCATGGGCTACCAGTACAACAGCTACCTGGCATTTGAAGGCGGCGTGTTCAATCTCGGTTCGTATACGTTCAGTGCGACCACCGCTCCGGCGGGCCGGCTCAACGGCGCGCTGAAAAACACGGTCGGTTCGAGCCTCGACGTGCTCGGCACGTTGCCGCTCGGCGAGCGTTTTTCGCTGCTCGCGCGCGCCGGTGTGCAGTCGTCGAAAACGCGCGACCTTTTCAGCGCGACGGGCCTTGCGCTGGCGTCACCCTCGCCGAGCAAGAACCACATCGATTACAAGCTGGGCCTTGGTGCAGGCTTCGACGTGACGAAAAACGTCGGCGTGCGCGCCGACTGGGAGCGTTACCGTGTCGGCGACGGTTTCAGCGGCAAGATGGATGTCGACCTCTACACGCTGAACCTGCTCTACAAGTTCTGAGCGGCGGCCCTTCGCGGAAAAGCCGGGGCAGCCCGGCTTTTTTGTTGGCATTTTTACCGCGCCCCGGTGCCGGATTTGAGTGCGTGTAGAATCGCCCCACATCATCATGTCAACCAATACCCTACGCCGACCACGGCGCCGCAGCTCGCCGGCAGACCAGATGCACCTGCCGCTCGATGAGGCCGACATCCGGCACAACAACAAGCTGCTCGGCGTCTATCGCGATCACAACGCGCA
>CAZVDN010000204.1:0-6784 GCA_964625665.1 uncultured Streptomyces sp. | reverse complement strand
ACTGACCGGGTTTGGCTGCGCACGATTGATCGGCGTCGATCCCGTGGCACGCCCGCGCAACATCGAAAAGGTCTCGCTACGCAAAGCGCTTTCAATCGCCGACTATGTCTTCGTCGCCGCGCCACTGACGCCCGGCACGCTCCACATGATTGCCGCCGATACGCTCGCCCACTGCAAGAGGGGCCAGCTGATGATCAACGTCGGTCGCGGTTCGGTTGTCGACGAAAACGCGGTATCTGATGCACTGGCCGGCGGCATTCTGGCCGGATACGCCGCAGACGTCTTTGCGTTCGAAGACTGGGCGCTTAATTCACGGCCGCGGGCGGTACCTGCGCAATTGCGCAAACGCCCCAATACACTGTTTACGCCGCATCTGGGCTCCGCGGTCACCAATGTACGCAAGGCAATCGAACACCGCGCTGCGGACAACATCATCGCGGTATTGCGCGGTCATTCACCTGCAGATGCGATCAACCGCCCGCGGCTGCGGCGCCGTTGAGGTTGTCACGAAACGGTAACGTGCCTGCATTACATTTGTAACTTAAGGTGCCGCCGCACCCGATTTCCCGGAGACAAAACGTGGTACATATTGATCTATTCAGAAACGAAACCGAATTCGATACATTTGACGCAGGCGAAACCATTTTCAGCGAAGGCGAAACCGGACACCTGATGTATGTCGTCCTCGAAGGACGGGTGCGCCTCAGCGTCAAAAATGTGGAAGTAGACGTGCTCGACGCAGGTGGTGTGCTGGGTGAAATGTCGCTGATCGATGCCGGGCCACGCAGCGCCACTGCAACTGCCATCACGGCCTGCAAACTGGTGCCCATCACCGAACAGCGCTTCATGTTCATGGTGCAGCAAACGCCCAAATTCGCGCTGCAGATCATGCGCGTTGTGGCCGACCGGCTGCGCGCCATGGACAAACGGCTATAACGGCGCGCGCCGCGGGACGCCCAATTCCGGATACGCCTGCAAACCGCTAACCCGAAAGGGCGCGCTTCTCCAGTGTGACGAATCGTTCGGTCAACCCCGCCAGCTCACGATAAAACGCGCTGCGTGTGCCGGCCGCCACGGCCGCGGTGAACTCGCCTGCCCACGCACCGAGGTGGGAATGAAAGAACCGGTTGCGCAAATCACGCACCCGCTGCAGTTCGGCGGCGTCGCCGGCGCGCAGCGCTTCGTTTTCGTGGTGCATCAGCAGATACAGAAATGCCAGTTCCACGGCGATGTGGTCCGGCAGTTCATGGAAGTCTTCATCCAGATCGAAACCGCCTTCCTCGTAGAGTGCCTGCACGGCCATGGTCGAATCCTGCATGAGCCCGCTTTCGCGCTCCAGCCAGGCTGAACCGTAGGGTTTGGCCAGCATCCCGTTGGGCCCCAGAAACAGCCGCGTGTAATCGACCAGCAGGCTTTCGGCTTCTTCCGCAAAAAACGCCTCGCCGAGACGCTGCGCGCAAGCGGCGGTTTCCGCATCGATATGCTCTGCGACCTTCAACATCGAATCGAAAAGCTTTTCCTCGGCGAATTCCGGCCCCGGCTCGTAATAACAGGCAGACAGCAGGCGGCAGAAAATTTCACGCGCTGCGCGCTGCTCCTCTTCAACCGTTGGCATGTATCCCCCCGCCGCTGAGGAAGGCCGCACTGCCGCTGATGGAACCATGGCCCGACTCCCCGTTACGCACGCGTGGTGTACTTGCCGATGTAATACACGTTGGGGCTGGTCTTGCGCTCCTCTTTCAGCCGGAAGGTTTTTTCCGCCTTGAGGATTTTCGCGATCTCGGACGACGGATCGTCCTGATCGCCGAAGATGCGCGCCTTGGCCGGACAGACTTCAACACAAGCTGGCTGCAGACCGTTGCTCGTGCGGTGGTAACAGAAGGTGCATTTTTCGACGACGCCCGCCCTGCGGATCGGGTCGACGTCGGCGCCGGCCGCAAACTGGTTCATCGAGGGCGTGGCAGCCCCCGCCGCCCTGGCGGTTTCTGCGCCCGATGCGGTGCAGCCGGCAATCATCGCGCTCTTGTCGGTCCAGTAGGGCTGCGCGCTGGTGTCCGGCGGGTTGTAGCTGATCACACTGTAGGTTTCGCCATTGAGGCTTTTGGCATCGAGTTCGGTGTGGCTGTAGGGGCAGGCGCCCTGACAGGCACGGCAGCCGATGCACAGCGCGTCGTTGTGCATGGTGACGCCTTCCGGGGTCTTGAACATCGCCTTGGGCGTGACCGGGCACGCCTCCACGCAGGGCGCATTGGTGCAGTGATTGCACATCACCGGCATCACCGAGTGCGTCACGTTCGGGAACTTGCCTTCGGTCTTCATCATGAAGTCCGCCCAGTTGTGGCTCTGTCCGCTGCCGCGGGTCCGCGTATTGTTTTCCGCCTTGCACGCAAACGCACAGGCGCCGCACCCCACGCACTTCTGCAGGTCGATGACCATTCCGAATCTAGACATGTTTGCTCTCCTTCATTCCGCGAGATGGCGAATCAGACTTTCTGGATCCTGACGCCGGTGAAGCCGCCGTTGCGCGCCGTGGCGCCGCTCAGGCGGTCATAGTCATCGACCAGAATGTCGTTATTGTTGCCGCCGCGCGCCTGCGCCTTGGCATAGTTGCGCGCCGCGACGCGACCGTAGGCCCAGTGCCCCTGGCCATAACACTTGGCGACCGTGCCGGGGCGCACGCCTTCCCACAACTTGAGCTGGGTCACCAGCGAACCCACCGGTGAAGTGACTTTGACGGTATCGCCGTTCCTGAGACCGAGCTTGGCGCCGTCTGCCGGATTCATCTTCAATACGTCGCCCCAGGAAACGTCGCCCGGGTCGACCTTCTTGAACTCCTGATACCACGGCAGGTTTTGCGAACGGCCCTCGCGGTTGAGGCGCGATTTGTAATCGATGAAGGTAAACGGATATTCCTCGAGGCTGCCGTGCCGCTTCGGTACTTCGTAGTGCGGCACGAAGGCAAGGTCGCCGCGCGCCGTGTAACCCGACACCGTCATAATGTCGTCAATGGTCGTTTTGTACTTGTCGGCGTGCGTGGCAAGCCCTTTTTTCGCAGTTTCGCTGTAAAACTCGAATTTTTTGGTGGCCGTGGAAAACTTCCCGCCCCAGCCGCGCTTGTAGCTGTATTTCGCACTGCTGAACATGCCTTTCGCGCGGAATTCTGCCCAGCCGTCGATCTTTGCGTCTCCCTTCGGCGCCTCTTTGGCCATCCACAGCGGGGCGCTCGAAAGTTTTGCTGCATATTCACTGAATTCGCGCTCGTTGGTGGCAGTTTTTCCGGTTTCCGGATCCTTGATTTCCTTCGAGTAGTAGTCGAACAGGTTCGGGAACCCTTTGGCTTTGAGTTTTTCCGCGAGCATCCAGACCATTTCGGTCTCTTCCTGCCTGACGTCCCACAGCCGTTTGCCGACCGGCTGCTGGATGGTCGCGTAGCCGTAACAATTGCCCATGTTGGTGACGATCGAGAAGCCCTCGCTGGAATTGTGCGTCGAGGGCAGCACGATGTCGGCGAACTGCGTCATCTCCGAAGCATTGGTCACCATGTGCACGAAAAACGGAACTGCAGCGAGCGCCTTGTCCCAGCGTGCCGTGCCGGTGCAGGAGAAATTGAAATTGCTCCAGGAACTCATCAGCACCTTGACCGCACCCGGGTCCTTCAGCATGGTGTTGGCGATGTTATTGGTCACCACCCCGCTGCCTGGAACAGCCCCCATCATCGCCGGCATGTCCTTGTCACCGCGGCCGTCGATCTTTTTGTGCTTGCTGTAACCCTTGGCAATGTCGTCGAGGTAGGCATCCGATTTCGGAAACGGCGCCAGCGACACGCTTGAACTCTGCAGGACACCGCCCTCGACGTCGATCGAACCAAGCAGCCCGTTCAACGCATGCACGGCCATCGCCGCATAGGTGCCGCGCGGATTCATCGCCACGCCCGGGCCCATCCACACCGCCACCTTCGGCGCGGCTTTCGCCATCGTGCGCGCCACGCGTATGGTCTGAAACATCGGAATCAGCGTTTCCTTCTCCGCCCATTCCGGCGTGCGGTCCTTCAGTTCAAGGTTCCACCATTTGACCAGACCGTGCGTTTCTTTCTCCGCGAACGCAGCCTCATCGACGGTCTGACCGGCGACAAACTGGTTGTATCCGTCCTTGAAATCACCGACGAATTCCCGGTTCCACAGGCCCTCGGTCAGAATCACGTGGGCGATTGCACCGGCCAGCGCGCCATCGGTGCCGGGTTTGATCGGCAGCCACTCCTGGGCCTTGGCCGCCGAATTCGACAGCCGCGGGTCAACCGCAATGACCGTGCCGCGCGCGAGAATCGCGCCGAAATTGGCAATCGTGTTCGGCACCAGGCGGTTCGATGCCAGCGGATCGGTGCCCCACACCACCAGACACTGCGTGTTTGACAGATCGTAATCGCGATAGCCGAAAAATCCCTGCGTCAGGCCCGGCCCCATTTTTTCGGCTTCCGCACAAATCGCGCTGTGCGAAAAATAATTCGTCGTGCCGTAGATGCGCGGCAGCGTGCCGTAGAGCAGATCGGTCGAAGTCGGCGAATAGCGCCCGCGGATATAGGTGAACTTGTGCGCCTCGCCGTTTTTGCGCAATTCCATCATTTTGTCGGCGACGGTATTGAGCGCCTCGTCCCAGCTGATCGGCACGAACTTCGGATCGACACCGCGCCCCTTCAGCGGATTTGTGCGTTTCATCGGCACTTTGACGCGATCGGGGTCATAGGTTTGCTGCGGAATCAGGTGACCGCGCGGACAGACGTAGCCGCCGTTCGTCTTGCTCAGCGGATTGCCGCGCACACGCACCGCGCGCCCGTTCTGCACGAATATCTGGATAGCGCACCACTGGGTGCAGCCCTGACAGGCCGTGGCAACCCACTCGCCCTTGGCCGGCCCGGCCGTTTTCGCCTTGCGTCGCGCCATCGCGCTGGTCGCCGGTTGTCCCCACGCGAACCCGGTCACCAGCACGCCACCGGTCGCCGCTGTCACCTTGATGAAATCCCGTCTCGTGAGCCTCATGTGCCATTCTCCTTCGTTGCTGTCGCTACCGAATCAACCAAGTCCCTGTTGCCCGCAAATCCTTCAACCGCTGCCGCGATGCGCTGCTGTCATTCCAAACAGCGTTGGAAAAATTCTGCGCTGCGCAAAATTCGATAGTTTGAGACAGATCAAAATGTCAACAGATGGGCGCGGTCTAATCGGAACTGCCAAATCGCAAAAACGGAGATGTTCGATGAACGGCAAACCGGAATCCGCCGACACCGCCAGCGATGGCGCCAATGCCCTGAATCTACTGCTGAACCGGCACTCCGTCGGGCCGCGACATCTCGTCGAACCGGGTCCAGATGCGGATCAAATCCTGCACGCCACGGCAGCAGCAATGCGCGCCCCGGACAATCAGGCGCTGCGGCCATTTCGCTTTGTGTTGATCCCGCGCAAATATCGCGAGGCACTCGGTGAACTGTTTGCCGCTTGCGCGAGACGCAGCGGAATATCCGCAGAAGACGTGGCAACCGAACGCGAACGCGCGTTGCGTGGCCCGGTATTGCTCGCCTTCGTCGCCTGTATTGATGCCGCTCATGAACGGGTGCCGCCGCACGAACAATGGCTGGCCGCCGGCGGCGCCTTGTCGAATTTCATGACCGCACTGCACTTCATGGGGTTCGGCGCCAAAGTGCTGAGCGGGCGCAAAGCCGCCGACGCCGAAATCAGCCGGGCATTCTGCGCCGAAGGGGAAATACTGGTTGGCTGGATCGCAGCGGGAACACCAAGCAAAACACCGCACCCGCGTGAAAGCGACTTTCCCGATTCGGTAATGCGTGCCTGGGAACCGCCGGATCAGGGGCAATAAGCAGGCGCGCCCAAGGCTCAGGCGCCGCGCGATTGTCCGTACCAGGCGCCTGACGCATTGACGATACGCACCACCGACAACATTACCGGCACCTCGATCAGCACGCCGACCACCGTCGCCAGCGCAGCACCCGATTCGAAACCGAACAGGCTGATCGCCGCTGCGACGGCCAATTCAAAGAAATTGCTTGCACCGATCAATGCCGACGGACAGGCCACATTGTGCGCGACGCCGCAGCGGCGGTTCAGCCAGTAGGCCAGCGCCGAGTTGAAATAGACCTGGATCAGGATCGGCACCGCCAGCATGGCAATGATCAACGGCTGCTTGATGATCGCCTCGCCCTGAAAGCCGAACAACAACACCAGCGTTGCCAGCAGCGAGAGCAACGACAGCGGATGCAGGGCTGCCAGTGTGCGTTCGAGTGCGGCAGTGCCGCCCTGCGCCAACAACAGTCGTCGCCATATCTGCGACACGATGACCGGCACCACGATATACAGCGCCACCGAAATCAGCAGCGTGTCCCAGGGCACGGTGATCGACGCCAGCCCCAGCAGCAAGGCGACAATCGGGCCAAAGGCAAACACCATGATGACGTCGTTCAGTGCTACCTGCGTCAACGTAAAGTAGGGATCACCGTTGGTGAGGCGGCTCCACACGAAAACCATTGCTGTGCACGGCGCTGCTGCCAGCAAGATCAGGCCGGCGAAGTAGCTGTCGATCTGGGCAGCCGGCAGATAGGGCGCAAACAGATGGCGAATGAAAATCCAGCCGAGCAGCGCCATTGAAAACGGCTTGACCGCCCAGTTGATGAATACGGTCACGGCAATGCCGCGCCACTGGCTGCGCACCTGCGCGATCGAAGCGAAGTCGATTTTCAGCAGCATTAGAATGATCTTTTTTAATGATACGGCGACCACCG
>CAZVDN010000203.1:0-6809 GCA_964625665.1 uncultured Streptomyces sp. | reverse complement strand
AAGTCGCCGCGACGCACTTCAACCTTGAGCTTGGCAGCGGTGAAATCAAGAATTTCATTGGTCACAGCAAACCCATCCGGCAGCGATTTCAAACCGAGTGCCTTTGGCACGTCGAGCAACACACCGCGGCCGATCATTTTCTCCTTGGTTTTTTCAATGCCGCCCTTGAGCGCGCCGGCGCTGGTGACCGTGCGGCAATCGTAGCCGTTCCACATGTGATCGTAGTACATGATGTGGCCGAGGCCGTCCCACTGCGTGCCGCACTGCAGCGGCATGATGATGAGGTCGTCGGTGCCGCGGATCTTGCGGTGATCGAGCACGCCCGAGTAGGCATCGGTGCCGGTGCGCGTCATCAGATGGATCGGATTGAAGCGGCCGAGCGCCGGGTATTTGGTCTTGCCGCCCTGCGGGCCGGTCTGGTCGTAATTGAGCGCCAGCGAAATCACCTGGCCCTTGGTGACGAGGCGGCAGGCCTCGACGATGCAATCCGGGGTGACGAAATTCAGCGTGCCGATTTCATCGTTTTTGCCCCAGCGGCCCCAGTTCTTCAGGCGCTTGGCGGCGGCATGGATGTCCTTCCGCGTCAGCTTGCGGTTTTTCTTGTCGATGGTGTTCTTGATCTTCAGTTTGCGCGCAGCCATGACTTCTCCTGTAAGTGCAGATATTGGTCAGAGTGTGGGGATTCGCTAGGGAACGGCGAGTCTAACAAATTGCAGGGGGTGGCGTGAATAGCCGGCGAAGCGCCGGACTGCCCGGACACGCCGGCGTACGGCGTGAAGGAAAATCCCGCCCGCGCTGCGCGCGGACGGGATTGAACTGCATCAAACTACTTCAGTTTCGACAGCACCTCGAGCATTTCGTCGTTCGGCACGAGGCCGCGCGGATCGGTGACCCGCGCATAAACCACCACGCCGTTTTTATCAACGATGAACCACGAGCGTTTCGAGCGCAGATACTGCGGGATGCGGGCCGGATCCTGCGCCATCGCCGGATCGTCCTGCAACACGCCGTAGGCACGCGAAATCTGCCGGCGGAAATCACTCAGCAGCGGATACTTCAGGCCGAGCTTTTCGCCCCACGCCTTGTTGGCGTCATTGAAGTCAACACTGATGCCCAGGACCTGGGCATTTGCGGCTTCGAACTGGGGAAGATCCAGTTGGAAAGCCAGCGCTTCCTGCGTTCAAGTGTTGGTGAATGCGCCGATGTAGAAAAACAGCACCGCGTGTTTCTTGCCGGCAAAATCGGACAGTTTGACTTCCTTGCCGGTGCTCGAAGGCGCCGCGAATTCCGGCGCCTTGTCGCCGACATTGAGCGCCGAAGCCGAAAGCGCCCATGCTGCCAGCGCCACGCCTGCCATTAACTGCCGCCATCGCTTCATTTCCATGGTTCCCCCGTTGTGGTTGATTGCGACCCGTAAAAATCCGATCAGCCCGGCTTCTTCGCCGAGAGCGCCTTGATGTAGTTGCGGAACTCGCTGCTCTGCATGTCGATGCGGCCGTAACCGCCGCCGACGAGATTGCCGTCGCGATCGATAATCACGGTCCATGGCGTGACGCGCACGCCAAGCGAGCGCGCAAATTGCATCTCGGGGTCGAGCGGCACCGGCAACGTGTATTTGTGTTCGCTCAGAAACGGCTTGACCGACTTGGCGCCGTCGCCATCGAGGGAAATCGCGATGACCGGCACGCCGCTTTTCTGGTATTCCTGCTGAGCCCTCTGCACGGAGGGCATCTCACCGACGCAGATGTCTCACCAGGTTGCCCAGAAGCGGGCGATGAGCACTTTTCCTTTGTAGTCGTCGGATTTGACGGTGCCGCCGGCGGCGGTCGGCAGGCTGAAGGCCTGCATTTTGATCGGCTTGGCGGGCGCCGACAGGCCTTGCGGCAGCGGCGGCAGGTCGGCGGCGACAGCACTGGCAACCGACAACGCCAGCAACGCGGCGAGCCGCGCACTCCATGACATGAATTTCATCGATCCCCCGTCTTGAATCAGGTCAACAAGCCGGCAACATAGCAGAGTGGCCTGTCGGTCACAAGCAACAAAAATCAGTCCGCGCGCGCACCCGAGGCCTTCACCACCTTTGCCCATTTCAGCGTTTCGGATTTGATATAGGTGGCGAACTCTTCCGGCGTGGTGCCCGAGGCTTCGGTGCCGGTCGCCAGCAGCCGCTCCTTGACGTCCGGCAGATGCAGCAGCTTCACCACTTCGGTGTTCAGCTTTTTGACGATCGCGGCCGGTGTGCCGGCCGGTGCGGCCATGCCGTACCAGGTGATCGCTTCGAAGCCCGGCAATCCTGCTTCGGAAATGGTCGGCAGTTCCGGCGTGGTGACCGAACGTTTGGCGCTGGTCACCGCGATGGCTTTCAGCTTCCCGGCCTTCACCTGCGGCAATGCCGGCGGCATGGTCGAAAACATCAGCTGCACCTGCCCGGCGAGCAGATCGGTCAGCGCCGGCGCCGCGCCTTTGTACGGCACATGCACGAGCTTGACCGCGGCCATGGTGTTGAACAATTCGCCGGCCAGCTGCGCCGGTGTGCCGAGGCCCGACGAGGCAAAATTGATTTTGCCCGGGCTCGCCTTGGCCTGCGCAATCAGTTCCTTGACCGTGTGTGCCTGGAACGAAGGATGCGCAACCAGCAGATTCGGCGTCGCGCCCGCCAGCGTGATCAGGGCGAAGTCCTTCAACGGATCGAAGGGCAGTTTGCCCAGCAGGCTGCCGTTGATCGAGAACGGCCCCGACAGCGCCATCGCCAGCGTGTAACCGTCGGGCGCCGCCTTAGCGACAATGTCGGTGCCGATATTGCCGCCGGCGCCGCCGCGGTTGTCCGCAACGACCTGCTGACCGAGGGCCTCGCCGAGTTTTTGCGCAATGGTGCGGCCCGTAATGTCCGAACCGCCGCCCGGCGGAAACGGAATCACCAGACGGATCGGACGGTCCGGGTATTTGTCTGCGGCACCCGCATTGAACGCAGAGGGCAATGCCGCCGCCAGCAATATCGAACACGCAATATCACGCACGCCACGCAAACATTTCATGACAAACCTTTCAGTTGATGCAGCTGCAAACGGCGCTACTCCGCCTTGATCTTCGCGGTCTTGATGACCTTCGCCCACTTGGCGATTTCGGATTTGATATAGGCACCGAATTCGTCCGGTGTGCTGCCGACCGGCTCGAAGCCCTGCGTCAGCAGTTTTTCACGCGTGTCGGGCACCGCGATCAGCTTGACGATTTCGCCGTGCAGTCTGGTGACGATGGCTTTCGGCGTCTTCGCCGGTGCGAGCACGCCGTACCAGGTCGACACTTCGTAGCCCTTCACGCCCGCTTCGGCAATCGTCGGCAACTCGGGCAGCGATTGCGAGCGTTTCCCGCTGGTGACACCAAGTGCACGCACCTTGCCGGTCTTCACATGCGGCATCGCCGCCGGGGTCGTCGTCATCATGAACTGCATCTGCCCGGACAGCAGATCGACGAGGCCCGGCCCGCCGCCCTTGTAGGGCACGTGCACGATGTTGATGCCGGTCATCATCGCCAGCAGTTCGGGCGCCAGATGCGAAGAGCTGCCGATGCCGGCCGACGAATAATTCAGCGTGCCGGGTTTGGCCTTCGCCAGCGCGACAAACTCCTTCACGTTCTTCACCGGCAGAGCGGGATGCACGAGCAGGATGTTCGGCGTCAGCGCCACCAGGCTCACCGGTTCGAAGTCATTGACCGGGTCGTAGGGAATTTTCGCGAACAGGCTGACGTTGATCGCGTTGGGCGCAACATTGCCCATCAACAGCGTATAACCATCGGGCGCCGCGCGTGCCACCATTTCGGTGCCGATATTGCCGGTGGCACCGCCGCGGTTATCAACGACTACCGTGGGGCCGAAGATCTCGCTCAGCTTCTGCGCCACCATGCGGCCGACGATATCGGTGCCGCCGCCCGGCGGATACGCCACGACCATGCGCACCGAGCGCACCGGATAGGCATCCTGCGCGAATACCGGCACTACACCGAGAACCAACGCGATTGCAGATTGCAAAATAACGACGCATTTCTTCATGACTGCTCCGATCAGGCCGACAGCGGCAGTTTGACCTGCCGCCCGGTATCCGCTGCGAGTTCGATCGCCAGCGTGGTTTCAAGGTTGGCGCGCGCGTCCTGCGGCGTAGCCAGCACGCATTTCTTGCCGGTCGACAAATGGTCAAGCCAGGCGCGCGTTTCGTTCGCGATCGGGCCCCAGAAATCGCCCAGCGCCCAGTCGCCCGGGGTGCCGCTGTTGAGAAACACCATATTGGTGGTGTGATCGGGCAGATAAACGTGCGGCAGGCCCTTCTCGCTATACATGATCTGATCGGTGTGATCGTCGTCGAGTATCATCACGCCCTCGCTGCCGAGGATTTCGACGCGCGCAGCGTGGCCGAGCGACGGATATTTTTCCGGCAATGCATAACAAACGCCGAGGTTCACCACCGCGCCGCCGGCATAGGTCAGGATCGCCCAGCTGACATCGTCGACTTCATGTCCGGCGGCCTGCAATACGCCCTTCTGTCCGCGCGCATAGACTTCGACCGGCGCGCCGTCGTCGAGCAGCCAGTTGGCGAGATCGACGTAATAGGTCAGCGCATCAACCACCGGTGTCGCATGCGGGTTGCGCCCGAGCATCGCCAGCGCCTGCGAACGCGAGTTGTAGACGCGCATCGCCGCGCCGATCACCTTGCCGATGCGCCCCTGCACGATCTGCTCCTTGGCGACCAGATAACGGTCCTTGTAGCGCCGGCTGTAACCGACGCAGACTTCGACATTCGCCTTCGCCGCTGCGGCGATGATGCGGTCGGCATCCGCGGTCGACAATGCAATCGGTTTTTCCACCAGCACCGGCTTGCCGAGTTCGATGGCGGCCAGCACGGCATCGAGATGCTCGCCCTCGCTGGTCGAGACGATGACGGCATTGACTTCCGGATGCGCGATGATGGCGCGGTTGTCGGTCGATGCCACGCTGGCGCCGACGGTCTTCGCCAGCTTCTGCGCATTGGCCTCGACGAGGTCCGACACCGCGATAAACCGTACCGCCGGATGGTCCATCGCCAGCCGCGAGCGCAGTGTGCCGATGCGGCCGGAGCCGACGACGGCGATTCCAAGTTGTTTGCGTTCGATCATGTTTTCTCCCGCCGGCATTTTCGCACAAGGCAGGAGAAGTTGTGCGCGGATGCGCCCGGCGGATCGCCGCCTCAGGCCGGCCTTGCCAGCGGCTTGATGAACAGCATTTGCGCATCACCGATCACGCGTTCGATGAACCCGCCTTCGCAGTAGCAGAAGTAAAACTCCCACATGCGGATGAACTCCTCCGGGTAGCCGAGCGCGCGCACGCGGTCGATGCTGGCGAACAGATTTTCGCGCCAGCAGCGCAGCGTGGTGGCGTAATGCGCGCCGATATCAATGAGATCCACGAGCCGCATGTCGGTGACCCGCGCGACGGCGTCGGCAATCGCCGTCACCGATGGAATGCAGCTGCCCGGAAAGATGTGGCGCTGGATGAAATCCACCGAACGGCGTGCCGACTCGTAGCGCTGGTCGGCAATCGTGATCGCCTGCAGCAACATCATGCCGTCGGGCTTGAGCAGCGCGCCGCATTGCCTGAAGTAGGCATCGTAGTACTGATGACCGACGGCCTCGATCATTTCAATCGATACCAGCTTGTCGTACTGCCCCGTAAGGTCGCGGTAATCCTCGCGCAGCAGCGTGATGCGATCGGCGAGCCCCGCGGCGTCGATGCGCTCGCGCGCCAGATCGTATTGCTGCTGCGAGATCGTGGTGGTGGTCACGCGGCAGCCGTAACGCGCCGCGGCATGCAGCGCCATGGCGCCCCAGCCGGTGCCGATTTCGAGCAGATGATCGCCCGCTTTCAACTCAAGACGGCGGCAGATGCGGTCGAGCTTGGCGATAGAGGCCTGCTCGAGCGTCATTTCCGGGCGCTCGAACAGCGCCGCCGAATACATCATGGTCGGATCGAGAAAGGTGCGAAAAAAATCGTTTCCCAGATCATAGTGCGCGGCGATGTTGCGCCGGCTGCCGCGCCGGCTGTTGCGCGCCGCCCAGTGCAGCGCGCGCCGCAGCGGCGTACCGAGGCGCGCGAGACCGCGCTCCATGCCGTCCACCACACCCATGTTGCCGATCATCACACGCATCACCGCCGTCAGATCGTCGCAACTCCAGTAGCCCGCCATATAGGCCTCGCCGGCGCCGATTGAACCGCCGAAAGCGATGTCGGTATAGAAACGCGGATCGTGCACGCGCACCGTGACCGACAGCGGGCAGCGCGCAGTCACTGCGCCGAACTGCAGGGTTTCGCCGCCGTCTTCGAGCCGCAAAGCGCCGTGCTCGAGCGCGGCGAGGCGCGCCAGCACCGCACGGCGGGCCAGGGTTTCCAGCGGTTGGCGGGCCGGCGCGGCGCGCGCGGACGTCGACGGTTCGATCACGGTGCTTTTCATGGTTCGCCTGCGGCAGTCAGGGTTGGCGGTTTCGCCGGATGTGTGTGGACAGGCACGCCTTTGAGCCACAGACGCAGCGCCTGCCAATGTATGGCGGCGATCACCTGCAGGGTCATCAGCGGATAACGCAGCAGCGCCAGTGCCAGTTGCGGCCCGCTCAGCGGGGCGCGTTGCAAGCGCATGGTGGCGTCGAAGCATTTGGCGCCGTCGGGTGCGCCGGCATGCAGCGCCATGTGCACGCTCAGCGCCTCGCCGGGCACGCTGAAATGCCAGTCGTAGACTAGATCCATCGGCATGAAGGGCGATACATGCATGGCTTTCACACTGCGGTAGCGG
>CAZVDN010000202.1:0-6831 GCA_964625665.1 uncultured Streptomyces sp. | reverse complement strand
TTCGACCGACGCGTTCGGTCGCTTCATGGCCGAGGGGCTCGCGCAGCACTTCAGTCGCCCGTTCGTCGTCGATAACCGCACCGGGGCCGGTTCCAACATCGGGCCCGAGTTTGTCGCCAAATCGCCGGCCGACGGTTATACGCTATTGCAAATGACCATCAGCCACGCGGTCAATGTCACGCTCTACAAGTCGCTGGCCTACGATCTGTTGCGCGATTTCGCGCCGGTGACACAACTCGTCACCGATCCGGCGGTGCTGGCGGTGCATCCCTCGCTGCCGGTGCGCAATGTGGCCGAACTGATCCGGCTCGCAAAAAAGCAGCCTGAGGCCCTGAGTTATTCGTCGGGCGGCACCGGCACTTTCACCTTTCTCGCCGCGGAACTGTTCAGCGGGCAGGCCGGCCTCAAGATGCTGCATGTGCCCTATAAAGGCGGCGGACCGGCGCTGACCGCCGTGATTGCCGGGGAAGTTTCGGTTTATTTCGCGCCGCTCGGGGTGGCCCAGCCCCATCTGCAAAGCGCGCGCCTGCGTCCGCTCGGTGTGACGACGCTGCAACGTGTGCCGCTGCTGCCCGCGCTGCCGACGATTTCGGAGGCCGGTCTGAAAGGTTATGAATCCGGCAACTGGTTCGGTTTGCTGGTGCCGGCAAAGACGCCGCGCGACATTGTTGCGGCCCTGCATGCGGCATCGGTGGCGGTCTTGCGCGATCCGGCCATGGTGAAGCGGCTGAACGACATGGCCTATGTGCCGGTCGGCGGCACGCCCGATGAACTTGCCGCACATATGCGTCGTGAAGTCGAGCGCCTCGGCAGGATCGTGCGCGCTTTGAATCTGTCGGCCGACTGAGGCGTCAGGCTCCGCGTTCCGAGGGAAAAACAGTGATTCCCGGTGCTCTCGCAGGTTAGCACTCACTGCGAAGCCGATTTCGAGTAAAATAAACCTTCTCACGCGGTATCGTCTGGCTCCGCACAGCAGGAACACCATGACCACCGAAGTTAAAAAGCGCTTCTGCAGCACCGGCAGCCATTGGGTTGCCACCGAAGGTCGCAAGATCGGCGCCACGCGCTGGATCTGCGCGGCCTGCTATGAGCGTCGCCGCACCGAGTTGCGCAATCTGGCCAAGAACAAACGCCTGGCCCTGCGCGTCGCCTCCAAGGCCTAGCGCCCTTTTCCGTTTTCGCGGCAGGTGAACGGTGCCGCAGCGGCGGTCGCCGGCTGCGTATTCAATTGCTGACGTTCACCCGCATCGCGGGTGCGCTGCTTTCAACTTCGGGAACACGGGTCACTCAGTCCGCGTGGCTTGGCGCCGCTACTTCCGCCTGCACCGGCACGCGGCGAAATCCCCGCGCGCGCAGGCAATTGTCGAGGTAGTCCTGTTCGAGCATGAAGCGGTTCGGGTAGGGCGCCGGGCGGTAGTGGGTGAAGGGACGGCCGAAGGCATCGCGGCCGATGAAGGTGCGCGGAAACGGATCGAACATCCAGCGGTTGGCGGCGCTGATCGACTGCTGCCGGCAGTCGCGCCAGTCGCTGTCGGCGTAATCGAGTGTCAGGCCCTCGCGTTCCCAGCGCATCGGTGTGCATGCCGTCAGCATGCAGGCGGCGAGCAGCGCAAAGGGCGCGGCACGCATTAACGGGGATAGCCGGGAAAAAATATTGCGCATGGTCATCGTTGGAGTGCCTTTGCGCGCCAGCGTTCCCCATGGCGGTTCCTCGGGGAACGACAGCGCCGATGATACACTTGGGCGCGTCATGTCGATTTATTCCATCCTGGTTCTCGCCTTCGTCAACAACATCGGCTCGCGTGCATCGCGCGTGCTGTTGACGCTCTACGCGCTGCATCTGGGCGCGCAGCCGCTGACCATCGGATTGCTGGCGGCGACCATCGGTCTGTTTCCGATGCTGTTGTCGTGGTGGAGCGGGCGTCTGTCCGACCGCTTCGGCGCGCGCTGGTTGCTGACGCTCGGTGCCGCCGGCAGTGCGCTCGGCATGACGCTGCCGTATTTCGCGCCGGGCCTGCCGGCGATATTTGCGGCGGCTGCCTTCGGCGGGCTGTCGATCACGGTCTATCAGGTGTCGATGCAGAACCTGGTCGGCCTGATGAGCGCGCCGCACGAACGCGCGCGCAATTTCAGCAACTACAGCCTGGCCGGCGCGACTTCGGGTTTTGTCGGCCCGATGCTGGCGGGGTTTTCAATCGACCACTCAGGTTACGGCAATGCCTGCCTTTATCTGGCGGCCCTGCCCTTGATTCCGATCATCATGCTGCTGCTGCATGGCGGCGGGTTGCCCAAGGGCAACCGCGAACAGGCGGCGAGCGGCGGCCTCATGCGCACGCTGGCCGAACCCGGCGTCTGGCGCGTGCTTGCCGTCAGCGCGCTCGCGCAGAGCGGCATGGACCTCTTTCAGTTTTACATGCCGGTCTACGGCCACAGCGCCGGCCTTTCGGCATCGGCGATCGGCATCGTGCTGGCGATGTATGCGGTGGCGTCGTTTGCGGTGCGCGTGGTCACGCCGCGGCTGGTCGAAAAATTCGGCGAGGAAAAACTGCTCGCGGGCGCCTTCGTTCTCAGCGCATTCGGATTTTTTCTGGTGCCGTTTTTCGAAAGCGTTTATGCGCTGGGCGCGATTTCCTTCCTCTTCGGGCTCGGCATGGGCTGCGGCACGCCGATCACGCTCATGCTGATGTTCAACTATTCGCCGAGCGGACACTCCGGCGAGGCGATGGGCCTGCGCATGAGCGTCGACAATCTGGTGCGCATCGTCAGCCCGATCGTCTTCGGCGCCGTGGCTTCGGGCTTCGGGCTTGCCTTCGTTTTCTGGATCAATGCACTGATGCTCGGCGCCGGCGGTGTATTGCCGGGCGCGCCGCGCAAAACCGCAAAGTAGCCGGCTAGGTCTGCAGCATGTGCAGCGCATCAAGCTGCAGCATCATGCCGAGTTCGTCGCCGAAGTACCAGGCCTGTTTCCATTGGCCGTCGGCGAAAGTCATGATGCCGATCTCCGGCAGTTCGACGCGGCGGTTGGTTGGTGCCACGCCGTAGAGCGGGGCCGACTGCGTGCCCGACACCTTGAACATCATCCACACCTTGTTGCCCTCGGCGAGAAATCCGTCGATGCGGTCGCGACGGTCGGGCAGCGCCTCGGTGATCGATTGTTTGACCGTGCCGTTGGCGATGCCGAAATCACGCATGTGCTGGAAACCGAAGCGCAGTTGCTTGAAATCGGCCGCGCGGTCGCCGGCCGGCGGCCGTGCCGAACCTTTTGAACGCGCGACGACCAGACGGTTGCGGTTCTCCGCTTTCGACAAATCGCCGGCTTCGATGCGTTTTAACGCGGCGTCGGGGTCCTCGCCGGCATTGGTGACCGGCGGCACGATCATGCGGCCGTCCTTGCGCGCAGGGATTTTCGCGCCGAGCTGTTTGAGCAGGCCGGCCTCGTCGCCGAGGAACCAGGCTTCGACGATCTTGCCTTCGGCCAGTTTGAAAATGCCGGCTTCGTAAAAGTTGACGGCCTTGCCCGTCGGCGGAATGCCGAACAGCGGGCCGCGGTGCGTGCCGGTGACGCGCCACAACATACCCACCATGTCGCCTTCGGCAACAATTTCCTCGACCACGTCGTTGCGGTCGGGAATCGCGCCGCGCAGATATTCGCCGTTGTCCGGAAAGCCCTGGCCCTCGGCGTTGTTGGCGAGGTTTTGAAGCCCGCCGCGCAGGCGTTTGTAATTGGCACTGAAGAATTCGGACTGGATCGCCGCCATCGGCCGCGTTTTGGCCGCGGCCTTGTAGCCGAGCACCACCTGCTTGTTGCGCTCGGCGAGCGAGGCCTGTGCGGCGGCGTCGCGCGGCCACTGTGTGCCGAGGGCGAGGCCGGCACTGGCGCCGGCTGTCTGGATCAGAAATTCGCGTCGAGTCGTCATGTGGCCTCCTCCGTACGTTTTTTTGCTCCCGCCGGAGCGGGGCCGGCGGCTGTTTTTGATTCTAGCCCGCGCCAGCCGTGCCGTGGCGCAATGCGTTTTTCATTCGGTCTTGTCTTTACGCCGGGCTTCTTCGGTCGTCTGCCATTGCATGTTGCCGGCGCTGTCGGCGCCGCCGCGTTTTAATGGCTTGACATGGTCGATCACATACCCGGGGCAGGCGCCCTGCGCCTTGCCGGTCGGGGGGCAGGGATGCGTTTTGCGGAATTCATTTTTCGCCCGCGCACTGCGCTGAATGCGGCCGCGCGTATCGCGCGGCACGTCGGGCGTCTTGGCGCGCGCGCCGCCGTGGCGCGACTGACTGTTGCTGTGGCCGCCCGGGCCGCCGCCGCGCGGGTGGCGCGCTTCGGCGAACGACGGCATCAGCAGGGTGGTGAACAGCAAAATGCCGGTCAGGCGGGAAAACGACCACATCGAGGAGGTCTGCATAAAGTGATGGCGGTATCATACGCGACTGTCGCCGCACTAAAGCCGCTGTATGGCGGCCCTGCCGGATTTCCGCATCAACCATGAGACGCGCAATGCCGCCGCTATATCTGACGTTTGCATTGATGACCTGCTGCTTCAGCAGCATCAGCTCCGCACGCGTCATACTGTCGCTCAACGCGCTCGAACTCGGCGCCACGCCGTCGGCGGTCGGTTTGCTGGTGGCGACTTTTTATTCGTTCCCGCTGCTGTTGTCGTGGCCGGTCGGTGTGTTGTCGGACCGCCTGGGCTCGCGCTGGCTGTTGCTGACGGGCGCGGCCTGCGGCGCCTGCGGCATGCTGATTCCGTATTTCTTTCGCTCGCTGACGGCGTTGTACGTCGCCGGTTTCGCCATCGGCTTTGCATTCACCTTTTACAACGTGCTGCTGCAGAACCTCGTCGGCCTGCTGAGCACGCCGGAGAACCGCACGCGTAACTTCAGCAACTCGAGCATGTTCGGCGCGACCACGCTGTTTCTCGGCCCGCTGTTCGGCGGCATTGCCATCGACGTCGTCGGCCCCGCGCTGGCCTGTCTGGTCAGCACCGTATTGTCGTCGGGCGCGGTGCTCTTGCTTGCCGTGTTCGGCGGCGTGTTGCCCGGCGGCCAGCGCAACGCTGCGCCGCGCGGCCGCGTGCGCGACATGCTGACCGATCGCAGCATGCTGCGCATTCTGCTGACCGGCAGCCTGGTGCAGATGGGACAGGACCTGTTCCAGTTCTACCTGCCGATCTACGGCCACGGCATCGGCCTGTCAGGCTCGGCGATCGGCGCGATTCTGGCGAGCTTTGCCGCCGCCTATTTTGTCGTGCGCATCGTCATGCCGCGCATGATCGCGGCAATCGGGGAGGAACGCCTGCTCGGTTATTCGTTTTATCTCGCGGCGGCAGGCTTTGCGCTGGTGCCGTTTTTCCGCGGAGAATTCACGCTGATGGTGGTGGCTTTCATGTTCGGTTGCGGCATGGGTTGCGGACAGCCGATCACCACCATGTTGCTGTTCAACCGCTCGGCCGAGGGGCGCTCGGGCGAAACCTTCGGCGTGCGGCAGACCACCAACAATGTCGTGCGTGTGACTGCGCCGACAGTGTTCGGTTTCATTGCCTCGGTGGCCGGTCTGTTTTCGGTGTTCGGCATCAGCGCGGTGCTGATGGGCATCGGCGGCTTGCTCACCGATACGCGACGCAAGGATGCGCGCGGTGACGGCGGCGCAGCGGGGAAGTCCTGAGGCCGCAAGTGTCCTATTGCAATTCCAGCCAGAACGACGAGCCCGTTTGCGCCACTGTGCCATTGCCCGGCGGCTGCGGCATGACGGCATCGCAGAGGCCGCGTGCATTGGCGAAATGCACCGGCAGCAGAACGTCGAAGCGTTTTGTTTCGGCGAGCAGGTAACAGGCCAGCAGATACTGCTCGGAGTAGTAGCGGCCGGTCCAGTCGGCCGGATAGTCGTCTGGCAGAAAAATGTCGTGCACGCCGGCGATGACGCCGCGCGCGAGGGACGGCAGGATTTCGCAGAAAAACACTGTAACGTCGGAATTCATGAACGACTGGTGCGAGTTGTCGGCAAAGACAATATCGTTGGCACCCAGCGTGCTGAACACGCCGAGATCGCAGTGTTCGAGCGGGCTGCGAAGTACCTGATCGCAGAGCGCGTCGATTTCGGCACGCGGCTGCGGATCAATCGAAATGATTTCAGTGTCGAGTTTGTGGTCGGCGACGGCGCGGGCGACGAACTTGGTCGAATTGCCGGAGCCGATCTCGATGTAACGGCGCGGTTTTTTCTCCGCCACCAGACCATAGAGCGCAATGGCATCGAGCGGCGGCAGCCAGATGTTGTTCCAGTAAGGTTCCTCGGCATCGCGCGGATTTTCCGCGCGCGGAATTTTTTCCAGCCATGGTCGGTAGCGTTCGAACAATGCCAGCGTGGCGCGATAGCGGTCGAGGTTTTTTTCGAGCAGCGCGGAGAGCCCGGCGTGCGGCGCCCAGCGCGGCTGCGGATCGAGCAGATGGCTGACCGGCGCCGTGTCGCGCGTGCTGGTGACTGCGCGGTGCAGCCAGTCGTCGGCTTCGGCAGCATTGCCGTTGCGTTGCGCGAGCGTCGAGAGCAGCAGCAGGGTTTCGCGGTGCGCCGGTTCCGCAGTGAGGATCTGGCGGCACAAGGCGGTGGCTTCGTCGAAGCGGCCGCCCTGAATGCTGGCGCAGACGCGCTTGAAGACTTGTTCGACGGTGCGGTTCGGCAATGGCGTGGTCCCGCTGGGCAACCGGAGAAACGTCGTCGCAATCGATCAATGTTGGCAGGCGGCAGACAACAGGCAACGGCCCTGCGCGAATCGCGCGACATGAAATGCTTGGTGCCTCGGGTCGGACTCGAACCGACACGCCTTGCGGCACCGGATT
>CAZVDN010000201.1:0-6836 GCA_964625665.1 uncultured Streptomyces sp. | reverse complement strand
TCGAGGCGTTCCTTCGCGATGCGCAGCTCGGCTTCGGCCGCCTTGCGTGCGGTGATGTCGGAGCCGATGCCGCGATAGCCGGCGAATTTGCCGTTGTCGTCGTAGACCGGTTTGCCGCTGGCCATGAAGTGGCGCTGCGTGCCGTTGGGCTGCACCGAGATGTATTCGAAATCGTGAAACGGCAGGTGCGCGTCGAGCGTGGCGCGGTGCGCGCGCCAGCGTTCGGGCGTGATGCCTTCGGCCGGCAGTTCCCAGCGTTTCTTGCCGATCAGGGCCTTGAAGTCGAGCAGGTTGTTCGGCCGGCTGGTGATGCTGGTAAAGCGGAACTCGGCGTCCTGCTCCCAGTACCAGTCGGACGACATTTCGGCGAGCATGCGGAAGCGCCGCTCGGATTCCTGCAACTGGCTTTCGGCGGCCTTGCGCGCGGAGATGTCGCGCGAAGTGCCGACGGTGCCGATGACATTGTTCGCGGCATCGAAAATCGGCGATTTGACGATCTCGACCCAGCAGCGTTTGCCTTCGTACTCCAGCGACGATTCGTAGCGGACCGCCTGGCGCGAGGCGATGACTTCATTGTCTTCGCGCCGCAGCTGCGCGGCCTTGTCGCGCGGATAGATGTCGAAATCGGTTTTGCCGATCGCCGCTTCGCGCGCGATCCCGTAGCGTTTGCTGAAGGCGAGGTTTACGCTGACCAGGCAGCCGCGCACATCCTTGAGCCAGGCGACGTCGGGCAGGCTGTCGAGCAGCGCGAGCTGGTGTTGCTGCAGCGTATCGGCGGTCGCCGCGGTGGCGCGCACGCCGAGCGCGACCACGATGCCGCTGAGGTGCGTCGGCTTCGTGCCGGTTTCGGCGTGCGAATGTCCGCGCACCAGCACGTTGCGCGTGGCGACGTTGCCGGCGGTGACGACGCGGCATTCGAGCGCAAAGGCGCCGCAATTGGTCCTGGCCGCATCGGTGGCGGCGTTGAAGCGCGCGCGATCGTCGGGGTGCACGATTTCGCGCAGATCGGCGTAGCCGTTGCTGTGTGCATCCGGCGCACCGAGCAGCCATGCCGGCGAGGCCGCCCAGCGAAAGCGGTCGATCTCGACGTCCCAGTCCCAGGGCAACACATCGCCGCTGGCGACGAGCTTGCGCATCAACCGGTCGCTCGAGGTAATGCCGCGTTTCGACGCCGCGCTGCGCGCGGCGCCGTCGGTGTCGTTGCTGGAGGTGCGCGATTTTCCGGGCATATTGGGTGGTGGGTTGCCGGGCTGTGCCGGCCGCCGTTTACCGGCGGTGTCTGCGGTTTGTTCTGTAATGGTTCAAATTGTGCATCGATTCGGGCCGGCCGGCCATGCGTTGCCGCAAAGTGGCCTTGCCGGCGCCCACGGATGCCTCTTCAGACTGCCAATGTAGCCCATCCGGCGGCCCTTGCCGAACCCGAATAAGGGGGGGAGTCGGGGTCAATTCGGTCGATTGAAGGCGTGGCAAAAGTCCGCACGTTCGCCGGGGGGCGACGAACGCGACAAAATGCACAGTGACGCAAAATGCCGGTGCGAGCAGCCGGCGCGCAAGCGGTAATGCGTCGCGCAGCTAGTCGGCCTTGATGCCGGCGCCCTGCGCGATCTTCGTCATGCGCGCGATTTCGGTCTTGATGTGGTTGGCGAACTGTTCCGGCGTGCCGGAGATGACTTCGAGGCCCTGCGCGGTGAGCGCGGCCTTGACGTCCGGGCGTTGCAGCACCTTGACCATTTCACCGTTGAGGCGCGTGATGATCGCCGGTGCGGTGCCGGCCGGCGCGAGCAGGCCGAACCACGACGAAACGTCGAACTCCTTCAAACCGGATTCGGCGATGGTCGGAATTTCAGGCAGCGCGGCGGCGCGTTTCTGCGACGTCACGGCGATCGAACGGATGCGCCCGCTCTTCAACAGCGGCTGCGTGTCGGCGACATTCGAAAACATCATCGACACTTCACCGGCGACCAGCGCGCCGAGCGCCGGCGTCGAGCCCTTGTAGGGCACATGCACGAGGTTGATGCCGGCCATGGCTTTCAACAGCTCGCCACTGAAGTGGTGCGTGCTGCCGTTGCCGGCCGACGCGTAATTGATTTCGCCCGGTTTCGATTTGGCGAAGGCGATGAGTTCCTTCAGCGTTTTGACCGGCATCGACGGATGCACGCTCAGCACATAGGGCGTGGCGGCCACGTAGATGATGGGCACGAAATCGCGGATCGCGTCATAGGGCAGCTTGCTGTAGAGCGCGGGGTTCGAGCCGTGCGTCGAGTTGTTGCCCATGAACAGCGTGTAGCCGTCGGCCGGCGAATGCGCGGCAATGTCGGTGCCGAGCACGCCGCCCGCACCGGGGCGCGCGTCGATGACGATCGGCTGGCCGAGCGCTTCGCTCAGACGGTTGCCGGTGACACGGCTGATGACGTCGGTGGCGCTGCCCGGCGCCTGGGCGATGACGATGCGCACGGCCTTGTTGGGATAGTTCTGAGCGAAGGCGCTGCCGGCAAAAGCGGCGACGAGCAGTGCGGCGGCGGTGAAACGGGGGGCACGGAACATGAAATTTCTCCGGTCAAAAATGGCGGCGGTGTAATGGCGTTGGAAATACGGCATGCCGGCGGCCTCAGCCCCTGGCTGCCATTGTTTTGGCTTCGCGTGCCTTGATCGCGTCGTAGCGCTTGATGAGTTTCTGCGCGCGCACGACGACGGGGATGTCGATCATCTTGCCGTCGATCTGGAACGAGCCGCGGCCGGCGGCGGCAGCCTCCTTGTCGAGCTGGATGACTTTCTTCGCGTAATCGACTTCTTCGGCGGTCGGCGTGTATTCCTCGTTGACGATGGTGACCTGGCCCGGGTGGATGCAGCCGGCGCCGAGGAAGCCGAAGTCCCGCGAGCGGCGCACCATGGCGCGGAATTTTTCCCAGTCACCGAAGCCGGCCACGCTGTCGACGAAACCCAGCGGCATGATGCCGGCGGCGTTGGCGGCGATGATCATGTGCTGTTTCGGATAGAACAGCGCTTCGCCGGTCGGTTGCATGTTGCAGTTCAACGCGAAGTCTTCGCCGCCGATGCAGCAGGCGACGATGCGTGAACCGGCGCCGGCGATTTCGTTGATCTGGAAAAATGCCTCGGGCGTTTCGATCATGGTGATGAATTTGGTGTGGCCGACCGGCATGCCGCGTTTTTCTTCGAGCTCGGTCACCAGTTCGTCGAGCAGGCGCACATGCGAGGCGCTGTCGGCCTTGGTGATGGCGATGCCGTTCACATCGGGGCAGATCGAATGTTCAAGGTCGCGCACCGCCATCGACAGCGGGCGGTTGATGCGCACCACGACGTCGGCGCCGCCGCGGCGCACTTTGGCCGCGGCCGATTCGACCAGCGTGCGCGCCTTGTCCTTTTCGCCGAGCGGCACGGCGTCTTCGAGATCGAGCTGGATGACGTCGGCGCCGCGCGTGTGCGCCTTGTCGACGAATTTATCGACGTTGACCGGCACGTACATCAGTGAGCGCCATACGGGCAGTTCGCGAGCCATCATGCTTCCCCTTCGGTTGGTGTTTGTCCTTCGCTGACGGCGCCCGCCGCCAGCAGTTTTTCGTAGGCCGCCGCATCGATGCCGAGTTCGGCGAGCAGGGCGCGGTTGTGTTCGCCGAGTTTCGGCGCCTGCGTGCGGATCGTCGCCGGCGTGCCCGACAGCCGCGGCACCACATGGTGCTGCGGAAATGCGCCCATGTCGCTGTCCGGATAATCGGCCACCAGTTCGCGCGCCCGCACATGCGGGTCTTCTACGATCTGCGCGATGTCGTAGATCGGGCCGATGGTGACTTCCTCTTTTTCGAAGAAGGCGACGTTCTCGGCCTGCGTGCGCTCGGCAACGAAGGCGCCGATGATGGCGTCGAGCTCGGCGGCGTTTTTCACGCGCTCGGCGTTGACGCGGTAACGCGGGTTGTCGATGAGGTCGGCGCGGCCGATCGAACGGAACAGGCGCTCGGTCATTTTCTGCGTCGAGGCCGAGAGACAGACCCATTTGCCGTCTTTGGTTTTGTAGGCGTTGCGCGGCGCGGCGTTGGTCGAGCGGCTGCCGGTGCGCGGTTTCAGTTTGCCGGTGAGGCGATAGTTGGCGGCCTGCGGGCCGAGGGTGGCGAACAGCGGATCGAGCAGCGGCAGGTCGATGACCTGGCCGCGGCCGCCGTTCTGTTCGACTTCGCGCAGCGCGACCAGCACGCCGGACGCGCCGTACAAACCGGCGATGGTGTCGGCGAGATACATCGGCGGCAGTACCGGCTCGCGGTCTTCAAAGCCGTTGATCGCGGCGAAGCCCGACATGCCTTCGACCAGCGTGCCGAAGCCCGGCCGTTTTGCATAGGGGCCGTCCTGGCCCCAGCCGGAGACGCGCACGATGACGAGCTTCGGATTGAGCTTGAAGAGGACGTCGGGGCCGAGGCCGATTTTCTCCAGCATGCCCGGGCGGAAGCTTTCGATGAACACCGCCGCCGAGCTGACGAGTTTGAGCACGATGTCGCGCGCTTCCGGTTTGCGCAGTTCGAGGCAGAGACTTTTTTTGTTGCGCGAATAGAGTTTCCAGTTGGCATCGATGCCTTTGGTCTTCCACGCGCGCAGCGTGTCGCCGGCGGGCGGCTCGATCTTGATGATCTCGGCGCCGAAATCGCCGAGGAGCTGCGTCACCGTATTGCCGGCGACCAGACGCGACAGGTCGAGCACGCGCAGCCCGGCCAGCGGGCCTTTGGCGTTTTTGTCGTAGTCTTTTTTCGGCAGTGCTGTGCTCATGACAATTTATTCGGCCTTGATGTTCGCCTCGCGAATCACCTTGCCCCACTTTGCGATCTCGTTCTTCACGATCGTATTGAATCCGTCGGGTGTTGTCGGCGCAGCCACTGCGCCGAAATCGGCAAAACGCCTTTTCAGTTCATCGGTGGCCAGCGTTTTGTGGATCTCGGCGTTGAGCTGGTCGATGCGCGCCTTCGGCGCCTTGCTGCCGGTGAACACGCCCCACCACAGATCGTTGTCGTAACCGGGCAGCGTTTCGGCAATGGCCGGCAGATTCGGCAGGAAGGCCGAACGCTGCGGGCTGCTGACGCCGATGGCGCGCAGGCGGCCCGACTGCATCTGCGCTTCGACTGCGGTCAGGCTGACCAGCAGCACCTGCACCTGGCCCGCCATGAGATCTGTGATCGCCGGTGCCATGCCCTTGTGCGGCACATGCACCATGTCGACCTTCGCCATCGACTTCAGCACTTCGACGCCGAAGTGATTGATGCCGCCGATACCCGACGAGGTGTAATTGAGCTGGCCCGGCCGCGCTTTGGCGATGGCGATCAGTTCCTTCACCGTTTTGGCCGGCACCGACGGATGCACGACCAGCACCATCGGGCCGCGCGCGATCATCGTCACGCCGGTGAGATCGTTGAGCGGATCGAAGGGCAGTTTCGCCATCAGCGCCGCGCCGGTCGTGTAGGTGGTCGATGTCATATAAAGCGTGTTGCCGTCGGGCGCGGCTTTGGCCGTGAGATCGGCGGCGATCATCTGCGAGGCGCCGGGCCGGTTATCGACGACCACCGCCTGGCCGAGGGCATCGCCCATGCGCTGGCCGATGGCGCGCGCAAAAATATCATTGCTGCCGCCGGCCGGTGCGCCGACCAGAAAACGCACGTTCTTGCCGGCGGGTTGTGCGGCGGCGCCGGCGGCCACGCAGGCGATGGCTGCTGCAGCGATGTACTGCACGGCGGCGCGCATCAGCCGCGCTCCGCGATCAGTGCGCTGATGACTGGTTCGATCGTATCGGGTTCCTTGCCGTTGTAGCGCTCGGGCATTTTCATGGTGATCAGCTCCTTGAACATGGCTTGCGTGGCGCGCGTCATGCGCGTCGGCGCGCCGACGGATTTCAGCAGTTCGAGCGAATCGGCCATCTCGTGAATGCGGCGGCCGGCGTGCACGGCGGTGCCGCACACAAAGCGCTTGATGATCTGTTCGAAGGGACGGTCGTTGATGAAGGAGGCCATGTCGGCGGCCAGTGCGTCGCGCACGCCGCAGCGCTGCGCGGCCTCGAGTGATTCGAGCAGCAGCCCGGCGAGGCCTTTCATGCAGACGCTGCGCAGCAGTTTCATGGCGCTGGCGCCGCCGGCCTTGTCGCCGACGAGCTGCACAGTCATGCCGTAGGGCGCGACCAGATCGCGAAAGCGCGCGGCATCGGCGCCGCTGGCAAGGATCGGCGCCTTGATACCGTCGAGCGGCACCGGCCCCATGATCGCCGCATCGACAAACGTGCAGCGGCCTTCGAGCAGTTGGGCGATGCGTTCGATGGTTTTCACACCGACGGTGTTGGCATCGACATAGATGTGGTGTTTGCCGAGATAACGTTTCACCGTGCGCAGCGCCGGCAGCGCGGCCTTGCCCGGCGTCAGTGCGATGATCAGATCGGCGCGTTTGCAGAGCTCCTTCGGTGTCGCTGCGATTTCAATGCCGTGTTCGGCGGCGAACCGGCGCAGCGCATCGTCCGGGCCGGCGGCGGCCGCCGAACGGCTGTAGACGATGACGTTTTTTAATCCGGCCTTGACGAAATCGGCGGCGAAGCGCTGGCCGGCCTCGCCGAAACCGAGCAGGCCGAGGCGCAGTTCTGCAGTGTTCATGGGTGCTCCGAGATGTGCGGTGACGGCGCGGATTCCGCGCCCGAGGGCGGATTCTGCCACGTTGCGCGGATATCGTGCCATGCGCCGCGCTGGCGGCATTGATACCGGCCCCGCAAGCGGCATCGATACGAGCCCCGCAAGCGGGGTGGGAAGCACTGCGCTAAAATCGCGGCTGTCCGTCGTGCCGTGTAAGCGCTGTTGTCTGCG
>CAZVDN010000200.1:0-6880 GCA_964625665.1 uncultured Streptomyces sp. | reverse complement strand
GGGGGCAATCACCGCGTTTTGGGGATCATACCCCCGCACGGTGAACGCCGCGTTGGGACCGGTGTCTCCCGGGCGCGGAGTCCAGGTGAGGACATCCCCGGCGGCCAGAATGGTCACTCCGGGAACAACCGGGGTGGAAACCCCGGTACCCGCCTTGACGATGGTCAGTCCATTTCCGAAGACCTGCTCGATGCGGAACTGGGGCCGCTGTCGCACGACGAGATTATTGCAAAAGTAGTCGCGCACTGGCCGCAGGTGGTGATGATCGGCCACTCGGGGTCGACCTCGGCGCATCCGATTGTTGCCGAACTGACGCGGCGCATCCGCGCGGCGCGACCGAATACCTACATCATCTACGGTGGGGTATTTCCGACCTATCACTGGCGCGAGGTGATGGAGGCTGAACCGCAGATCGATTTCATCGTGCGCGGCGAAGGCGAGGTGACGGCGGCGCGCCTGCTCGCCGCGCTGGAGAACGACGACGAACTGGCCGACGTTGATGGCATTGCCTTCCGGCGCAACGGGCATGTGATCGACACGCGGCCCGCAGCGATGATCGACGATCTCGATACCTGTCGCACCGGCTGGGAGTTGATCGATCCGAAGCGTTACGGCTATTACGGCGGCAAACGCGCGGTAGTTATGCAGTTTTCGCGCGGCTGCCCGCACCACTGCAATTACTGCGGTCAGCGCGGCTTCTGGGCGCGCTGGCGTCACCGCGATCCAGTGAAGTTCGCCGCCGAGATCGCCTGGCTGCACCGCACGCACGGTGTCGAACTGGTCAACCTGGCCGATGAGAACCCGACCGTCAACAAAGCGGCGTGGCGCACTTTCTGCGAGGCGATGATTGCCGAGAACGTGCCGGTGATCATCATCGGCTCGACGCGCGCTGGCGACATCGTGCGTGACGCGGACATCCTGCATCTCTATCGCAAGGCCGGTGTCGAGCGTTTCCTGCTCGGTATCGAAAACACTGACGAAGCCACACTCGACAAAATCAAAAAGGGTGCGGACGGCAATACCGATCGCGAGGCGATCCGTTTGTTGCGTCAGCACGGCATCCTTTCGCTGGCAACCTGGGTGGCGGATTTCGAGGAAGTGACCGACCGCGATTTCCTGCGCGTGCTGCGCCAGTTGGTGTTTTACGACGCCGATCAGATCACTACCATGTTCGTCACGCCCCACCGCTGGACCGCGTTTTACCGCCAGGCGCAGCAGCGGCGCGTGATCCAGCTTGATCAGCGACTCTGGGATTACAAACATCAGGTGCTGGCGACACGCCATATGCCGCCGTGGCGCGTCTATCTGTGGGTGAAGCTGATCGAAGTGCTGGTGCAGACGCAGCCGCGCGCGCTGTGGCGCAGCTTCTTTCATTCGGACCCGGCAGCGCGCCACGGCATGCGCTGGTACACGCGCATGGGGCGCCGGGTCTGGTTTCACGAATGGAAGAATTTTCTGTTCAATGACCGGCGCGTGGACGATGGGCCGACGCTGCGCCGTTTCTGGGGCGCACCGCAGGATGCGCAGGAAATTCCGTTGCGGGTCATTAGCCGGCGTGAAAAGCGTGAACTGCTGGCGGGCAACTGGACAGCGCGCGTGAAGCGGGAGCTGGCGATGACGGATTGAGTGGCTTCAGATTTCACCGGCTTTGCGCAACGCCGCGCGCCGCTTATGCCTTTGAGGCAGCGGGCGGGTTGGTCTCGGCAGGCATCAGCAACATCATCAGATTGGCGAAGACGATGGTGCCGGCGAGGAAGTAGAACGCCGTGTAGATGTTGTAGGCATCGGCGATCATGCCGCAGATCGCCGGCGCGATGGCCGAGCCGACGGCGCTGAAAGTGAACTGCAGGCCGACGGTGCTTCCGCCCATGTTCTTGGGTGTGGCGTCCATCGCCCACGCCTGCAGCGCCGGGCGCATGGCATAGAGAAAGAAGCCGACCAGCGCGACGAAGACGACGAACATAAACGTTTTCGCCGCCAGCGCCATGCCGACGATCATGATGCCGCTGATGGTCATGCCGCTCATGATGATGCGGCGGCGGCCGAGTTTGTCGGACAGATGGCCGCCGACCGGGGCGGCGATAAAGCCGCCGAGTTGCAGCACCGCCATGCAGATGCCGACCGCGAACGGCGAATACTTCAGCTCGTAGGCGAGGTAGAGCGGCAAAAAGGTCAAGAGCCCTGATTGCGTGAGCGTGCGCAGCCCGGTGGCCGTCGAGATCAGCATAAGCGCGCGATTGCGGAAGAGCTTGCCGAAATTCCGCAGATAATCGTCGAGCGTGTGCGGTGTGGCGTGTTCGTTGCGATTGCGCTCAATGCTGAAGGCGCCGAGGTACATCAGGATCAAAATGGTCATGATGATGCCGGGCACGATATTGATCACCACGACGGTGCGCCAGCTCATGCTCGCCAGCAGCAGGCCGGCGACCAGGGGGGCCACCGCTTCGCCGACATTGCCGCCCATGCCGTGCAGCGAGAGCACGAAACCCTTGCGCGCCGGATAGCGGTTGGCGAGCGTGGCGATGGCGGTCGGATGCCAGAGATTGTTGCCGATGCCGACGAGAGAAACACAGGCGAGTACCATCCAGTACGAATGCGTGACACTCAGCAACGCATACGGAAAGCCGATCCAGAACAGCGAAAAAGCCATCAGCGTGCCTTTTTTGCCGACCATGTCGACCAGCATGCCGCCGGGCATCGACATCAGCGCGCCGACGCCGTGCATCACCGTCATGATGAAACCGATTTCGGTATACGACAGATCGAGTTCGCGCCCGATCAGAGGCAGCAGCAGCAGAAAGGTCGCCGGATACCAGTGCGTGAGCATGTGGCCTGCGGAGATCAGCCACATCTCGCGCAACGAGACCGGCGCGGTTGCGGTGGTGGTGTTCAAGGGTTCACGCGCGGGCGGAGAGCCATGTCGTCAGTCCGGGCGGCTCATTCCGGTTTGATGTTGGCATCCTTGATGACGCGCGCCCACTTGGTGATCTCGCTCTGGATCAGATCGCGCAGGCCCTCCGGTGTGCTGGTTTCCGGTTCGATGCCCTGGGCGACCAGCTTTTCCTTCATGGCCGGATCGCGCAGCACGGCGGCGATTTCGCGGTTCAGCAACTGGATGACGTCATTCGGGGTGCCGGCCGGTGCGAGCAGTCCGAACAGGCCGCGCGAATCGAAATTCGGCAGACCCTGCTCGATGGCAGTCGGGACGAAGGGCAGCACCGGCGAGCGCGTCGCACTGGTGATGGCGATGATCTTCAGCCGGCCGCTTTTCACCAGCGGCACGTAGACCGGAATGTTGTCGAATACCAGCGTAACGCGGCCGGCGACGAGATCGGGCTGGTAGGTCGCGCCCTTGTAAGGCACATGCAGCACATCGAGCCCGGCCGCTTTTTTGTACATTTCGCAGGTCAGATGCAGCAGACCGCCGGTGCCCGAAGAGGCGCAGCTGTATTTGCCGGGCGACGCTTTCAGCAATGCGGTCAAATCCTTCAGATTGTTCGCCGGCAGTTCGGGGCCGACGAAAAGCCCGTTGGGGATCGAGCCGAATTTGGTGACCGGTGCGAAGTCCTTGCGGAAATCGTAGTTGAGCGAGGTGTAATAACTCGCGTTGATCGCGTTGGAAGCCACCGAACTCATCAGCAGGGTGTAGCCGTCGGGCGCCGCCTTGGCCACGGTTTCCGCCGCGAGGTTGCCGCCTGCACCGGGACGCGGGTCCATGATGAACGACTGATTGACGCGGCGTGTCAGCTGGTCGGTGATGGCGCGGCCGAAAGCGTCGGCGCTGCTGCCGGTGGCGAGCGACGTAATGAAACGCACGACCTTGTTCGGATAGGCGCGTTCCTGTGCGATTGCGCCGCTGGCGGCGAGAGCGAAGCAGGCGCAAACGGCAAACTTCAATGTGTTCATGGTGATTCCCCCGTGTAACCGTTGTTTTTTGATTTATATTGCAATTCTAGCCGATGATGCGCGCGGCTGCGTTATTCCGTTGGTTTGATATTGGCTTCACGCAGCAGACGCGCCCAGCGATCGGTTTCCTTTTTCAGAAAAGTGCCATAGGCCTCCGGCGAGGAACCGGCGGCTTCGGCGCCGAGGGCGATCAATTTCTCCTGCACCTCGGCGGTTTTCAGCGCCTGCATTACTGCGCCGTTGATTTTCTGAATCAGTTCTTTGGGCGTGCGCAGAGGCGCGAGCATGCCGTACCAGCCGAGGATTTCGAACCCCGGCAGGGTCTCGGCGATCGGCGGCACGTTGGGCGCGATGATGGTCCGCGTCAATGTCGTCACGCCGAGCGAACGCAGACGTCCGGTTTTCTCAAAGGTCGGCAGCGACGGTACGGCCTGGCAAGAGAGCTGCACCTGACCGCCCATCAGATCCGTAATTGACGGCACAGCACCGCGGTAGGGAATGTGCTGGACATTGATGCCACTGACCTAGCGGAACATCTCTATGCACAGATGGGAGGTCGAGCCCTGGCCGCTGGAGCCATAGAGCAACTGGCCCGGGCGTGCCTTTGCATAGGCAATCAGTTCGGCGATGTTGTTCACCGGCAGTGTGGAATTGACAGCGATGGCGAAGGCGGTCGATGCCACCATGCCGATCGGCGCGAAGTCCTTCGACATCATGTAACGCTGATACATGGTGGTGCCGATCAGTTGCGTCATGGTGGCAAACCACAGTGTGTAACCGTCAGGAGCGGCCTTGGCGACCATTTCTGCACCGACCACACCGGTGGCGCCGGGGCGCGCATCGACCACGATCTGCTGGCCCCAGGCCTCGGTCAGTTTGGCGCCGATCTGGCGCGCGAGAATGTCGGGGCCGGAGCCGGCGGTGGCGGCGATGATCATGCGGATCGGACGCTCCGGATAAGCCGCATGCGATGAGGCGCAGAGGCAGAACAAGACGATGCACAGGTTACGGCACGGACCGGCAAGACTCCTCTGCATGGCACTCCTCCTGCGTGACTGGTGCGTCTTCGCTGTTCAGTCCGGTGGTTTGATATTGGCTTCGCGCAGCACCTTGCCCCAGCGCTCGGTTTCGCGCTGCAGAAATGCGCTGAATTCAGCCGGACTGGAATGGGCGGCTTCGGCTCCCACCGATACCAGGCGCGCCTGCACGTCCGGGATGCGCAGGATTTCCGCCAGCCCTTTGTTGATTTTGCTGACGACTTCTTTGGGCGTGCCGAGCGGTGCCAGCACGCCATACCAGCCCACCAGCTCATAGCCGGGCACGGCTTCGGCGACCACCGGCAGACCGGGAGCGAGTTGCGTCGGCGCGCGCGTAGTGACGGCCAGCGAACGCACCTTGCCACCCTGCACAAAGGGCGGCAGCGCCGGCGCCGCCGCGCAGGATGAATGCATCTGTCCGCCCATCATGTCGGTCAGCGCGATGACGCTGCCTTTATACGGCACGTGCGCAAGCTTGATGCCGGAAAGGTTCTGCAACAATTCCATGCACAGATGCGGCGTCGAACCCTGCCCGCCGGAACCGTACATGACCTGGCCCGGGCGCGCTTTGGCGTAAGCGATGAATTCGGCCATGTTTTTCACCGGCAGCGTGGAACTGATGGCGATCACGAACGGTGTCGAGCCGACCATCCCGACGGGCAGGAAATCCTTCGTCATCATGTAGCGCTGATACATGGTGGTGCTGATGAGCTGGGTCATCGTCGCCATCCACAGCGTGTGGCCGTCAGGCGCGGATTTGGCGACCAGTTCAGCGCCGATCAGGCCGGAAGCGCCGGCGCGGTTGTCCACCACCACCTGCTGGCCCCAGAGATCCGTCAGTCGCGTGCCGAGCAGGCGCGCGATGACATCGGGACCCGAGCCGATGGTCGACGCGGTCATCATGCGGATCGGTTTGACCGGGTATGGTTGTTCCGCGGCACCGGCAGAGGCCATGACGGACAACGATAATGCTCCCGCACGGGCGAGGGCATTAAAAGCATCCTGCAGTGTGGGTTGACTCGTTTTCATGGGCATCGACCTGTTGTTTGCATCATGGCGCCGGTTTAATGCCGGCTTCTTTGAGCACCTTGCCCCAGCGCACGGTTTCGCGTTGCAAAAACTGGGTGAAAGCGCGCGGGTTCGAGTCAACGGCTTCGGCACCGACTGACACCAGCCGTTCCTGTACCTCCGGCGTTTTCAGTGCGCGCGATATTTCGGCATTGATTTTTTCGACGATTACGCGCGGCGTGCCGAGCGGTGCGAGAAGACCGTACCAGCCGACAAGTTCATAACCGGCGATGGTTTCGGCGATGGCAGGCACGTCCTGCGCGAGCGCAGTGCGCTGGCGCGTGGTGACGCCGATGGCGCGGACCTTGCCGCTGCGCGCGAAGGATTGCACCGCGGGCGCGGCCACGCACGACAGCTGCACATGGCCGGCCATCAGATCGGTGAGGGCCGGCGCCGCGCCGCGGTAGGGCACGTGCACGAGGTCGATACCCGTCATCGATTTGAACAGTTCGACGCACAGGTGCGGCGTCGAGCCCTGGCCGGCGGAGCCATAGAGGATCTGGCCCGGGCGCGCTTTCGCGTATGCGATCAGTTCGGGGATCGAATTGGCGGGCAACGACGCATTGACGGCAATGACGTAGGGCGTTGAGGCCACCTGTGTAACCGGCGCGAAATCGCGCGCCAGCAGCAGACGGTTGTACATGGTCGTGGCAATGACGTGCGACATGGTTGCCATCCACAGCGTGTAGCCGTCGGGCGCGGCATTTGCCGTGAGTTCTGCGCCGATCATGCCGGAGGCACCGGCGCGCGGGTCGATGACGATCTGCTGGCCCCACGCATCGGTGAGCTTTGCGCCGATCTGGCGCGCCAGAATATCCGGGACGGAGCCGACCGTGGTGGCGATGATGATGCGAATGGGTTTGGACGGG
>CAZVDN010000199.1:0-6962 GCA_964625665.1 uncultured Streptomyces sp. | reverse complement strand
CCCTACAAACACTGTGCGTCGATTCCCGGAATACGCTGCGCTCCTTCCGGGCTACAAAATAATCGCGGGAAAAAGCGGCCAACGAAATTACCCGATCAACAACGCCGCCCGTCCGACCACCAACCCCTTTTCCACGCGCTCATGCAACGCCTCGGCCTCCGCCATCGGCCGGATATCACTCACCAGCGGCCACACCTCACGGCGCGCAACAAGATCGAGCGTTTCGAGAATTTCGCTGCGCGTCACATAACGGCTGCCGAGCAGCGAAAGCTCTTTCGCCAGCATATCGGCCGCCGCCACCGAAAACGGTTTGCCCGCGCCGCCCAGCGTCACCAGGCGCCCGCGTTTGGCCAGCGCCTTGACGGCCGACTCAAGCGTGGACTGCGACGAAACGTAATCGATTGCGACATCGATGCCGCGGCCCTTGGTCAGTTCCATCAACTGTTCGGCCGCATTGCCCTTCGAAGCATCAACAACTTCGTCGGCGCCGGCCTTGCGGCAGGTCTCGAACTTGTCGCTTGCCACATCGACAGCTATTACATGGGCGCGCGCCCATTTCGCCATCCTCAACTGATGCACGCCGAGTCCGCCGCCGGCGCCGAACACCGCCACGGTCTCACCGGCTTTCACGCTGGCGCGCTTCAACACCTTGAACGGCGTGGCCAGCGCATCGGTAATCACACCGACTTCGGCCGGATATTTTTTGTAATCGAGGTCGCGCGGCAGCTTGATGAAATTGCGCGCCGGCAGCTTGATGTATTCGGCGTAACCGCCGTCGCATTCGCGGCCGATCTGGCCGGCGAGGTTGTCGCACAGCGGCTCCAACTGCGACAGGCAGTTCCGGCAATGACCGCAATTCAGATAGTAATAAGCCGTCACCGCATCGCCAACGGCAACGCCTGACGCACCGGCGCCGAGGGCGACGATCTCGCCGGTGATCTCATGACCGATGATGCGCGGAAACGGCACCTTCACGCGGCCGGCCTTGATGTGCTGAATGGTCAGGCCCGAGCCGCAGGCCAGCACGCGCGCCACCGCCTCGCCGGGGCCGGGCGTCGGATCGGGCACGTTGCACAATTCGAAGGGCGCGTTCGGTGCACGCAGAACCAATGCTTTCATGATGTCCTCTTCGCTCAACCATCAAATGCGGAACATGCTCTTCGCCGCTTTCAGAAACAGCGTGCGGTTCACGCCGTCCGAATGCAGGAAGGCCGCGGCGTCGCGCACCAGCTTCTCGACGCCGAACTCTTTCATGTAACCGTGGCCGCCGTGGATCTCGAGCGTCCAGGTGGCGATTTTCCAGGCCGCCTGCGCCGCCATGGCTTTGGGCAGCATGCCCAGCGTCGCGTCCCAACCAAGCTCGCGATGATCGGCGAGATAGGCCGCGCGATGGATATAAGCGCGTGAGGCATCGATCAGCATGCGCATTTCGCCCAGCTGCGCGCGGATGCCGTCATGCTCGATGATCGGTTTGCCGCCCTGCACCCTGAGCTTCGCCCATTCCACCGACTTGTTATAGAGTGCCACCGCCACACCGAGCACCGAAGCGCCGGCATAGGCGTTCGACATCGGTGAAAAATTCGAGAACACCGCATTCGACTCGCCGAGTTTGCCGACGACATTGGCATCCGGAATGAAGCAGTCCTGAAACACCAGCTCGGCGTTGTTGGCCAGGCGCTCGCCCATCTTGTCGTGCACGCGGCCGATGGTGAAGCCCGGATGCCCGCGCTCGATGAGGAAACAGGTCGCACCGTCCTGCATGGTTTTCTTGCGGTCGGTCTGCACCATCACCAGATACCAGCTCGAGCGGTTGCCGTTGGAAATGAAATGCTTCATGCCGTTGACGCGCCAGCCGCCCTCGACGCGTTCGGCGCTGGTGGCAAACGGCACCGGAAACGACATGTGTTTGTCCGAACCGTTGCCCGGTTCGGTCATGCCGATGGCGAGCACGCCGCGCGGATCGTTCGCGAATGCCGGCAGCACACGCTGCTTCTGCTCGTCGTTTAGCGCCAGCTGCATGATCTGCGCGATCTTGAAGGTCTGCGCCAGCACCACCGAAGTGCCCAGATCAACCTTCGCCAGTTCTTCCACGACCATGGCAGTCGTCAGCGAATCCATGCCGAGCCCGCCCCATTTCTCTTCGAGCGTCATGGTGCGAATGCCGAGCTCGTGCGACTTCTCGATGATCTCCCATGAAAAACAATCGAGCGGGTCCTTGTTGGCGTCGAGTTCGGCCACGCGCGGCGCGACAAACTCCTGCGAAAACTTGCGCACCGTTTCGAGAATCGCGCGCTGATCGTCGGTGACTGCGTACATCCCTTCCATGCTGAATGCTCCTCTTGCGAATTTATTGCGGCTCGATGCCGGCGGCCTTGACGATCTTCGCCAGCTTTTCGATTTCACTGCGCTGCGCGGCTGCCAGCGTTTCGGGCGTGCCGCCGATCGGGTCACTGCAACCTTCGCGATCGAGCCGCGCCTTGAATTCCGGCGCCTGCATCGCCTTGATGATGGCGGCATTGAGCCGGTTGATGATGTCCGGCGATGTGCGTGCCGGCACCCATGCCGCGTAAGTCACGCTCGCTTCATAGCCCTTGAGCCCCGGCGTTTCGCTGACCATCGGCACATCGGGCAGCGGTTTCGAGCGCGTGCTGCCGGTCACCGCCAGCGCGCGCAAACGCCCGGCCTGCACATTCGACAGGCCCGTCGTGACACCGGCGAAATACACCGGCACCTGTCCTGCGACGGTATCGATCAGCGCCGGCCCGCCGCCCTTGTAGGGCACATGCGTGATGTCGATCTTCGCCATGACCTTGAGCAGCTCGCCGGCCAGATGCGACATGCTGCCGGTGCCGAACGACGCATAGCTGATCGCCCCCGGGTTCGCCTTCGCCAGTTGCACGAGGTCGCGCACTGTTTTCGCCGGGAATGACGGATGCACCACGATCATCAGCGGCAGCCACGCCACCTGCGTGACCGGCGCGAAATCGTTGATCGTATCGTAGTTGAGCTTCTTGTAGATCGCCGGATTGGTCGCGTGCGACGTCAGGCTGTGCATCATGAAGGTGTAGCCGTCGGGCGCAGCACGGGCCACCGCTTCCGCGCCGATCACGCCGTTGGCGCCACCGCGGTTATCGACAATCACCTGCTGCCCGAGCAGGCGCGTCATGTGTTCGGCGAGCTCACGGCCGAGAATATCGTTGGCGCCACCCGGCGGCCAGGGCACCACCATGCGCACCGGTTTGGCCGGCCAGGTTTGCGCAGACGCCGCACCCGCACCGATGACCGCCATGGTTGCGGTGACAGCCAGCGCCACACGCGCGCCGCGTTTGAAATCGCTCATTGCATCTCCTCCGGATTTTTTGAACCTGCAGACTTCAATTATGACAGGTGCCGGCGCTGCGTGTTTCGCCCTTGCAGCCGATGGCGCCCTCACACAGAATGAAACGCCATTCTTGTCCGGGTTCAAAAAAGGAATGCGCGCTGAAGCTTGAAAACCGGCACAGACCGTGACGGGCCTGGCGAAATAAAGGGCGGTCCCGCGCGCGAAAGCGGCAAGGGCGATCCGCCGAAACCACGACACACGCCCTAGCGCGGTTCCATCATCCGCAGCTTGCGCGCTTCTTCTTCCTTGATCGCGTCGTCGATCTCGCGCACCACGCTCTGCAGATCGACGGGCTTCAAGACTTCGGCAAACTTCCCGGTCAGCACCGTCTCGCGATTCAATGTGCCACTCTCGTAGAGCGCCCAGATTTCCTTCGCGTACTGCGTCGTCAAAAGCTCGGGCGCGTACTGGCCGAAATAATTCGTCAGATTGCCGACGTCGCGCTCCAGCATGGCCCTGGCGTGGTTGTTGCCCGCCGCATCGACCGCCTGCGGCAGATCGATGATGACCGGCCCTTCGGCGCCGACCAGCACATTGAATTCCGACAGATCGCCGTGAATCACGCCGGCGCACAGCATCAGCACCACTTCCTTCATCAGCGCCGCATGATAGAAGCGCGCTTCTTCTTCGGTGAATTTGACGTCGTCCACGCGCGCCGCGGGCTCCCCCGCGGCGTCGGTCACCAGTTCCATCAACAACACGCCCTCGTGAAAATTGTAGGGCTTGGGCACACGCACGCCGGCGCCGGCCAGGCGGTACAGGGCATCGACCTCGGCGTTCTGCCAGGCTTCTTCCTGGGCCTTGCGGCCGAATTTCGTGCGCTTGCCCATCGCGCGCGCCTGGCGGCTGTTTTTGGTTTTGCGGTTTTCGGTGTAATCGACGGCCTGACGGAAGGCGCGTTTGTTGGCCTCTTTGTAGACCTTGGCGCAGCGGACTTCGCCGCCGCAGCGCACGATGAAAACCATCGCCTCCTTGCCGCTCATCAACTGGCGCACGACCTCATCAACGAGTCCGTCTTCGACCAGCGGCTGCAGGCGTGCGGGGATTTTCATGTTGGCATCATGGACAGGGCGCAAACAACGCGCCGAGTCCGCCATTATGGGGCTTCGCGCGCCGATCATTGCGAATAATCGCGGCACCGTCCCCTGATTCGCGCTACTCAGGCCGGATGCCGCCCTCGCGTATCATCGCCTGATAACGCACATATTCATTCTGCATCATGCGCGTGAAGGCGTCGGGCGTGCCCTCCGGCGTGGTTTCCGCCCCCTGCCGCATGAACAGTTCACGCAGGCCGGCCTTGCGCAGACCGCGCGAAATATCGCCGTGCAGTTGTTCGACCACGCGGCGCGGCGTGCCGCGCGGCGCCACCACGCCGGACCAGGTATCGACCTGCGCTTCGGGCAGCCCCGCCTCGACGATCGACGGCACGTTCGGCAGCGTCGGGCTGCGCTGCGGCGTCATCACCGCCAGCGCGCGCAAACGCCCTTCGCGCACCGGCCCCAGCACCGAGGGCAGCGTGTAGATCGCGTAATGCACGCGCCCCAGCGCAATCTCGATGAAGGAATCCGAAATCATCCGGTACGGCACGTGCACGGCATTGAGCTTCAGCGCCCGCGTAAAAATCTCGCCGGCCAGATGCGAAGCCGAACCAACGCCGAGCGATGCGTAGTTGAGTTCGCTCGCCCGCGCATAGGCGACAAATTCGTTGGCATTGCGCGACACGATCGCCGGCGTTACCGCCAGCACATTGGTGATCGACGCCACGTGCGTGACACCGATGATGTCGGCCAGCGCGCGATAGGGCGGCGGATCGCGCATCAGTTCGGTAATGATGCGCGTGACATCGACCATGCCCAGCGTATGGCCATCGGCATTGGCCTTCGAGACGTGCACGTTGCCGATCAAGCCGCCGGCGCCCGGCCGGTTTTCGACAATCACGCGTTTGCCGTAAAAGGCGCCGAGTTCTTCGCTCAGAGAACGCGCGAAAATGTCACTTGCCGTGCCCGTCGAGGAAGCAACGATGATGCGGATCGGTTTGGCCGGAAAGTCCGGCGCGTTTTCATTCGGCACCGCACGACCGGGCGCCGCTGCCAGCAGCGCACAGAACACCAGCGCGCTGCGCAGCGTGCTCAGGACATGGCAAACAGGATAGGCAGCGCAACGGGGCATAGCGGCTGACGATAACGTGAACCGGTGGCCTCCATCAAGACCTGGCGCGCTGCGGCCCCGCCCGCCGGGGGACCGGGCTGCGCAACCCGAGGCGGGCCAATAGCCACAATGCGATAATGGCGCAGGCCCAGTTCAACAAGGAGATCACCATGCAGGCAAGCTGTCGTCTCGTCACCATCGCCGCCGCATTGGCCGCTGCGATGCCCGCGTTCGCCGCCGATCAGGCCTGGCCCAGCCGCCCGATCCGCGTCATCGTGCCGTTTACCGTCGGCAGTTCGGCCGACATCATCTGCCGCACCGTGACTGACCAGCTCTCGCCGCTGCTCGGGCAGCCGATCGTCGTTGAAAACCGCGGCGGCGCCGGCGGCACCATCGGGGCCGGCCTTGTCGCCAAATCCGATGCCGACGGTTATACGCTGCTGTCCACCGCGTCGGCCTATACCGTTGCGCCGGCCACCTACCCGAGCCTGCCCTACGACACGGCGAAAGACATGTCGGGCGTATCGATTTACGGCGTGGTGCCGAACGTCGTCGCCATCTCGCCGAAGAAGAACATCAAAACCCTGAAGGAACTGATCGCCGCCGCGAAGTCGCGCGAAATCAGTTTCGCCTCGGCCGGCGTCGCCAGCGCCAGCCACTGGGCCGTCGAACGCGTATTGATCGCCGGCGGCGTGCGCGCCGTACACGTGCCGTTCAAGGGCGGCCCCGAGGCGATCCTCGAAGTCGCCACCGCACGCGTCGATTTCCTCGCCACCGGCGTGTCGAGTGCCGCCCCCTTCATCAAGGAAGGCCGGCTGATCGCATTGGCGGTGAGCTCGCGCAAACGCGCCGCCACCATGCCCGATGTGCCGACCACGCTCGAAGCCGGCCTCGCCGACGCCGATTACACCTACTGGAACGGGCTGCTCGCGCCGTCGAAGACCCCGCGCGAAATCGTCGACCGCCTGTCGCGCGAAATCAACAAAGTGCTGGCCATGCCAAACATCAAAGACCGCCTTGCACAGATCGGCGTCGAACAAATGCCCGTCACGCCCGCCGAGTTCGATGCGATGATCCGCAAGGAAATCGAAATGAACATCGGCATCGTCAAGGCGGCGAACCTGAAATTCGACTGAACGGCACCGCGGCGCACAGCCGCGGTGCGCCGCGCGTTTGCACGCACGCAAATCGGGCAATGCGATGTCACCTGCGTGATGTCCGCATTGCCCGATTGATTTTCGCGCGCAAAACGCGCAGTCTTCCGTGCATGCAAACCTTAGGTCACTGAGATCATGAACCGCGCCCTTATCACCCTTGCAGCACTCTGTATTGCCGCCACCGCCTTCGCTGCCGAAAAAGTCGCGAAGGATTATCCGAACAAGCCGATCCGCGTGATCGTGCCCTCGCCGGCCGGCGGGCCGCCGGACCTGAT
>CAZVDN010000198.1:0-7007 GCA_964625665.1 uncultured Streptomyces sp. | reverse complement strand
GTCGGGCGCGAAGAACAACAGCGACCACAACGGATAATCGCCGCCGTTGTAGTGCAGGCCCCCGTTCAGCACCAGATAATACTGTCCGCCACTGCCCTTCGGGTCCGGCCCGATCGCCTGCTGCCCTGCGCCGACGCGCATGAGAAACGCGCCGAGATGATCATCGTAGTCCGACTGTCCTTCGATCAGCGGTTCGAGCGCGATCTCGCGGCGGCTTTGCATGACCGGTGCGGTGCTCAGCGCGAGATCACATAAAAAATGCCGCTTGCGGCTCGGTTTCAACTGTTCGCGATAACCGGGCTTGTCGATCTCGACGGCACCCGCGTCGGTCTGCGGACGCAGCGTGAAATAGGAAAACCCCTGCGCGCTGGCAAGTATCGGCCCGTAACCGGTGTGGTGGTCGGCGTAATGCATGGTGTGCGCCAGCGTCTGCGGCTTGTTGCGGCCGATGGTGCCGCTGCCGCCGACAAATATCTGGAACTGGTCGACCGTATGAAAGTGCGGCACCAGTTTCTGGTGCGGGCTCATCTCGAGCAGAAAAGCCTGCGGATCGTCGACCACGACTCCGCTCGGCCGCCCACCCATATAGGCGGCGCGCCAGTAATTCGAGCCGGGACTCAGTTTCGAGCTTACCGGGATGCGTCCGGCAATGGCCTGCGGACCGTTGACTGCCTGCACCATCCTGCACACTCCATCATGCAAACTGTAAAACGCCGATCTTAGCGCACAACTGCGCGGCATTTCATGCGGCCTTGCATTATCATTGGCAGCAGCTTCGACCAACAATCAGACCAACAAAAATTACGGCGCCCGCAGGTGCCGCGGGGGATGGCATTGAAGAATTCCGTTTTGGCCTGCACATTCATCGCGGCCGCGCTGTGTTTTGCGCCGGCCGCGCTCGCACAACCTTATCCGGCACGCCCGATCACCATTGTCGTCGGCAATTTTCCAGGCAGCGCGGCTGACATCCTCGTGCGTCAGATGAGCGAGGAACTGAAAACGGCGCTGAAGCAGAACATCGTCGTCCTCAACCGCACCGGCGCCAATGGCAGCATCGCCGTCGATTCAGTGCGCCGGGCGCGCAACGACGGCTATACGCTGATGTTCTCGACCATGACCACGCTGGTGGTCAACCCGCACCTGCAACAGGACGCCAAATACGTCGCCGCCGACGATTTCGAACCGATCGCCCGCCACGTCATGCAGCCGATGCTGTGGGTGGCCGAGAAGTCCGCGCCCTATCGCTCGCTGAAAGACGTCATTGATTTCGCGCGCAGGAATCCGGAGAAACTGCTGGTGGCGCGCCTCGGTTACGGCGGTTCTTCGCATCTGGTGGCCGCGGCATTGATGTCCCAGCAGAACATCCGCTTTACCATCGTCGGCCTGCAAACCACCTCGCAGGCCTGGGTTGCGCTCAAGCGCGGTGATGTGCAGCTGATGGTCGATACCGCGCAGCCGATGCTGCCGCGCATTCAGGCCGGCGAAGTCACACCGCTGGCAGTCACGAGCGCGACGCGCATCAAGGCCCTGCCCGACGTGCCGACGTGGATGGAAGCCGGCGCCGCCGATGCCGAACTGACCGCGTGGTATGCCTACCTCGCCCCCAAGGGCACGCCGAAAGAAATCGTCGATCTTCTCAGCATTGAGATCAACAAGCTGTTGCTGACGCCGAAACTGCGCCAGCCGCTCGAAGAAGTCGGCGGCATCGTGCAACCGGTGAACTCCGAGGAACTGCGCCGTTACCTGCGCGACGAACACGCGCGCTGGGGGCGCGTCATCAAGTCAGCAAATCTGCAGCCCGAATAACTCAGGCGCGCAATTCGGCGGCGACACTGTCAGTATGTTCGCCGAGGGCCGGCGCATGGCCCTTCAGTTCAGGTTGCGTCTTCGAGAAGCGCGCCGGAAACGCGCGCACGCGGACCGTTGCGCCGCCGGCGGCCGGCACTTCGCGCACCACACCGAGCGCCTGGGTCTGCGCATGCGCCAACGCCTGATCGGCACGCTGATAGGAAGCCGCATTGCCGGCGTGCTTGCGGATCATGGCGACCAGTTCTTCCGCGGAATAGCGCGCAAACTCGCGCTCGTATTCCGGGCGCAGTTCCGGCACGCGCACGCCGTAGCCGGTCGAATCGCGGCCGATCTTGTCGAAACGCTCATCGGTCAAAAAGCGGTTGAAACCCGCCTCTTCGCAGAACTTTACCCAGCCAGGACGCCCTTCCGCACCGACCGAACCGCCGAAGGCAAAGAAAATCGGTTCGTCTTTCGTTTTCCAGCCGCGCTCGGGAGGATAGTTGGCGCCGCCGACGCGCGGGCCCGCATAGACATCGGGATCGCTCTGCGCCGCGAGATGAATGCTTTTCAGCGCGAGCAATGAATTGAGCAGCGACAGCGTGACACGCTGTCCGACGCCGCTTTTCGCGCGGGCGATCAGCGCAGCCAGCGTCGCCTGCACGGCGAAGATGCCGGTGCCGGCACAGGCCACATCGGCACCCAGCCGGCAGGCCGGCGCATCGCGCGAACCGAGGTAGCGCGTATATCCTGCCATCGCCTGCGCGGCGAGTTCAGATCCTTTGACGTTGGCCAGCGGCCCGCGATCACCCCATGGGCTGATGGCGACACGCACCAGCTTCGGATTGGCGGCATAGGGTTCGGCCTCGATGCCGGTGACACCGAGTGCGGCGAGTTGCGCCGTCGTGCGGTCGGTAATGAATACATCGGCGTTCTTCAGCAAGGCTGACAGGCTGAGCTTGTCGCCAGGCACTACCGAACGCTTGCCGCGATTGAGTTCGAAAAATGCAGCGCTCATCTCGTTGTTCGGCAGACTCGGCGCGGCATTGCGCAACCAGTCGCCCTCCGGCAGCTCGACCTTGATCACCTCGGCACCGAGATCGGAGAGACGCAGCGCGGCCAGCGGCCCCGGCACGCCTTCAGCGAATTCGACGACGCGGATTTTTTTCAGCACGCTCATGCCGCACCCCTGGTCCGGCGCGCGGCGAGATCGGCCATGACCGCAGCGGTATCTTCACCAGGCCGCGGCGGCTCCTGAACCACGCAGGGCGTCTGCGCGAAGTGCCAGGGCGTGCCGGCCACCGACACCGTGCCCCAGTCGCGCGTGGCCACATTTGCAATCATCTCGTTCATCACCACCTGCTGATGATGGCGGAAGGTTTCGAAACTGAAACCCTGTGTACAGGCCACGCCTTCGCGCTGCATGACGCGCTGCCACCACAGCGCGGGGCGCGTCCTGAACAGCGGCGCCACTGCATCGAACAGCGCCGCGCGGTTTTCCACGCGCAGCCGGTTCGTTTTGAAACGCGCATCGTCAGCGAGCTGCGGACAACCCAGCGCGCGGCAAAAGCCGGCAAACTCGGCATCGTTGTGCGCCGTTACAAACACCTCGACATCGAGCGTGGGGAACGCGCGGTCCGGTGCCAGCGCCGGCGATTCGCTGCCGCGCGGCTGCGGAATCAGCGCGCCGCCCAGATATTCGGCTATGCGCGTGCACTGGATTTCCAGCGCGGCTTCGAGCATCGACACTTCGACCTTCTGGCCCTCACCGCCGAGTTCGCGTTCCAATACCGCCGCCAGTACCGCCTCGGTGGCGACACTGGCGGTCGTCAGATCGAGGAAGCCGGTAAAGCGGAAGGCTTCGAGCGTTTCGCCGGGTGCGCCGTTGACGCGCGCAAAACCCGAAAACGCCTGCATGATGTAATCGGCACAGCCGGCCTTGGCGAGCGGCCCCGTTTCGCCGAACCCGGAAATCGCGCAATAGATCAGATTCGGGTTGACCTTGCGCAGCGATTCGTAATCGAGCCCGAGGCGCTCGATCACGCCGACGCGGAAGTTCTGCACGAAGATATCGCAGCTCGCCGCGAGCTCGAGCGCGGTGGCGCGGTCTTCGGCTTTTTTGAAATCGAGAACGATGTCTTTCTTGTTGACGTTCATCGACATGAAGTTGGTGCCCATGCCGCGCTGCGTCGGCGCCACCCAGCGCGTGCCGTCGCCGGCCGGCGGCTCGACCTTGATGACTTCGGCGCCGAGCATGCCGAGCAGCGCTGCCGTCCACGGTCCGGCCGCCATGATGGACACATCCATCACGCGCAGCCCTGCAAGCGGCCCTGTGGGTTTCAGCGACATAAACTCAAAACAGACCGGGCACGGAGGTCATCGCGTTTTCAGAGCGCGTTCAGCGAATCGATGACCTTGCGGTCGTAGACAAGGCCTTCCTTGCGGCGGCGCTCGCGTTCGCGATAGGCGCGTTCTGACGGAATGCGGATCTCTTCGACGCCCGGGCGTTTCGGCGTGGCTTTGACGAACTGCACCAGTTCGGCCATTTGCGATTTGAATTCGCCGCCGGGCAACATCAATTTCGGGTCCATCACCCAGAACAGGAAGCCGTAGTCCGAAACCTGGTTCTTGGCGAAGGCCGAACCCGCCAGAAGACCGAGCGACTGCACCGCCAGCGACAGCACATAACCCTTGTGGCCGCCGAACGGCACGACGCCGCCTTCGAGCACGGCACTGGCATCGGTGGACGGATTGCCGTCCTTGTCGAAACCGATGCCCGCCGGCAGCGGCTCACCGAGGTGGGCATGCAACATGACGTCGCCCCACATCAACGCGGCAGTGCCCATGTCGTAAACGACGGGGCCGTTGTCCGACGGAAAGCCGATACAGATCGGATTGGTACCCAGCGCCGGGCGCTTGCCGCCGATCGGCAGCACGCGCGGTTGCGCGCTGGCGATGTGAAAGGCAACGAGGCCCTGCTTGACGATCTGCTCGACGAAGTAGGCATTGCGGCCCGAGTAATAGCTGTTGTAGACGCCGACCGAAGCAAAACCGGTTTTCTTCGCCTTCTCTGCAGCGAGCATCGCCGCGCGGTAACAGGTGACGTAGCCGATGTTGTTGCAGCCGTCCATCAACGCAGAGAGCGGCGTTTCATGGACGATCTTGATCGGCTGGCGGCCCTTCAGGTGCTTCGGATCGGTGGCAATCGCCAGAATGCGCGGCAGCGAAGCAAAGCGGTAACCGCAAAGCGCGTTGTCGATCAACTGGTCGACGACGATCTTCGCATCTTCCTCGCTGTAACCAAGCGCCTTTAGCGCGCGCATGCCGACCGCCGTGGCTTCAGCCTCGCTCATGCGCACCGAGTCCGGGCGGTCTTCATCCAGTGTTGTTCCGGCGTTTCCAGTTGCCTGTGACATGGTCATCCCCAAGATTCTTGCAGATCGTTCATCACTTCCCGCCCTCCCCCGCGATGCGCGCCGGGGACGACGCAACTCCCTTAGCGCTTCGCCGGCCTGAACTGCAGCAACGTAATCTCCGGCGAGATTTCTTCGTAGCAGGCCTCGACCGGCATGCCGATTTTGATGTCCTTGAGATCGCATTCCAGGAGATTGGTGGTCAGGCGCGCGCCCTCTTCGAGTTCCACCTGCACCACGGCATAGGGCACACGCGACTCGAACCATTTGGTCCACGCCTTGTGCATCACCACGAAGTTGTGCAACACGCCGCGGCCGCTCATCAGCGCCCATTCCCAGTTCATCGAGAAGCAATGCGGGCAATTCGAACCGATCGGGTACCAGACCTTGTGACAGTCGCTGCAGCGCTGCAGCTTCAGCTGGCGCTGCTGTGTCGCTTCCCAAAAAGGGATTTCTTCCGGATAAATGAACGGCAGGTAGCGGCCGTGTTCATCAATCATTTTCGACTGGGGTTGCAGGCTCATGTCTTATCTCCGGAAAATCACCGACTCGCCGAGGAAGCTGCCGAACTGAATGATCTCGGCATCCTTGACCTGGCGCTCGCCGCACTCGTGGCGCAACTGGCGCGCCACTTCGATGAAGAGGTTCCAGCCGATCATGTGGCCTTCGGACAGCAGGCCGCCGGAGGTATTGATCGGCAGTTCGCCGCCCAGTTCGATGCGACCGTTCTTGACGAACTCGCGCGCCTCGCCCGGCCCGCAGAAACCGAAACGCTCGAGCCCGAACAGCACCAGCGGCGAAAACGCGTCGTAGGTAATCAGCGCATCGACGTCCTTCTGCGTGATGCCCGCCATCTGGTAGGCGTAGAGGTCTTCCTTGGTCGGCTTGTATTTATAAACGTCCTGCTGCGCCACGCCGAGGCCCGGCAGCGTCAGGTTGTGAAACTGGCGGCCGGCGTGCACGCCCTGCATGCCCGAGATATAGACCGGCGGCTTCTTGCAGTCTTTGGCGCGGTCCGCCGAGGTGATGATGATGCAGGCGCCGCCGTCATTGTTCTGGCAGCAGTCAAACAAGCGCAGCGGTTCAATGATCCAGCGCGATTTCAGGTAATCCTCGCGCGTCATCGGATCGCGCCGCATCGCGTTCGGGTTTAATCGCGCGTGCTTGCGGAAGGCCATCGCGATCGGTGCCAGGTCTTCGTTGCTGCCGCCGTACATGTGGAAATAACGCTGCGCCGCGATTGCCGCACCGAACACCGGGCCCATTGCCCCGTAGGCCGGGCTTTCGCCGTGGGGGCCCAAACCTTGCCGCCACATTTCAGCGTCGGCGGTCTGGCCGTAGGCCTTGCGCCGGCGGCCGTGCACAATGGCAACGGCTTTGGCCATGCCGGTGGCCACTGCCATCGCCGCATGCTGCAGCATCGGCGCGATGAAACGGCCGTGGCTCCAGCCCTGATAGGCGTAACGCACGTCGGTGCCGACCGCTTCAAGAAAGCGGTCGTAGTCGTAACCGTAGGCGAGCTGGATGATGCCGTCGACGTCGGTGCGTTTGAGCCCCGCGTCGTCGAGCGCTTCCTGATAACACTGCACCGCGAGTTCAAGCGCCGTGTTGTCGGGATACTTGCCCATCTTCAGGCCGACACCGACGATGGCGGTTTTATCGCGCAGTGCCTGCGCCGCTTCAGTCATGCCTTTCTCCTTGAGCATGGCGCCGCGCCGTCAGTGCGGTGCCGTGTTGGCGTGAACCCTTATTCCTTCGGAATGCCCGCCGCCTGAGCCGCATCGGCGAACGCATCCAGCACCTTCC
>CAZVDN010000197.1:0-7016 GCA_964625665.1 uncultured Streptomyces sp. | reverse complement strand
TTCAATGCGCGCGCCGGCACCGACATCACCCACGTGCCCTACAAGGGCGGCGGGCCGATGGTGACGGCGCTGCTGGCCAATGAAGTGCAGTTGCTGTTTGCCAATCCGCCGACGGTGCTCGCGCACATCAAGTCCGGCCGTTTGCGCGCGCTGGCCTATAACAATGCAACGCGCGCCGCTTTCATGCCCGACGTGCCGACCATGATCGAGTCCGGTGTCAGCGGCATGGAAATCGATCCGGCCTGGTACGGCATGTTCGCGCCGCCCAATACGCCTTTGGCGCTGGTGGCGCGTTTGCACGGCGAAGTGGTTGCGGCGCTGAAAATCGCACGCGTGCGTGAACAACTGGCGGGATTGGGACTGGAGCCGGTCGGCAGCGCGCCGGCGCAATTCAAAACCTTTGTCGCCGGTTCAATCAAACGTTTCGGCGAGCTGGCGAAAATCGCCGGCCTGGAAAAGGAATAGTTGCCTTAGCGTGAAGGGGCGACATAGTCGATGCTGATGCCTTCGACGAGGCGCGGCACGGTGGCGGCGAACGATGGCCGCAGCGCAAGTTTCTCCGCATGTGCGACCAGCAGGGGATGGCGTTCGCGCCAATGCAGGTCCGGTATGCGGAAGTCGAGACAGCCCAATGCGCAGCCGACTGCGATGTCGGCGAGGCTCAAGGCGTTGCCGTGGCACCACTCGCGCCCGTCGAGAAGCGCGCCCATTTCATCGAGCGCGCGTTCGATCTTGCCGCGCTGACGGGCGTGCCATTCGGGCATCTGCTGCGCCGCAGGCCGCCGCGTGTAGACGACGATTTCGACCGCGGCGTCGAGGCAGCCGTCGGCCAGCGCCTCCCAGCGTTTGACGCGCAGGCGTTCGCGCGGCTCGTCCGGCACGAGCCGGCAGACCGGGCTGGCGGCGTCGAGATATTCAACGATGACGCGCGAATCGAACAGCGTGCTGCCGTCGTCGAGCACCAGCACAGGGATCTTGCCGAGCGGATTGAAGTCGGCCACGCGCGACGCCGGGTTGCTCGGGCTGTCGACGACGAATTCGCAGTCGATGCGTTTTTCGGCGAGCACGATGCGCACCTTGCGGCAGAACGGGCTGGCGGGGGTGGCAATAAGCTTCATTGGTGCAGGCGATGACGGTAAAGCGCCGATTTTATCACCGCGGTCCGGCGCGGCTTGACACTGCCGGTGCCGCATGTGAGCATCGCCCGCACTATTCGCGGTACGGAGGAGCAGATGCGTAAATTCGCTGTGAAATTTTTCTTCGCGCTCATCGCGCTGGGCATGGCCTCATGCGGCGCGCTGGCGCAGGCACCGGAGAAGTCGAAGATCACGATTGCGGTCGGCGGCAAAAACCTTTTTTATTACCTGCCGCTGACGATCGCCGAGCGCCGCGGATTTTTCAAGGACGAAGGTCTGAATGCCGAGATCGTGGATTTTCCGGGCGGCGCGCGCGCCCTGCAGGCAATGGTCGGCGGCAGCGCGGACATCGTCTCCGGCGCCTACGAACATACGATCAACATGCAGGCCAAGGGCATCAACATCGTCGGCATCGCCCTGCAGGGTCGTTACTCCGGTATCGTGCTCGGCGTGCACAAGAACCGCGCCGCGCAATACAAATCGCCGAAAGACCTGAAGGGCTGGAAGATCGGCGTCACGGCGCCGGGTTCCAGCACCAACATGATGGTGAGCAGTCTGCTGGCCAAAGACGGCCTCAAGCCCGACGCGGTGTCGATCATCGGCGTCGGCGCAACGGCCGGTGCGGTGGCGGCGATGCGCAAGGGCGAACTCGACGGCATGTCGAACCTCGATCCGGTGATTGCGCGGCTAGAAGCCTCGGGTGAAATGGTGACTGTGGTCGACACGCGCACGGCCAAAGGCATGAAGGACGTCTACGGCGGCGCCTATCATGCCGGTTGCATTTACGCGCCGGTCGACTGGGTGAAAAAGAACCCGAACACCGCGCAGGCTGTGGTCAATGCGATGGTGCGCGCGGTGCGCTGGCTGCAGACGGCGCGCCCTGATGAAGTGGTGGCCACCGTGCCGCCTGAATACTACGGTGACGATCCGACGCTCTACAAAGTGGCGCTGCTGAAAAACACCGAGGGCTTTTCGCCGGACGGATTGTTTTCGGCCGAGGGCGCGAAGAACGTGTTCAACGTGCTCAATTCCTTCGAGCCGACGGTGCAGGCGGCGAAGATCGATCTGGCCAGGACCTACGACAACAGCTTCGCGCAGAAAGCGCTGAAGAAATACAAGTAATGGCAGGACACGACGTCGCGCTGGCGCTGGACGATATCACCGTCACGTTTTCCGCGCGCGGCGCCGGAACGCAGCCCTATACCGCCGTCAGCCGGACGACGTTGCACATTGCCGCCGGTGAATTCGTCTCGGTGGTCGGCCCGACCGGCTGCGGAAAATCCACGCTGCTCAATATCGCCGCAGGCTTGCTTGAACCGTCGGCAGGGGCCGTGCGCGTGCAGGGCGCGCCGCTGGCCGGGCTGAATGCGGACGCCGGTTACATGTTCCAGGCCGATGCGCTGCTGCCCTGGCTGTCGGCGCGCGACAACGTCGAACTGGGCCTCAAATACCGCGGCGTTGATCCGGCGCAGCGCCGCGAACGCGCCGAGCAGTGGCTGGCGCGCGTCGGTTTGTCCGGGCATGGAGACCGATATCCCCACCAGTTGTCGGGCGGCATGAAAAAACGCGTGGCGCTGGCGCAGATGCTGATTCTCGATCCGAAAATCCTCCTGATGGACGAGCCGTTCTCCGCGCTCGACATCCAGACGCGGCAATTGATGGAAAACGAACTGCTCGAATTGTGGTCGGCCGACCGCAAGTCGGTGGTCTTCATCACCCACGATCTCGAAGAGGCAATTGCCCTGTCGGACCGCGTGGTGGTGCTGTCGGCGGGCCCGGCAACGCATCCGATCGGCGAATTCGCGATCGACCTGCCGCGCCCGCGCGACGTCAATGAAATCCGCCTGACGCCGCGCTTTGTCGAATTGCACACGCAGATCTGGCATGCGATGAAGGACGAAGTCTTGAAAGGATACGCGCAAAGTCAGCGCGGATATGGAGATACCGCGCAGAATCTGCGCGGAGAAGCAGACTACGCGCAGAGCAGGACCGCATGAAGACAAGGTGCACCGCCGGGGTTGCCGATGAGCGATAACCGCAAACGCGAGCTGCGTTTGTCGCGCGGCCGCATGGCGCTCTATCACGCGCTGCTGTTGGGCACGGTGTTCGTGGTCTGGCACCTGCTGACCAATCCCTTGCTGGTGAGTGAGGAGTTCGCGCGCAACACGGCCTTTTTCTTCGGCAAGCCGCTGATGGTGCTGGAGAAGGCCTGGGATTGGTTCGCCAGCGGAAAAATTTACGAGCATCTGCTGGTGACACTGATTGAAACGCTGCTGGCCTTCGGCATCGGCACCGCGCTCGGGTTGGGCGTCGGGCTGTGGCTGGCGCTGTCGCCGCTTGCCTCGGCGCTGGCCGACCCCTACATCAAGGCGATGAATGCGATGCCGCGCGTGATCCTCGCGCCGATTTTCGCCGTGTGGTTCGGCCTCGGCATTCTGTCGAAGGTGGCGCTCGGCATCACGCTGGTGTTCTTCATCGTCTTCTTCAATGTCTATCAGGGCGTGCGCGAGGTCAGTCCGGTGGTTTTGAACAATGCGCGCATGCTCGGCGCAGGTGGCGGTCAGCTGTTGCGCACCGTCTATGTGCCGTCGGCGATGTCGTGGGTGTTCTCGAGCCTGCATACATCGGTCGGCATGGCCTTTGTCGGCGCGGTGGTCGGCGAGTATCTCGGTTCGGCGCGCGGCGTCGGCTACCTGATTCTGCAGGCGGAAGGTGCTTTTGACATCAACACGGTGTTTGCCGGCATTCTCGTGCTGACCGCTTTCGCGCTGGCGCTTGATGCGCTGGTCAGTGCCGTCGAGAAGCGCCTGCTGGTCTGGCGACCGGCGCAGGGGGAAACGGAACTGTTGTGAGGTGTAAGGGGTTATGCGTCAGGCGTCGGAAAGGACCTGAGGGGTATTGGTTGCGGCCATTCGGATTTTCCTCACGCCTCACGCCTTGCACCTCACTGCGTTATGATTCGGCAATTCGCCACGTCCGGAGGAGCCGGCCATGATCATTCGCGACATCCTGAACATGAAGGGCGGCCGCATTTTCAGCATCGCCCCGGACGGGCGCGTGGCTGATGCCGTCAAGCTGATGGTCGAGCAGGACATCGGCTCGCTGGTGGTGCTCGATGGCGAACGCATGGCAGGCATGCTGACCTTTCGCGAGGTGCTGATCGGCTTGAATGCGAACAACGGCAACCTGGCCGACCTGCGGGTGAAGAGCCTGATGGTTGCCGATCCGGTTTGCGGCAGCCCGGAAGATTCGATCGAGCAGCTGCGCGAAGTGATGACAAAAAATCACGTGCGTTATCTGCCGGTGCGCGAAGGCGACAAGCTGCTTGGCGTGATTTCGTTTCATGATGTGGCCAAGTCGGTGATCAAGGAAACCAGCTTTGAAAACCGGCTGCTCAAGCGCTACATCAAGAACTGGCCCGAAGGGGAAGAAGCCGCCCAATAGGCCGGCGTCGAACCGGCGGCAGTGCGTCGGGCTTTCGGACATCGCGGCAGCGGCCGCGGCCGGGGCCGGCGGGCGGGAGCAACTGTTCAGGGGAACCAACGGTGCGCGCATGTCGATGAGCGGTTATGCTCCGTGAATAAATGCCTGTCCGGCAATGGCGGGGCAGCATTTCAGGCATGTGGCACGGGATTTGCGTTTAAGTGGCCGGGGGGCAGTTTTCGTTGACTGCTTTATTCGGACGAAACAGACGGGGATAAGATGGCGTTGTTCGGGGGCGGAAAGCCCGATCATCCGATGGCGGATATCAAGAACGCGAAGTTGCTGATCGCGGACTTGCCGACCACGGATTCATCAAAGGTGGTCGAGGACGTCACGATGTGGCTCGAATCGATCATGCGCGAAGAGGGGTTCAAGGTCGATTACCGGTTTCAGCTCTTCGACCTTCTGGATCAGGCGGCGAAAAACCATCCGCGCAGGCTCGCGCAGGATTACCTGGCGACCGACCGCCAGGAAAAGTTCCGCGAAAGCAAGTTGTGGAACACGACCTTCGAATTCTGGCGGATGCTGGGCGCGGCCTATATTCAGTGCATCGAACAGTTTCAGGCCGGCGCCAGCGGCTCGGGCGGCATCAAGAAAGACCTGGCCGTTATCGTTGCGCGCGGCCTGCGCGCGCTGACGCTGCAGCTTAAATGGGGTTTGTTGCGCTACGGGCCCGTCGATGATCGAGTCTGGAGCGATATCGGCCGGCTCTTTCTGTTTGCCGAGGCGCAGAAGCTGTCCACCAATGCCGTCGCCATTTATCCGGGCCAGCACGGCGGCGGTTCGGTGCAGCAGGAATTTCTCAAGGCGCTGATGCTGAGCGTGTCGTCGACCGACGGTCTGGCGCCGCTGAATCAGGAAATCGCCGAACGCATCGTCGCGCATTTCGGCGCCGAGTTCGCCATGGCGCCGCAGACCGGGCCCGGTGTGACCTATTGCTTCGATCTGGCCATGCGCAAGCCGGCCGCGCGCGTGATGAAAAACAGCGAACCGTCGGCGACGACGCGGTTTTTCGGTGCGGGCAAGGCGATGGCGGGCCTTGTGCAACTGGCGCTGCGCGTGCGCGAGCAGAATGCGATTCCCTCCGACATCAATCTGGGCGGCGTTTATGAGCCGGCCCTGGTGCTGGGCGTGATGAAGCACCTGACGCTCTATTGGTCGGACACGCCGCCGGCGCGCAGTTCGGAGCGGCGCAAAATGGCCACCCGCATGACGGTGGTGCACGGGTTCAAGGACACGGTCGCCAAGGTCGACCCGACCAGCCAGGAAGATTCGCTGGATTTTCATCAGGCCGACGGCAGCGAGAGCTGGATTGCCGAAAACGTCAGCGACGGCGGCTTCGGCGCGATCATTCCGCAGGTCAAGGGCGACTGGCTCAAGGTCGGCTGTTTGATCGGCGTGCAGACGGAGACCTCGAAATACTGGGGTGCCGGTGTCGTCCGCCGCATAACGCGCGATGAATTTCAGCAGCGCCGCGTCGGTATCCAGATGTTGTCGAAATCGGTGATCCCGGTCAGCCTGACGCCCGCCGGCGATACGTCTTCTTTCAGCGCGGCGCGCGGTGCCGAGGCGGGCATTCTTTTGTCCACTTCGCCGGACAAGAACGGTGAGGTTGCGCTGCTGCTGCGCGACGGCAGTTTTTCGCCGCGTCAGGCGCTCGACATGAACGTGCGCGGCAAGGTTTATTACCTGATGCCGTCAAAAATGGTCGAGGGCGGCGATGATTACGACCACGCGCGTTACAAGATCATGAAGCGCGAATAATCTGCGTTCTTACGCGAGAACGCGCGACAACCAGCGGCTGATATCGCCGATTTCCTCGACGCACACCGAGTGCTGCATCGGGTACTCGTGCCACTCGACGGTGTAGCCCGCCGTCTGCAGCGTTTCGCGCGAGGCCTTCGCCATGGCCATTGGAATTACCGCATCATGGGTGCCGTGGGCATAAAACACCGGGATTGAACGGTTGGCCGGCGCCGCTTCGGCGGCCAGCGTTTGCGCCAGCGGCAGATAGGTCGACAGTGCCATGATGCCGGCCAGTTTGTCGGCATGGCGCAGGCCCGTCTGCAGGGCGATGGCGCCGCCCTGCGAAAAACCGGCGACGACGATTTTTTCCGCGGCAATGCCGCGCGCGGTTTCGCGCGCGATCAGCTGCTCGATCGCGGCCTGCGAGGCGCGCACGCCTTTTTCATCGGCCTGTTTGGTTTTGCCTTCGAGGTCGCCGAAGCTGACATCGTACCAGGCGCGCATCACGTAACCATTGTTGATGGTGACCGGCATCATCGGCGCATGCGGAAACACGAAGCGGATCGCTGGCGCACCGGCGATGCGCAGTTCCGGCACGATCGGCGCGAAATCGTTGCCGTCGGCGCCGAGGCCGTGCATCCAGATGACTGC
>CAZVDN010000196.1:0-7053 GCA_964625665.1 uncultured Streptomyces sp. | reverse complement strand
GTTTTCTGGTCGCCCAACACTTCGAGTTTGACCAGATCGTGGCCGTCGAGCAGTTCGCGCGCCAGCCGCAGCGTGCGCACAGCATTGTCGGCGTCGAAGCAGCCGGCGGTATTGGGCAGGATGGTGAACTTCGACGGCGGCAGCACATCGAGCAGGTTCGGTTCGTTGGGGTTCTGGCCGATGTTGGTGCGGCGGATCGCCACCGTGACGATTTGCGCGCCGCTCTCTTCGATGGCCGCGCGCGTTTCGTTGAAATCCTTGTACTTGCCGGTGCCCACCAGGAGGCGCGAGGCGTAGGTCTTGCCAGCGATGACAAAAGGATCGGAATTGGCGTTTGGTTTCATGATGGCAGTGTTTCGGATTCAGGACAGAGCGGCAAGTATACGCGCCGGCGTTGCGCGCAGGAATTGACAGCGGTCAACCGCCGCCGACGGCGACGACGATTTCGAGTTTATCGCCGTCATTGACCATTTCGGCGTCGTGGCGGCTGCGCGGCACGATCTCGCCGTTGCGTTCGATGGCGACGCGTTTGCCGGCGAGTTCGAGTTTTTCCAGCAGTTGTTTGCAGGTCATGGCCTGATCGAAACTGCGGGCGTCGCCGTTGATGGTGAGCGTGATCACGGTTTTGCCCTATTCGGCGGAGGCGCCCGAATCGCGCACCACCTTGCCCCAGCGCACGATTTCCTTTTTCAGGAATTCGGCGAACTGTTCGGGCGTGCTGGTCATTGGTAGCGTGCCGACACCAGCCAGCCGCTCGCGCGTGTCGGCGGCATTGGAAATGCGCGTGAACGATTGATTGAGGCGGGTGATGATCGCCTGCGGTGTGCCGGCCGGGGCGAGCATGCCGTACCAGAGCACCGCTTCGAGTTCCGGATAACCGGCCTCCTTCGAGGTCGGCACTTTCGGCAGCAGGGCCGAGCGTTCCGGGGCGAGTGTGGCCAGCGCGCGCAGCTTGCCGGAGTTCACATACTGCGCGGCACTGGCCACCGAGATCACCGCGGCATCGACTTCGCCGGAGAGCATGGCAATCGTTGCCGGATTGATGCCTTTGTAGGGCACAACCAGCGCCTTGCCGTTGCTGATTGAACGGAATACCTGCGAGATGAGATCGTTGAGCGAGCCCGGCCCGCCCGTGCCGAAGCTGACGCGGCCCTGTTGCGCGCGCGCCAGCGTGACGAGGTCCTTCACGCTGCGCGCCGGCGTCGACGGGTGCACCGCCAGTGTGTTCGGCGATGCCGCCACCAGCCCGATCGGCGCCAGATCTTTTACAGGATCGTAGTTCAGCTTCTTGTAGAGCGTCGGGCTCACCGCGAGGCTGACCGTGGCCATGACGATGGTGTAACCGTCGGGTGCCGCCTTGGCGACGATTTCTGCGCCGAGGTTGCCGCCGGCGCCGGCGCGGTTGTCCGGAATCACCGGTTGTCCGGTTTCTTCAGCGAGGCGCTGCGCCAGCACGCGGCCGACGATGTCGGTGCCGCCGCCGGGCGGAAACGGCAGGATGAAACGGATCGCGCGGTTGGGATAATTGCTGCCGGCCTGCTGCGCGGCGACGGGTGCCGCAGCCAGCAGGGCCAGTGCGATCAATGCCTGTTTATTTGTGCGCATCGATCCACTTCAGCATGACGCGGTTGAAGGCGTCGGGTTGTTCCATGTTCGGCAGGTGGCGCGCGCCCTTGAATTCGTCATACTGGCCGTTGGCGAACAGGCTGGCGATGTGGCGGACTTCCTCGGGCGAACCGGCCGGATCGTCGGTGCCGCAGACCACCAGCGTCGGCGTCGTCACCGTTTTCAGTTGCGAAACGAAATTGAAATTGCCGATCGCCTGTGCGCAGCCGATGTAGCCGCCGGGCGTGCAGCCGGCGATGGTGTCGCGGATCTGCTGCCAGCGGTTCGGATGTGCCTTCTTGTAGTCAGTGGTGAGCCAGCGCGCGATGGTGGCGTCGGCGATCGGCTCGAGCGAATTGGCTTTCAGCACGGCTTCGATGCGCGGGCCCCAGCGCGTGGCCGCATCGGCCGGCGAACACGCTTGCGTGTCGCAGAGCATCAGCGATTTGACGCGGCCGGCGTGACGGATGCCGAGCGACTGTCCGATCATGCCGCCGATCGACAGGCCGACGAAATGACATTGTTTGGCGGCGATGGCGTCGAGCACCAGCACGATGTCGTCGGCGAGCTGGTCGATGGTGTAGGGTCCGGGCGGGGCGCCGCTGCCGCCATGGCCGCGCAAATCGATGCGCAGCGCGCGATAACCGGCGGCCACCAGGGCCGGCACCTGTTCGGCCCACATGCCGGAATCGGCCGCGAGCGAGTGCGAGAAGGCGACGACCGGGCCGTTTTCCGGGCCGACGAGGTCATAGGCGATATTGCGGCCAACGAGCGGGAGTAGCATGACAGTGTTCCTCTGTGTGGTTGCGTGTGGCGTTTGGTATTGAGTGTTCAGCGTTCCGCGACGACGTTCAGTTCCATCGTGCCGATACCGCTGATTGTACCCTTGAGGTGGTCGCCGTCGGCGAGTTTTGACACACCGGCTGGCGTGCCGGTGGTGATCAGCGTGCCGGGCATCAGTGTGCTCACCGAAGACAGGAAGCGAATCAGGTCGCGCAGGCCGTTGATCATGTCGGCGGTGTGCGCCTTCATCACGTTCTGGCCGTTTTGTTCGACGTTGATATGCAGGTCCTGCGGTTCGGCAATTTCGTCTTTGGTGACGATCCACGGGCCGACGCCGCAGAAGGTGTCGAAGCCCTTGCGAATGTTGCGCGTGTTGTGGCGGCCCTTGCTCCACGGGTCGCGGATGCTGATGTCCCAGCACATCGTGTAGCCGTAGACGTAATCGAGGGCGTTTTCCGCCGACACTTTTTTCGCCGGGCGGCCGATCACGGCGCACAGTTCGCATTCGAAATCGACGTGGTTGGCGATTTTCGGCAGCACCACCGTGCCGCCGGGGCCGACGATCGACGATTGCGGTTTGAGGAACACCTCGGCCATCAGGTCGTCTGCGGAAAACTGCGTGCGGTCGTAGGCGTTGACGCGGACTTTCATTTCCGCCTGGTGGGCGCGGTAGTTGGCCGCCGCCGCCCAGATGGCCGGCGGATTGACGGTGGGCGCCTGCAAGTTCACTGACGACAGTGCCACGGGTTTGCCCTGGCGCGCAGCGGCGAGGCCCGATGCTGCCGCCGGGTTGTTGGCCAGTGCGTCGACGATTTCCGTCATTGTCGCGCCGGCGCGCACGCTGCCGGTCGCAGCCATTGCATCGTCCAGCGGATAAACCCGATCGCCTTCGATCAGGCCGGTGCTGCCGTTGTTGTATCTGCAGAGTTTCATGAGGAGCCCCGTAAAAACTTAATCGGTCGGTTCGATGTTTGCCGCCTTGACCAGACGGCCGGCGACATCAATGTCGCGTTTCAGTTGCGCGGAAAATTCTTCCGGCGTGTTGCCGATCAGCTCGAAGCCGTCGGCGGTGGCCTTGGCGCGCAGTTCCGGTGTGGCGACTGTTTTTGCCACCGCCGCATGCAGGCGCGCGAGAATGTTTTTCGGCAGGCCCGGCGGCGCAAACAACGCCGTCCACGTCGGCGGCGGTTCGAACTTCGGCAGCACCTCCGAGACCATCGGCACATCGGGCAGGATTTCGAGCCGCTTGTAGCCGGCGACGGCCAGGGCACGCAGCCGGCCGGCAGGCGCGTATGGGCTGACCGAGGACACGATGCTGATGGGCCGCGGCACGTCGCCGGCCAGCACGTCGGTGACCTGGCGGTTGTTGTTATAGGGCACGTGCAGCAGATTGACGCCGGCCATGTTGGCGAAATTGGCGCCGGCGAAATGCGCCTGCGTGCCGATGCCGGAGGAACTGTAGGAAACCTTGCCGGGATTGGCTTTGGCATAGGCAATCAGTTCGCGCAGGGATTTCACCGGAAACGACGGATGCGAGGCAAACACCAGGGTGGTGCGCCAGAGCGCGCTGATCGGCGTCAGATCGACATTCGGGTCGACCGGTTTGTTTTTCGACAGATAGCGGCGGGTCACCGGCACGTTCTGCGAAGCGACCAGCAGTGTGTAGCCGTCGGGCGCAGCGCGCGACACCGCCTCGACGGCGAGCAGGCCGCCGGCGCCGCCGCGGTTATCGACGATCCATTGCTGCTCGGTCGCTGCCGACAGGCTGGTGGCGAGCGGGCGGAAAAACACGTCGCCGCCGGCGCCGGCAATGTATTCCGAAATGATGCGGATCGGCTTGGTCGGGTAGTTCTGCGCTGCGGCACTTGCGCAGAGCGCGGCGAACAAAAATGCACAGGAGATATTTTTCATGCGGGCCAACACTTCAAAAACGCGAATTGAAAACGGCGCGTCGGTGCGCGCGGTTTGATTGAAGACGGCTCAGGCGGCAAGCGGGCGGTAAGGAAAGGTTTTGCTCGATGCGATGAGCTTGTCGTCGTCGCGCGAAGCGATGCCCCAGTGATCGCCGCGGCCCGGCGGCCACTTCCAGTCGGCGGGCGCGCCGACTTTGTAGTCCTCGGGCACGCGCTGCACTTCCGCGGTGTACTCGATGCAGGCGCCGAAGGGTGCGACGAAATACGAAAACGTATTGTTGCCGGGGCCGTGGCGGCCGGGGCCCCATGCGGTCGGGCAGCTTGCGTCCTTCATCCGCCCCATGCCGCGCATCACGGCATCGGTGTCGATCATTTCGAACGCAATGTGGTTGAGCGAGAAGTTCTCGCTGTCAGCGTAGGCGATGCAATGGTGGGTGTTGTCGCAGCGCACGAAATTCATGATGCGCGTGCGGTCGGAGAGTTTGAAGCCGAACACATCGACCATCATGCGCGTTCCCGTTTCACGGTCGCCGGAGTTCAGCGCCACATGCGACAGATGCATTGGGCGCGCGCGGTCGGCCGGCAATGCCGCGGTCTTTTCCTGTTCAACGACAAAGCGGTAGGGCTCGCCTTCGGGGCCGCTGACATAGAAGCCAGCGCCGCGGCCCGGTTCGTCGAAGGACGCAATCCACTGGCTGTGTTTCAGGTTCGATTTCTGCACGCGCGCGAAAACCGCTTCGACTTCGGCCTTGCTGCCTTCGAAGGTGATCGAGGCCACGGCTTTTTCCGGCGCTTCGGTGACGGCGATGGCATAAGCCTGATCGGCGGTGGCGCGCAGATACGTGGTATTGCCGCGCGTGCCGGCATCGATCAGGCCCCAGGGATTCTGCAGAAAGGCGGCGGCCGCGGCGCGGTCCGGCATTTCAAGTTCGACGCTGCGTAATCTCATCATCGGGTCTCGCGAACGGGTTGGAAAGGTGCTGAGGACTGCCGAGGTCGGCTATAGTAGCAGATGAAATCAAAACAATTTGACGTCTGCAAAGGGGAGAACGATGGCTGGATCAAAGCTGCCGGATGGTGAACTGGCGTTCATGTATTTTCCGGACAATTATCGCTGGTCGCACGGCATGCTGGGTGCGCTCAGTACCGCGCCGTGGGGCGGTGCCGAGATCGACGAAGTGCACCGCATCGGCCTGCGCATCAAGGACCATCTCGGCGACGATCAGGTCTGGTTCCGCGAATGGACGGGCGAGGCCGAGCGCCTCGAGGCCATCGGCAATGAAAAGGCGGCGGCGGGCCACGCCCACAGCGCATCGGCCTATCTGCTGCGTGCCGCGCTCTACGCGCAGATCGGCGAGCGCTTCCTGCATCCGAAGACCGAGGCCTCGCAGGCTTCTTACAAGCGCAGTGTCGAAGTCTTCCGCAAGGCCGCCGGCCTTATGGCGCGCCCGCGCATGGAGAATGTCGAAGTGCCCTACGAGGGCGTCACGCTGCCCGGCATTCTGGTGCACGGCGACCCGGTTCCGGGACGCAAGGGCAAGGCGCCGGTGATGCTGTTTCTCGACGGCTTCGACATCACCAAGGAGATGCAGTACTTCAAGGGCATCCCGTCGCTGACGGCGCGCGGCATTTCGGTGCTGATGCTCGACGGCCCGGGCAATGGCGAAGCGATCCGCTTCCGCAATCTGCCGCTGCATTACCAGACCGAACGCCATGCGGGTGCTGCCTACGACTATCTCGCGGCGCGCCCCGAGTTCGATCCGAAGCGCATCGGCATCATGGCGCTGTCGCTCGGCGGCTATTACGCGCCGCGCGCGGCCTCGATGGATCAGCGTTTTGCCTGCTGCATTTCCTGGGGGCCGGAATGGGATTACCACACCAAGTGGCAGCAGCGCCTGGCGCGCATCGAGCGTGGCGAAGCGCTGTCGTTGTCGGTGCCCTGGCAGCATCTGTTGTGGGTGTTCGGCGTGAAGACCAAGGAAGAAGCGTTCCAGAAACTCGAAGGCTTCAAACTCGACGGCGTGATCCAGAAAATGCGCTGCCCGTATCTGCTGGTGCACGGCGAGGGCGATGCGCAGGCGCCGACCGATCACGCCGAGCACATGATCGCCGCCTGCGGTTCGGCCAACAAACACATGAAGGTGTTTACGCGTGAAGAGGGCGGTTATCACCACTGCCAGATCGACAACCTCAGCATCGGCACCGCCTACATGTGGGACTGGCTCGAAGACGTCCTGCAGCCGGCGAAATAGTTGTCGACAGCAGGCTGACCGCGATGAAACCCGCTTCTTCGGTCGCAGCACCGGTTGCAGCCATCTGCCCGTTGTGCGGTCAGCCGAACGCCTGCGCCTCGGTGCAGGGTGGCAATGCCGATCAGCCCTGCTGGTGCGTGAATACGACGTTCAGTGCGGAACTGCTGGCGCGCGTGCCGGACTATTTGCGTGATGTCGCCTGCGTTTGTCAGGCCTGTGCCGCGAAACAAAATGAATTGAAACCGTAGCCCGGAAGGAGCACAGCGTATTCCGGGTTACGGCATGCGCCAATCCCGGAATCCGTTTCACTCCTTCCGGGCTACAAGATCAGGAACGCGAGATGTTTGCCTCGCGCACGATGCGCTGATATTTGGCGATTTCCTTTTTCAGGAATTCGCCGAACTGTTCGGGCGTGCCGCCGACCGGCGTGAGGCCCCAGTTTTCGAGTTGTTCGCTGTTCTGCGGCTCTCGAATCACGGACACCACGGCATCGCGCAGCG
>CAZVDN010000195.1:5305-7070 GCA_964625665.1 uncultured Streptomyces sp. | reverse complement strand
CCGGCGCGCACGCCGAAAGACATCGTCAACAAACTCCACGCCCACATCAACCGCATCCTGCTGCAGCCCGAGATGCTGCGACTGATGGCGGACAACGGCGCCGAACCCGGCGGCGGCTCACCCGAGCGACTCGGCAGTCACGTCAAATCTGAAATCGCAAAATGGGGTGCGGTGGTCAAAACCGCCAACATCAAGATCGACTGAAGCCGGCGCGCTCAGGCGCCGACTGCGGCGTGCCGCGTGCGGCACCAGGTTTCCTGAATGATCATGGCGTCATAGCTGGCACGGTGCCGCTGCAGCGACATTTCCAGCACCACCTTGTCCTTGGTTTCATGCCAGAGCGCCATCTGTTCCTCGGAGAGAATCATTTCGAGCGGACTGACCGAAAACTGCTGGCGCACGCCGGCGCGCGCGAACAACTGGATGATCCAAGGCTTGTCGACCACCCAGCCGTCGCTGTAGACCGTGGCGTTGCCGAGCAGTTCGTTCAACTGGTTGGCGACCTCAATCGCCGGCCGGCCGTAGGTCTCAAGGATGTCGCGCGGCACGCGATGGATTTTTTCCGCCGAATCGTCCCAGTGCGTCCAGCCCGGTTCGGGCGCAATCAGGCTGCAGAACTTGCGTTCCGGCTCGAGCGCCACGCCGACCTCGATCGGATAGCTGTGCGGGCCGAATCCGGAAGCCTCGACGTCGATGATGTAGGGCCGTACGTTTCTGCGCATGAGTCCGCCGCCCGTGACTGAATACGGAAATGTTACCCGTTAACGGCCCTTGGCAGTCCGACTTGAGGTTGAAAAGTCTGGCCAGAACGACGCCCGCCGGTCAGGCTAACCCGCGCACGAGCTCAAGAACGGCACGACGCTCGGCGGCAGGAGCAAACAATGGCCGCCGCGCCAGCACCGCCTGCTTTAACTGTTTGTAGAACGACGGCCTGCGCTGCGCGCGCGCGATCAAGCGCGCCAGCGCGCGGTCGTTGTGCAGCGGGTAATAGCCGGGATAGTCGCGCCCCAGCATGCCGACATTGCCGGACACGCGCGAAGCCAGCACCGGCAGGCCCAGCCGGCCCGCCTCACAAATCACATTGGCGCCGCCTTCCATCACAGAGCTCACCACCAGAAGATGGCTCGCGGCCATGCGCCGCAGCGTGTCACCGTGCGGCTTGCTGCCGAGCCAGCGGTAACGCGGTTCATCGCGCATCCATTGTTTTGCCGTACGCGCCATATCGGGCGACAACGCCCCGCCCAATTGCACCAGTTCAATGTCGTCATGCGCCGCAAGATGGCCAAGTGCCTGCACGGCACAGAACGGATCCTTTTCTGCGCGCAGATGGCCGACCACTGCAATGCGAAAGCGGCCTTCTACCGGATGTTGGCGCAATTGCGTGTCTGCCGACTGGTAAATCACACGCGTTTTCGCACGCAGATGCAGCGCAAGTTCCCGCACGCCAGCGTCCTGCAACACCACCAGACGGGTCGCGACGTCCAGACTGCGGCGCGCAGTCGCGTGGGTCCGGATATCGCGATAAAGATCGGTGCCGGTCAACACGACAATCAGCGGGCGGTCCGGAAATGCGCGATGAAAGCGGTATGCGGCCGCGCCGCTTTTGCGCGCGTGCAGTGCAATCAATGCGTCGGCCGGTGCGCCGTTCCAATCGGCTGCGACGGTGACATGGTGGCCGCCGCTGCGCAAGAAATCCCGCCAGCGCGCTGCTGTGTGCTGGTTGCCGCTGCGTTTTCCGGCCCCCGCCGGCATGATGATCTGGATC
>CAZVDN010000195.1:4026-5295 GCA_964625665.1 uncultured Streptomyces sp. | reverse complement strand
TGTTGCGCGCGTTCAGTCGTGTGGCGTGAGTATAGTAGACTCGCGCCGGAAAACCATGAATTGTCCCGCCCCCGTCAATCCCGAACTGCTCGCCGCAGGTCTGCGCGCGGCGCGCCTGCGTGCCGACCGCATCACGGCCGATCTTGACGGTGAACGCCTGCTCGGCCCGTTGCTCGCGATTGTCAATCCGCCACTGTGGGAAATCGGGCATGTTGCGTGGTTTCATGAATACTGGTGCCTGCGCTACCGCGACGGCGGTGAACCGGCGCCTTCAATCATCGAAAACGCCGATCGCCTCTACGATTCGGCAAAAGTCGCACACGACTCGCGCTGGACGTTGCCGCTGCCAACCCTGCAGGCCACGCGCGCCTACGCCGCCGAAGTCCTTGAACTAGTGCTGCGCCGGCTGGAGCGCGAAGCCGAAAACCGCGCGCTGCAATACTTCGTGCGACTGGCCACCCTGCATGAAGACATGCACGCCGAGGCGTTTCACTACACGCGGCAGACCCTCGGCTACGCCGATCCGTTTGCGCAACAGTACAATGCTGCAACGGCAGTTCAGACCGCCTCGACAAGCGGCGATGCGGAATTCGCCGGCGGCCACTTCATGCTCGGCGCCGTCAATGACGGTCGTTTCGTGTTCGACAATGAAAAGTGGGCACATGAAGTTCGCGTTGCACCGTTTTGCATGGCGCGCACCGCCGTCAGCAATGCCGAATACCGCGCTTTTGTGGAATCCGGCGGCTATCTGCGCCGCGAATGGTGGAGTAACGCCGGCCGGGTCTGGCTGGACAAGAGCGGGTTGTCAGCGCCGCAGTACTGGAGCCGCCAGGGCAACACATGGCAGCAGCGCCGTTTCGATCAGTCATGCCCGCTCATTGATGATGAACCGGTCGTGCACGTGAACTGGCATGAGGCACAGGCCTACTGCCGTTACGCCAAGCGCCGTTTGCCGACCGCCGCCGAGTGGGAGTTCGCCGCAGCAATGCAGGATGCCGGTTCGGCAAAGCGGTATTACGCCTGGGGCGACGATGCGCCCGACGCCACGCGCGCCAATCTGGAAGGCAGCACGCCGCTGGCCGTCGATGCCTTGCCTGACGGTGACACCGCGCGCGGCTGCAAGCAAATGATCGGCAATGTGTGGGAGTGGACCGCGGATGTTTTTAATCCCTATCCGGGATTTATCGCCGACCCCTACAAGGAATACTCGCAACCGTGGTTTGGCACGCACATGGAGTTGCGCGGGGGCAGCTTCTCAACGCCGCGACG
>CAZVDN010000195.1:0-4016 GCA_964625665.1 uncultured Streptomyces sp. | reverse complement strand
CGCACCTGCGCAGAGGTATGAATTAATTCCCGAAGCGGGCGCGGCCATAGCCCGCAGGGCATTTCACTCAATGACAGTAGTTATTGGAGTGCGCCATCGCCACTGCCCAGGGCAAAGCACCCGCATCGGCAACCAGTGTCTGGACCGCATGCCGCCTTGTGTCGATGACTGCGACGAGTCCGCCCCCCTTCAAAGGCGCAAACAATTTGACGCCGGCGCTGTTGACCATACCTGTCAGCGCAGGCGAAGGCAGTTCAATATCCGCGACCTTTCTGAATTTTTCGAGATCAAGCACGACAATCCGCTTTTCGCTGCTGCTTGTGACAAAAGCAAAGGTTTCGAACCAGCCCGTATTGATTGCATTGACATCCGCCGCCCCGGGCAGTGTCGCCAATACCTGAATCGTGGCGGAGTCAATGACCGAAACAGTGCGATCGCCATCATTGCTGACCAGAACGATACGCGCATCAGCGGTCGCATATGGCCGTGATGGCCGCGAACCCACGCGGATTTCGCGGGCAATCTTCATATTGCCAAGATCGATGGCAATGACTTTGTCGCCCCCTGCAATCGCCACAAAACCATTACGGCCGTCGGGCGTGCGGGTCAATGCCGACGCCCCCTGCAATGGCAAAACCGCGCCCGCAGTTCCGCCAAGTTTTATTTTTTCAATGACCTTTTGCTGCACCAGATCAAAAACCGCCAGTTCCGCGGTCGCCGCGTTCACCACATAAATCTGCGAGCCGTCGTAGCTGTAGGTCAGGTAATGCGTGCCGCTGAATCCGTTCACCGAGAAAAGCCGCTTGCGCGTCTGCAATGAAGCCACGACAAGCGCGCCTTGCGCGGCGTTATGCGCCGCCACCAGATATCCGTCAGGGCTCAGCAAAATACTGTCTGCCTCGATGCCGAGGTCGATACGGGCACGCCCGGTCTCCGGCATCAGCTCAACAATATCCAGACCGCTTGAGCCGGCTGAGGTCATCGCCAGAATGCCTGTCGGTTCCGACATGAGCAATTGCTTAGGCGCCGCGGGCATCACGACTCGCGCAACGACGCGATTCGACTGGGCGTCGATTACGGCAATCTCGCTGCTGTCGCGCGCGCTGATAAACACAAAGCGTTCGCGGTCGCGCAACGAAGTCGGGCCGGCCGTTGTATTGCTGTTCGCAAACCAGTGCCCCCCTGCCGCGACGGCGAGAATGAAAACGGCAATTGTCACGCGAGCCGCCACGGGCAGTGCGCGCAGCCTCGCCAGGATTGTATGCATAGGCAGCTTCAGGAAAGTCCGAGCAGCGGATAGATCGCGTCACTCAGCACATGAAAATTGTCGGTCATCAATACAACCCCGAACGCCATGATGACGAGCATGCTGACAAAACCAAGCACCGCCGTGTGACGGGCCAGCAATTGCATCGCCGGTAAAACGCGCGTGAGGTAGTGGGCTGCGGCGAGAAACGGAACAGCAATCCCGAGCGAGAACATCAGCAGCACACCGGCACCGACCCAGGCGCTGCCCAGCGCGCCAACATAGACAAACATCGTGGCGATAATGGCGCCGCTGAAACACGTCATGCAACCCAGCGAAAATCCCGCCGCCATCAACGCGGTGCCGACGACGCCTTGCCGCTCCGAGGCGGGCATGCGTTGCGCCACAGGCAGGCGACAGACAAGCGGGGCGCGCGCACGCCAGCCGACCCACAAACCCATGAAGATCATCATCGCGCCGGCGACAACGCCAACACTGCGACTGTGTTCGGCGAGCACGATCTGCACCTCCTTGCCGGCATAACCGATGACTGCGCCGGCGAGCGTAAACAGTGCGGTAAATCCGCAGACAAAAGCCAGTGCAAACACGCGCATGCGGCGAGCCGCGTCAAGCGGAACACCGGCTTTCTGCGCCAGTTGCGCGGCACCAAGGCCGGTCAATGTCACCAGATAAATCACCACCAGTTGCAGCAGACACGGCGTCAATACGGCCGACAACAGTCCTGCGGCAAGTGCGAGCACCATGGTCGGGGTGAATCCCTTGCGCTCGAGCAGTTCGGGCGGGTAGTCAAGCGGCAATAGCCATTTCGCACTGCGCTCGGTGTCCGCGCCATCCCAGCGGTTGCGCAAGCGAATTTTCAACTCGCCCGCATCAGCCTCGTTGTACCCCGCGGGCCGGGCAAACTGATATACCGTCGTCCGGTGATGTTCGGCGAATTCAGGGCCTTCCACGCTGATGGGCCTGGATTCGGCACCACCAGTCACGAGAACCGCATTGGGTAGTTCATCGGGCAACCGGTCTACATGCGTCGTTTCAGTGACAATAAAGACGAGATAACGTGTCGGCTGATATTTCCCGACCACACCGGCGCGGTCTGAAATTTCGAAATAGGCTGGCGTCGCATACAGCACCTCGACTTCGGCCTCGCCTGGCCCGTCGGCGCCCCGGGTCAGGAATCTGCCGATGGTCGCCGCCTTTACGCGCTGTCCCTGTTTGACGTTGCTGCCGACCTGAAAAAGTACTTTTTTGCCCTGCACGAAATACGGAAACGCCAGCCAGGAAAGACTTAACGTCAGTGCGATCAGCATGGCGCATACAGCGGCAAGATTGCTGTGCCGCGCCCACCATCCCGAGGCAGGCGTCACCGCAGTCGCCACGACCGGCTCACCCACGTTACATCTGCCGTGCAACAGCTACTCGGGATCCGGCACGCGATAGCGACGCGCCGATTTGCGCACATTGACAGTCAGGATGTCCTCACCCTTGCGCGTGCAATCTGCACATTGAAGAGTGTAGCTGCCCTCCTTTTCGGGTGCGCGCCAGATCACGTCGCCGACATCGCGCGGCCCGACCTGGAATTCGGAAACGCCCATGTTGGCGCTCGAAAATTTATGTGGCGACTGGCTGGTATTGCGCACAACCAGTTGCACAGCCGTTCCCGGAAACACTTCGATCGCATCGGGCAGAAAGCGATCGCGCTTGACCAGCGTGCGCAGCAACTGGTGCTGTCCCATCCACATCGTATAGGCCGACACTGCCTCAATATCCTCGCGGGAAAGCTTGTCCTTGAACAGCGCCTTCATCATGTCTACCGATTCAACCGCCGAAATTACTTTCGACAACCCCACGCCGCGGTTGTACGGTCCGACGCCGACATCACCCTCGCCATATTGACCGTGGCACCCGACACAACCGAGCCCGCCGGCGGTTTTCCAGATGTTTTTGCCGCGCTCCAGCTGTTTCGCATCGATCCCGCGCTCGGCCGCAAACGCCGTCGAAGACACAATGACCACAACGCCCACGATTGCCAGAATAATTTTTTTCATTTCCCCTCCCAAGGATCGTGTTCAGTTACGCGTCGATTTAACCGGAGCAGCCGGTGCAATACCGAGCATCTTGCGCTTGAGCGCCAGCGTGCGGCCGAGAAATCCGTTATGGTCGGCCTGCACTTCGCCCTTCCAGCCGTCGTAACGCACAAACGCGCCGGAGTGCGTCGAACCACCGTTTGGCGTCGGCAGGCGCTGCACGACCTTGCGCAGATCCAGATCGAAGATAACGATTTCAAAACTGGAATTGCAGGTGATCCACATTTCATTGGCTTCCGGATCGGGGTGTAGCGTGCCATGATCGCCGCGAATGCAATCGGTCGGAAACTGGTCGGAGGCTACCGCGGTCTTGCCGATCAGATTGGCCTGCACATAACCGAGAATTTTGCCGCGGTTGTGCGAACCCTCACCCTTGCCGATGGTATACAGGTCTTTGTCGTCCCAGCTGAGATGCACGCCGTAGGGGCCATCAACGCCCGCGCGGATTTTCCCCGAAATCTTGTCCTGCGCCGTGTCATAGCGAAAAATCACGTCGCTATGGCCGCCGGTGATAAAGGCATGTTTATTGTCGGCCGTAAACGAAACCCAGACGGGCGTGCTGTCGTCAACGGTCACGGTTTTTGCAACCTTCCAGTCTTTGGTGCTGATTTTGATGACGACGTTTTCGTGCGCTTTGTCGCGCGCGGCGGCCGGTTCAATGCGGC
>CAZVDN010000194.1:6711-7071 GCA_964625665.1 uncultured Streptomyces sp. | reverse complement strand
CCGCGTTTGCCACGGCGGAAACGGTACTGTCCAGTGGCGTCCATTTCCCAGCATTCCACATCGCGCCCGAGGTAGGGGGTGAGGCCCTCGCGCAATACGCGCTTCTTCAGCCGCGGTTCGAGCACCGGAAAGCAGATTTCGATGCGGCGAAAGAAATTGCGGTCCATCCAGTCGGCGCTCGACAGATAAATGTCTTCGGCGCCGCCGTTGTAGAAATAAAACACCCGGCTGTGCTCGAGAAAGCGGCCGAGCACCGAACGCACGCGGATGTTTTCTGAAATGCCGGGAATGCCGGGCCGCAACGTACAGACGCCGCGCACAATCAGGTCGATCGAGACGCCGGCCTGCGATGCCGCATAG
>CAZVDN010000194.1:0-6701 GCA_964625665.1 uncultured Streptomyces sp. | reverse complement strand
GCGCCACGATGCGGCCCTTGCGGCCGGCAGCGGCATTGCGCGCCTCGTTCTGGATGGCCTTGAGCATGCGCTGGTGCAGCGTGAAGGGCGCCTGCCACAGATGCTTGAGTTTGCTGGCTTTGCCCAGCCCCGTGAGTTGCATGAAGACTTCGTTGACGTCGCTGCAGATTTCTTCGTTGCAGGTGAAGAGACCGAAGTCGGTATAAAGGGTCGCCGTGCGCGAATGATAGTTGCCGGTGGAAAGATGCACATAGCGGCGCAGTGTTGATCCTTCGCGGCGCACCACCAGCGCCATCTTACCGTGGGTCTTGTGGCCGACCACGCCGTAGATCACATGCGCGCCGGCTTCTTCCAGGCGCTGCGCCCAGTTGATGTTGGCTTCTTCATCAAAGCGCGCCATCAGTTCGACGACCACGGTGACCGCCTTGCCGTTGCGCGCCGCCTGCATCAGCAGTTCCATCATCGCCGACTGCGCGCCGGTGCGATAGACAGTCTGCTTGATCGCGACCACCTGCGGGTCGTTGGCCGCCTGCTCGATGAAATTGATCACCGGCATGAAGGACTGAAAAGGATGGTGCAGCAGGATGTCGCCGCGCCGGATGCAGTCAAAAACGCCGGGGTGGCGCGTCAGTTCTCGCGGCATTCCCGGGATAAAGGTGGGAAATTTCAGTGCCGGGCGATCGACTCGATCCGCAATTTGCAGCAGCCGCACCAGATTGACCGGCCCGTTGATGAGGTAGAGGTCCTGTTCCTTGAGGCCGAATTGCGCCAGCAGGGCGTCGGTCAGGGCGCGCGGGCACTCGTCGGCGACTTCGAGACGAACGCCATCGCCGAACTGGCGCTGCGAGAGTTCGCCCTGCAGGGCCTTGCGCAGGCTTTTCAGTTCGCGCAATTCCTCCTCATCGATATAGAGGTCGCTGTTGCGCGTCAGCTGGAACTGGTAACAACCGCGCACGATCATGCCGGGAAACAGTTCGCCGACGTGGGCATGCAGGATCGACGAGAGAAACATGAAGCCGTGTTCGCAGCCGGCAATCGAGCGCGGCAGCGAGATGACGCGCGGCAGCACGCGGGGCGCCTGCACGATGGCCATGCTTGATTTGCGGCCGAAGGCGTCCTTGCCTTCGAGTTCGACGACGAAATTGAGGCTCTTGTTCAAAAGTCGCGGAAACGGGTGCGAGGGATCAAGTCCCATCGGCGTCAGCACCGGCATCAGTTCGCGGAAAAAATAATCGCGCACCCAGGATTTTTGCGCGGCGTTCCATTTGGTGCGGCGCAGGATGCGGATGCCCTGCGCGGCCAGTTGCGGCAGCACGTCGTTGTTGAGCACTTCGTACTGGCGTGCAACCAGTTCGCGGGTCTTTGTGGCGACGGCGCGAAACACCTGTTCGAGCGGTGTGCCGTCGGGCCCCGGCCGCGCGCGCGTGGCAATCTGTTCCTTCAGACCGGCAACGCGGATTTCGAAGAACTCATCCAGATTGCTGTCGACGATACAGAGGTAGCGCAGGCGCTCGAGGGCGGGCACGCGCTTGTCTTCGGCCAATGCCAGTACGCGCCGGTTGAATTCGAGCTGGCCGAGTTCACGGTTGAGGTACAGTTCCGGGGCGAGGGCGGTTTTAGCCATGATTTTGCGGTCCGGCTGCTGTTATAAATATTGGGGCCGGTTTCCGGCTTTCAAGCGCGACCCGAGCGTAACAACCGGACGTTACAGCGATGTTACAGCGCTTCTGCCCGTGCCCGGGCACGATTAGCGCAAGGCGGCTTCGGCCAGTTCGACGATTTGGGCATCTTGCGCGGTTTCGGGGCGTGTCCAGCGCACCAATTGCATGCGCCCGTCGAAATGTTCGACGATGGCCGTGCAGCTGTCGACCCAGTCACCGCAATTGATATAAGTCAATCCGTCGATGCGTTTGATCACCGGCGTGTGGATGTGTCCGCAGATCACACCGTCAAGCCCGCGCTTTTTGACATTGTGCACGACGGAGGATTCAAAGTCGCTGATGAAGCTGACCGCGCGCAGCACATTGCGTTTGGCGTAGTCCGCCAGCGACCAGTGGCCGCTGACGCCGAGTTTGCGCCGGACGAGCGACAGCAGTCGGTTGACGTGAACCAGCATGGTGTAGGAAACATCGCCCAGCACTGAAACCCAGCGGTGATAGTGGGTTACCTGGTCGTATTCATCGCCGTGCAGCAGTGCGTAGCGGCGGCCGTCAGCCGTGGTATGCACATGGTCGCGCAGCAGTGCGATGTCGCCGAAGGAACTGCCGATGTATTCGCGCAGGGCTTCATCATGATTGCCGGGGATCAGGTAGACCTTGACGTGATGGCGCGCCTTCTTGAGAATTTTCTGCACGACGGTATTGTGCGTCTGCGGCCAGTAGAGACTGCGGCTCATCGCCCAGAAATCGACGATGTCGCCCAGCAGGAAAATGTTGGTCGCCTCGTAGTGCTTGAGAAATTCCAGCAGTTCCTCGGCGCGGCAGGCGCGCGATCCGAGGTGTATGTCGGAGAGAAACAGCGAGCGCACTTTGCGCGGCTCGTCGGGCGGGATATTTAGTTCGGATGGTGCGCAGTCCATGGGCATGATGTTCAGGCGGTCAGGCGTTCGGAGTCGCGTTCGGTCCGGTTGCCGGTAATGACCTCGCGCAAGGCATTTTCGAATTCGGCATGCACGAAGTCCCAGTCCAGCGACAAGGCAGTCGCGCGTGCGGAGATGCCGAGCGCACAGGCACGCGTGCGCTCGCCGGCAAGATGCGCGGCGAGTTTGATGAAGACATGCGTATTGTCGCGCTCGGCTAGCAGGCCGTTTTCGCCGCTGCGGATGAATTCGCCCGCGGCTGCATAGTCATAGGCAACCACGGCAAGTCCGCTGGCCATGGCCTCGACCGTGACATTGCCGAAGGTTTCGGTGGCGCTGGGAAACAGAAAGACATCGCCCGATGCATAGTGTTCGGCGAGCGACGTGCCGGTTTGCATGCCGGCGAAAACGGCGTCCTTGCATTGCGCCTGCAGCGCGGCGCGCTCGGGACCATCGCCGACCAGAATCAAACGCGCGGCCGGATCCTTGGCGCGCATCGCGTTGAAGGCCCTGATCAGGACGGCAAGGTTTTTTTCCGGCGCGAGGCGTCCGACGTAGAGTGCGGCCAGCTGGCCCGGGGCGAGGCCCCACTGTTGTCGCAGGGCCTCGCTGCGGCGGGCCGGCGAGAAGAGGCGGGTATCGACGCCGCGCGGCACGACACGCAGATTCAGATAGCCGTGGCTTTCAAGTTCCTCGCGCATGGTCTGCGTCGGTACCAGCGTGCATTGCGCCTTGTTGTGAAAGCGGCGCAGATAACCGGCAATCGGTTTGCGCAGCCAGCCGATGCCATAGTGCTTGCTGTAACTGTGGAAATTCGTATGGAAGTCGCTGCTGCAGGGGATCCGCAGTTTCAGCGTGGCGGCGAGTGCCGACCAGCCGAGCGGCCCTTCCGTGGCGATGTGCACGATGTCCGGACGGTCAAGCGACCACAGGCGCAGCAGCGCCTGCTTGGCCGGCAGTCCCATTTTCAGGTTTTCAGAGCGGGGGATCGACAGTCCGCTGCGCAGGACTTCCTCAAAGCGCGGTTCGGTCATGGCGTGTTCATGGCGGCTTTGCCGCGGGCGCACCAGCTGGATTTCGTGATCGCGTGCGCGCAGTCCTTCGACGACGCGTTGCACCGTCACGGCAACACCGTTGATTTCCGGTGGATAGGTTTCAGTCACGATGGCGACGCGCAGCGTGCGGCGGGTCGCAGGTAGCTGTTGAAAGATGATTTGGGCGCTTTCCATCGCCCTGATTGTGATCGGCGACGAAGTCAATTCGATGACGCTTGCGTGACGGTTTAATGAAGCTGCCGCCCGCGCGTCACGCCAGTGCCAGCGTCCATACGATGACGACGTTGGCGATCGACAGCAGGACGGCTGCACTGCCGAGGTCCTTGGCGCGTTTGGCCAGTGCATGACGCTCGCAATCATCAGGCCTTTTGCGGTTGCCGCAAGCGGCAGATAGAGTGCCAACGGAATCAGGATCGCCGCAAGCAGCAGTTCCTGGCGAAAGGCGTCTTCGTGGCGAAATGCCGCAGCCAATCCGTCAAATGAATAAAAGAGCGCGTTCCAGACGCGTTTCAGGCCGGTTTTTCCCTTGTAGGGACTTTCCATGGAAGGACTCCCGAATTGGTTGCGCGCAGACTACTGTTGCTGCGTGACAAAGGCGTGACAGCGCAGCCGGGCGCGGCGCCCCCGAATTCCCGGAACAAAAGGCCGGGTGGGCCTGCGTGATATCATCGCCTGCGGCACTGACGGGGCCCTTTGGGCGCGTTTCTCCGTGGTGCATCGCACTGAATCCCGATATTCGTGGCACAGCAACGGGGCGAAGGCCGCGCCTGCGCGCGTTCGCAGGCCGGACTTGTTGCCGCAGCGAATGCGGGCCGACGAAGGCCGTTGAAAGATCGATGCCGTGACCGTAATTGCAGTTGAAGACGACAAGGTTCTGCGTTTTCTGCAGATATTGCTGGATCCGCAGACGCCTGCGGAGCGCATGCGCGTTTTTGCCGATTATGTCGCCCACGACATCGATCAGGACCGCTGGCTGACCGACGCGCGTGCGCGCGTGCCCGGCGTGTATCCGGCGTCGGTGCGTTTGCTCAAGGACCGCAATGACCTGCATGCGGCGTTGCCCGAGGCCGACGCGCTGGTGGTAGAAAGCATGACCATCGGCGACGCCGACCTCGCGTTGACGACGCGCCTTAAACTCATCCACAAGTTCGGCACGCGTGCCGACAACATCGATCTGGCGGCCTGTGCCAATCGCCGTATCAAGGTAACGACCCAGCGTCGCCGCAGCAACTTTGCGGTCGCCGAACACACCATGGCGCTGATCCTCGGACTGGCGCGGCAGTTGCACCGGCTCTCGGGCGCAGTCACCGTCAGCCGTCTGCAACAGCTCGGTTACGAATACCGCAAATACGATACGCGCCACACCGGCGCCAACAACTACGGCCGCATCGGCGGCCTGCGCGTGATCCGCGGTATGACGCTGGGCCTGCTCGGTTTCGGCGAGATTGCGCGCGAACTGTTGCCGATGGCGAAAGCGTTCGGGCTGGAGGTGCAATACCATCGCCGCACCCGTTTGCCGGTCGCTGAAGAAACTGCGCTGGGCATCAGCTATTGCAGCAAGCAGGCGTTGTTCGCGGATTCGGACATTGTCAGCGTGCATGTGCCGCTGGAAGCGGCGACGCGCGGCCTGGTCGGCGCGGCCGAACTGGAAAACATCAAGCCGGGCGCCTGGCTGATCAATACCTCGCGCGCCGACATCGTCGATCACGACGCGCTGCTGGCAGCGCTGCAGTCGGGGCGCCTCGGCGCGGCGGCGGCTGACGTGCATTATCAGGAGCCGGTGGTCGAGGACGAGCCGCTGCTCGCTTTTGAAAACTTTCTGATGACGCCGCATTTTGCCGGCGGGCCGCGGCAGATGCTGCTCGGCGACATGGAAGAAATCGCCATGAACATCCAGCAGGCGCTGGCGCAGAAAAAATAATCAGACGAACACACGCAATAAACGCAAAAAACGCGCAGGAGAAAAAAGCCTCATGAGCACTGCACCGAAAGCCGATCTGAAAAAATTCTTCAATCCCGCCAGCGTGGCGCTGGTCGGTGCGACCGACGATCTGAGCCGTTTCGCCGGCAAGGTGCTGATGCGCATGACCGACTTCGGTTACAAGGGCAACATTTATCCGGTCAATCCGCGTTTCAAGGGCCAGAAAGTGCGCGGCTTCGAGTGTTATGCCAGCGTGCGCGATCTGCCCGAAGCCCCCGATCATGTCGGCGTGGTGGTGCCGGCCCAGCATGTGCTCGGCATTCTTGAGGATTGCGCGGCGCGCGGCGCGAAGTTCGTCACCGTCTATACAGGTGGATTCGCCGAGAGCGGCACGCCCGAAGGCAAGGCCCTGCAGGCCGAGGTGGTCGCACTGGCGCGCCGTTCCGGCATGCGCATCATGGGCCCGAACTGCAACGGCATGATCAGTTTCGTTGATGGTTTTGCGATGACGACCTCGGCGACCATCGCCGGGCCGCGGCGCCCGGCGGGCAATGTCGGCGTGGTCTCGCAGAGCGGCGGCGCGGGTCAGGTCAACGTCATGTGGCGCGCGCAGGAAGCCGGTGTCGGTGTCAGTTATCAGGTGAGCTGCGGCAATTCGTCCGACCTCAATATCATCGACTTCATCGATTTCATGATCGATGATCCGGCGACCGACGTCGTCATGGCGCTGGTTGAACATATTCCGGACGGCCGTCGCTTCATGGCCACCGCGCGCCGCGCGGCCGCGCTGAAAAAGCCGATCGTCATGGTCAAGCTCGGCCGCACCGAAGCCGGCGGCCATGCAGCGGCCTCGCACACCGGCGCGATGGCCGGTTCCGATGATGTGACCGATGCCGCGCTCAAGCAGTGTGGCGTGATCCGCGTTGATGATTGCAACGAGCTCTATGAAATGGCGATGCTGCTGCGCGCCAAGCGCATCCCGCAGGGGCCGCGCACCGCAGCAACGACCATTTCCGGCGGCAACGGTGTGCTGCTGGTCGATCACGGCGCCGCCAACGGCCTTGAGTGGCCCGACTATTCGAAAAAGACGCGCGAGGAACTGGCGAGCTTCCTGCCGAAGATGGCGACCACCGCCAACCCGACCGAC